>NZ_JBICUP010000004.1:0-255526 GCF_043198215.1 Micromonospora sp. NPDC048830
TCCATCATGGCCGATGAGCCGACCGGAACCAGGCCAGCATCGGGCCGAAGACGCATTCGTCCGGTCCGGGGCGTTGGTAAGAACCGCTCCATGAGCAACGCCGGCGTGTTCAGTTTGCTGAACACGCATCGAGCGGGCAGGGGTGGCGACCCGTGAAGATCGTGGAGCGGATGGCTGCTTAGCGGCGGGCGCGGCGGCGGGTGTCGCGGGCAGCGTGGCGGCTTGACCCGACACCTCGTCCAGCGGGTACAGCTCGAACCGGAACCTGATCATTGAGGCAGTATCCCGTAACGTCCGACGGTCGATCGAGAGTCCGGATCTGCCGCAGGCAGTGCGGCAGATCCGGCGCGTCTGTCCCTACCGGTATCCGCCGTGAAGACCGTGATGCCTCACGACCACATGGGGCATCGGGGCGGGATGCCCGGCAGAAGGTCTTCTGCGGACGGAGCGATCACCGGACCCAACGTCAGTCCAGCACGAAGCGGGCTTCGCCGTCCTCGGGCAGGTCGAGCCGGGGGGTGATGGGCGTGGCGGCGTCGCGCACCGCTGCCGCCCGGGCCACGCCGTCCAGGTCGCCGGCGGCGGCCACCTGCGCCAGCGTGACCAGGGTCGGCGGCAGCATGGTCAGCTCGCCGGCCGCCGCCCGGGCCAGGGCGTCCGCCGGGCGGATCCACACCGTGTGGTCGGCCTCGCCGGAGACGTCCCGGGTCCGCTGCCCCTCCGGCAGCAGGGCCACGAAGAAGTACGTGTCGAAGCGGCGCGGCTCGAACTCCGGGGTGATCCACCGGCTCCACGGGAGCAGCAGGTCCGACCGGACGGTGAGACCCCGCTCGGCGAGCAGGTCGGCGAAGCCCCGCCGGCGCGCCTCCAGGTCCTGCCGGGCGGCCTCCCAGTCGTCGCCGCTGACGTCGCCCACCACCGTCTGCGCGTCCGGGCCGGCCAGCAGCACCCCAGCCTCCTCGAAGACCTCCCGGGCGGCGGCGCAGACGACCGCCTGGGCGGCGTCCGAAGCCACGCCGAGGCGCTCACCCCAGGATGCCGGCCCGGGGCCGGCCCAGTCGACGTGGGCCTGGGAGTCCGAGGCGTCCACCCCGCCGCCGGGGAACGCGTACACGCCGCCGAATGCCATCGCGGCGACGCGGCGGATGACGTACACCTCGAAGTCGGCGCCGGCCGGGCGCAGCAGCAGCACCGTCGCCGCGACCCGCGGCGGCGCCGGCGTGCCGCCCCCGGCCAGGAACCGCCGGGCGTGCTCGACAATGGCGGGCGGGGCCGCGAAGCCCTGGCTGTCGATCGTCATGCGCCGAGCCTAGTTCCCGAGGGGTGGATCACCCCGCCCGGCGAGCGACCGCCCTAACGTGAGCGCATGACACGTTGGGGCATCCTGGCCACCGGCCAGATCGCCGGCCGCTTCGCCGAGGACCTCCGGCTGGTGCCGGGGGCGGAGCTGGTGGCGGTCGGCTCGCGGACGCCGGAGAGCGCGCGGCGGTTCGCCGAGCGGCCCGCGCCCGCGACGTCTTCCTCATGGAGGCGATGTGGATGCGGACCAACCCGCTCGTCCTGCGGATGCGGGCCCGGGCCCTCGGCGGCGGCGCCCTGCTCGACCTGGGCGTCTACCCCGTCAGCCTGGCCCACCTGTTGCTCGGCGTGCCCCGGCACGTCCGCTCGTGGGCGCGGCTCGGCCCGGAGGGAGTGGACGAGAACACCGGCGTCGTCCTCGGGTACGACTCGGGTGCGGTAGCCACGCTGAGCTGCGGCATGGTCGGGGCGACCCCGCTGGTCGCCGCGATCACCGGCACAGCCGGTCGGATCGAGATTCCGGCGCCGTTCTTCCGGCCGCCCTCGAGGTGATGGCCCTGCTCGACACCGTCCGCGACCAGATCGGCGTGCACTACCCGTGAGCGGACGGGTGGTGCTGGGCGGACGAGGCGGCGGATGGGTGGTGCTGGGCGGACGAGGCGGCAGAGCCTGATCTGCCGCCTGTGGAGCTGCCCGCGCAGGCGGGGCACGCAAGATCACGCGGCGGGGCACGCAAGATCACGCGGCGGGGCACGCAAGATCACGCGGCGGGGCACTGAGGATCGCCCATGCGGGGCACGGAAGATGACGCGGCCGGGCGCGGAAGATCACGCGACCGCGGGCGGGGTGGCGGATCACGTGGGCGCACGGGCGGGGCAGCTCCACAGCGGCGCCGATCGGTCGTGGCCCCTCCCCGACCCGAAGGCCCGGAGCGGCCCGAAGGCCCGGAGCGGCCCGAAGGCCCGGAGCGGCCCGAAGGCCCGGACCAGCCCGAAGGCCCGGAGCGGCCCGAAGACCCGGACCAGCCCGGACCCGGCCCGCAGCGCGGCCGCCGCGTGGCGAGGGGCCCCCGGCCGGCACGGCGTGCCGGGGGCCCCTCGGCGGGTGTCAGCCGAAGAGCGGCCGGACCACCAGGTACGTGAGGCAGGCGATCAGCGCCGACGCCGGGAACGTGATGATCCAGGCGACCACGATGTTGCCGGCGACGTTCCAGCGGACCGCGGAGAGCCGCTTGGTCGCGCCCACACCCATGATCGCCGAGGTGATCGTGTGGGTGGTGGAGATCGGCGCCTTGAGCACCAGGGCGTTGAAGTAGAGCACCGCGCTGGCGACCGTCTCGGCGGCGAAGCCCTCCGGCGGGCCGAGGTCGATGATCTTGCGGCCCAGGGTGCGGATGATCCGCCAGCCGCCGGCGTACGTGCCCGCCGCGAGCATGGCGGCCGAGGTCCAGAACACCCAGCCGGGGATGTGCGTCTTGTCGCTCTGGAAGCCGCCGGTGTAGAGGGCGAGGACCACGATGCCCATCGTCTTCGCGGCGTCCTGCATGCCGTGGCCGACGGACATGGCCGCCGCCGACGCGGTCTGCGCCCAGCGGAAGCCCCGGTTGAGCCTGCCCGGCTGCCCCTTCCGGAACAGCCACAGGATCGCCAGCATCACCAGGTAGCCCAGGAGCAGGCCGACGAGCGGCGAGAGCACCATCGGGATGAGGACCTTCTCGCCGATGTTGGCCCACTGCACCACGCCGCCGGCGGCCAGCAGGGTCGCCCCGACCAGGCCGCCGAAGAGGGCGTGCGAGGAGGACGAGGGCAGGCCGAAGTACCAGGTGATCAGGTTCCAGGCGATCGCTCCCAGCACCCCGGCGAAGACGACTCCCAGGCTTGCCACCCCAGTCGGCAGGGTGACCAGGCCGTCGCCGACGGTCTTGGCGACACCGGCGCCGAAGTGCGCGCCGACGAAGTTGCCGACCGCCGCCAGGGCGAGGGCGACCCGGGGTGTCAGGGCGCGTGTCGAGACGCTGGTGGCGATGGCGTTGGCGGCGTCGTGGAAGCCGTTGGTGTAGTCGAACGCCAGGGCCACCACGATCACCGCCAGCACGGCGATGAGTTCGGGTGTCAGGGTCACTGGATCAGGACTCCTTGACCGCGATCGTCTCGACGGTGTTGGCCACGTGCTCGAAGGCGTCGCAGGCCGCCTCCAACTCGTCGGCGACCTCCTTCATCTTGAGCACGGTCAGGGCGTCGTACTCGCCGGAGAAGAGGCGGACCAGCAGCATCCGGTACGCCTGGTCGCCGTCGTTCTCCAGCCGGTTGCACTCGATCCAGTAGTCCTCGAGGTCCTTCATCGACTTCAGGCGCGGCATCGCCTCGGCGGTCAGCTTGGCCTGCTGGTCCAGCACGTTGACCAGCTCGTGCAGCTCGCGCGGGAGCGCCGGCAGCTTGGTCAGGCCGTACAGGTAGAGCAGGTTGCCCACGGCCTCCAGGTGGTCCATCACGTCGTCGAGCAGCGAGCCCAGACGGTAGATGTCCTCCCGGTCGAACGGGGTGATGAAGGTGGAGTTGATCTTCTTGTACAGCTCGTGGGTGATCTGGTCGCTGTCGTGCTCGACCTCGGTGAGCCGCTCGCTCACCGACTGCACGTCGACGCCCGGCAGGGCCAGCTCGTTCAGCAGCTCGGTGCCCTTCACCAGGTTCTGCGCCGCCCTGGTGAAGAGCTCGTAGAAGGCGCCCTCGGTGGGGCGGAAGGAAAACTTCACAGCCTGGACCTCGTCGTGTCGGTGGAAGGGTGGCGGACGCCCCGGAGGCACGTGCAGTGGGAATGCTAGGAGGCGGCAGAAAAGCTCAATCGCCGGCCCACCCCTGGTCAAGCGCCGTTTACTGGCTGTTCATCTGCCGTTCACCTTGATCCCGGTCGATCGCCCCGCAACCGCCTGCGTTCCGCCGCCACGTCGAAGTCGGCGGGCGGATACCCCAGATCCAGGTCGTCGAACGTCTCCCGCAGCAGGTGGGCGACCGCCCAGTCCCGGTACCACTTCCGGTCCGCCGGGACCACGTACCAGGGCGCGACGTCCGTGCCGCACCGCGCCAGGGCCTCGGCGTACGCGGCCTGGTAGTCGTCCCACCGGCCCGGGAGTCCAGGTCGCTCGGGTTGTACTTCCAGTGCTTGCGCGGGTCGGTCAGCCGCTCCAGCAGCCGCTGCCCCTGCTCGGCGTACGAGATGTGCAGCATCACCTTCACCAGGGTCACCCCCGCGCCGGCCAGCTCCGACCGCCCCCAGGTCGACCGGCGTACCCGCCGGGGACATCCGCAACAGGTCCCGCATCGTCCCGCCCACCGGCGGCACGATCTCCGTCTCCTCGACTGCGCCCCATTCCCCGATCTTCACCCGGCCGGCCCGCGCCCGCCTCTTGAGCGGATCTCAAGATCCGTGTCACGTTTGGGGGACGACGCGCGTCCCCTGGGGGACGGGGAGGGATGCCACCAGGTGGCAAGCGAGGCAGCTTTAGCTGCCTTGGGCATGCTGTGGTTGTCCGTTGGCGTGAGGGAATGGGCGGCGTCGGAGGGCGTTTCGTGTGTCGCCGTTCGGCGTCGGTATGCGGCCGGCTTGTCGGGTCGGGTGGTCCAACATGGTCGGTGAGTCGCTGGCTTCGGCCGTCAGGGTTGGGTAGTTTGTCGTCTGTGTCGGTGTCTGGTGGGGGGTCAGCGCGCCGATCTGCGCCGTCGGGTCGTCTGCGTCATTGGGTGGGTGACGGGGCAGGATCTGCTGGTGTCCGCCGGGCGGTCGAGGCCGCCGCTGCGGGTGACGTGTCGTGAGGACGGTTCAGGCGTACCGGTTCGCGTTGGATCTTACTGCCGGGCAGGAGCGGATGGTTCTCGCGCGGCGCGCCGGAGCACGGCCGTCGAAGCGGTGGCAACGAGCGCGGGCCCGACTCGCTCGCGCGCACGCCCGGGTGGCGAACCTGCGCCGCGACGGGCTGCACAAGCTCACCACCCGGCTGGCCCGTGAGCACGGCACGATCGCGGTCGAGGACCTGAATGTGTCCGGGATGCTGACCAACCGGCGTCTGGCCCGGCACATCGCCGACGCCGGGTTCGCCGAACTGCGCCGACAACTCGCCTACAAGGCCGGATGGAACGGGGGTCGGCTGATCGTGGCCGACCGCTGGTTTCCGTCCTCGAAGACCTGCTCGGGCTGTGGCACGGTGAGAACGAAGCTGGCCCTGGCCGAGCGTACCTACACCTGCGCCACCTGCGGCCTGGTCCTGGACCGGGATCTGAACGCCGCACGCAACCTCGCCGCGCTCGCGGGTGAGGCTGTCGACGCCCGGAGTGGCCGGGAGTCGCCAAACGGACGTGGAGCCGACCGTAAGACCCCGCTCGCGGGGCAGGTGGCCGTGAAACGTCAACCCGGCACCGCCACAACGGGTCAGACCGGGACCGTCCCACCGCAAGGCAGGACTACCAATCACATGCTCACCAGAGCGCACTGATAGGTAACGGGTGTGCCGTGGATCTGGTGGCGGAGTTCGAGGCGGATCGGGGGCGGCTGACCGCCCTGGCATACCGGATGCTGGGCAGCCGGAGCGAGGCCGAGGACGCGGTGCAGGAGACCTGGCTGCGGTACGCGGGCGCGCTCGCCGACCCGGCGGCCCGGGCCAGGGTCGACAACCTCGGCGCCTGGCTGGCCACGACGTGCGGCCGGATCTGCCTGGACGTGCTCCGCTCGGCCCGGGTGCGCCGGGAGACGTACCCGGGTCAGTGGCTGCCCGAGCCGGTGGTCGGCCCGTACGCGTCCGGGCCGGTCGACGAGGGGTTCGCCCCCGACCCGGCCGAGCGGGCGGTACGCGCCGAGCAGGTCGGCACCGCCCTGCTGGTGGTGCTGGAGCGGCTCAGCCCCGAGCAGCGGGTCGCGCTGGTGCTGCACGACGTCTTCGCGGTGCCGTTCGGCGAGATCGCCGAGGTGCTGGGCACGACGACGGTGGCTGCCCGGCAGCTCGCCTCCCGGGCCCGCCGGGCGGTCGACGCCTCCGACGCGCCCCGGCACACCGCCGACCTGGCCGAGCAGCGGCGGGTGGTGGACGCCTTCGTCTCGGCGACCCGCTCCGGGGAGCTGGCCGAGCTGGTCCGGGTGCTGGCCCCGGACGTGGTGCTGATCGGCGACAGCGGCGGGCACTTCCCGGCCGCCCGACGCCCGGTCACCGGCGCCGAGAGGGTCGGCAAGCTCCTCCTCGGCCTGTTCGCCCAGGCGGGCCGCTACGGCCAGTTGCGCGCCCGGCCGGTGCTGGTGGACGGGTCGCTCGGGTTGCTGCTGGAGGCCGTCTACACCAACGGCCGGCCGCTGCGCCAGGTCGTCGCGTTCACCGTTCACGAGGGGCGGATCACCGGCATCTTCAACCAGCTCAACCCGGACAAGATGGCCCGCGTACCGGTCCTGGGCGAGGACGACACCTGGCCGCCGCGCTGGTGACCCCCGCGCCGGCCGGGACCGGGCGTCGGCGCCCCGGCGGGCGGGCTCAGACCACCAGGGCCAGCCACTTCCGGTACGACGTGGCGAACGGCTCGCTGCCGTCGCCCAGCGCGACGAGCAGCACCCGGGCCGCGGCCTCCGCCTCGGCCACCAGGTCGTCGGGGTAGCCGAACCGCTGCCGGTGCTCGGCGAACTCGTCCTCGTCGCGCAGCTCGACGTTGCCGGTCGCCCGGCGGCGCACCACGTCCAGGTCGAGGTCGATCAGGTGGACCGTGTCGTCGCCCTCCCAGCGGGCCGGGGTGGTGATGTCGCAGTAGACCTCGCTGGTGCGCGGCGGCGGGTTGAACATCCCGGTCCACCAGGCGTGGCGCGGGACCAGCAGCACGAACGGGATCTGCTCCACCGAGGGCCGGCCGTGGTAGACCGACTCGGTGCCGGCCGGCACGCCGAGCCAGACGCCGAGGTCGTCCTCGGCCAGGCGACGGGCCCGGTAGTCGCGGTGGGCGCTGCCGTCGTACTTGCGGTAGATCACACGGACCACGTCGCTCGGCATGAGTCCCCACCCTAGTCGATACCGCCCACTCGTCGCGCGGGGGAAATTACGCGGCGCGGCCGTACGGTGACACCGCCACGCCGGGCGCGGCTCCCCCGGTGTCGGCGGCGGCGGGTACCGTCGCACGGTGACTCCGCCGCGCACCGCCACCGGTTCCGCCGTCTCCCGCAGCTCCACCCGGCGGCGCGGCAGCCGGCCCGGCGGCGCGGAGCTGCTCGCCGCCGCGGTCGGCGCGGTCCCCGGCGGGGCGGCCCGCCCCGGCCAGCAGCAGATGACCGCCGCCATCGAGGAGTGCGTCGCCTCGGGCGAGCACCTGCTGGTGCAGGCGGGCACGGGCACGGGCAAGTCGCTGGCGTACCTGGCCCCGGCGCTGACCGTCGACGGGCCGGTGGTGGTCTCCACCGCGACCCTGGCGTTGCAGTCCCAGCTCGTCGAGCACGACCTGCCCCGGCTCGCCGACGCGGTGCAGCCGCTGCTCAACCGCCGGCCCACGTTCGCGGTGCTCAAGGGCCGGCACCACTACCTCTGCCTGGCCCGGCTGGACGGCTCCACGGAGGACGAGCCGCAGGACAGCCTCTTCGACGCGCCGGGCTCCGGCGGCGGGAAGTGGCTCGGCGAGGCGGGCCGGCTCGGCAAGCAGGTCCAGCGGCTGCGCGACTGGGCGATGGAGACCGAGACGGGCGACCGCGACGAGCTGGACCCGGGCGTCGACGACCAGGTGTGGCGCGCCGTGTCCATGCCGGCCCGGGAGTGCGTCGGGGCGGCCCGCTGCCCGTTCGGCGCGGAGTGCTTCGCCGAGGCGTCCCGGGCCCGGGCGCGGGAGGCGGACATCGTGGTCACCAACCACAGCCTGCTCGCCGTCGACATGCTCGCCGGCCGGCACATCGTGCCGCCGCACAAGCTGCTGATCGTGGACGAGGCGCACGAGCTGGCCGACCGGGTCTCCTCCGCCGCCCAGGCCGAGCTGGTGCCGGAGCTGATCGACCGGTCCGCCCGCCGGGCCCGCCCGCTGCTGCGCCCGGAGGTCGCCGAACGGCTCACCGAGGCCGGCGACGCCCTCGCCGTCGGGCTGGCCGAGGCGCCCGCCGGCCGGCTCACCGCCGGGCTGCCCGGGCCGCTGCGCGAGGCGTGCACGCTGCTCGACGGGGCCACCCGGGCCGCCCTGGACGCCATCGGCGAGGTGAAGGCCGACGACCCTGACCCGGTCCGCAAGCAGCAGGCCAAGGCGGTGCTGGACGAGCTGTCGACGACCGCCCAGCGGCTGCTGGAGGAGGCCGACCACGACGTGGCCTGGGTGGAGAAGCCGGACAACGGCAGCCGGCGGGCGCTCGTGGTCGCCCCGCTCTCGGTCGCCGGGACCCTCTCCGCCCACCTGTACGACGAGCGCACCGTCGTCGCCACCTCGGCGACGCTGACGCTCGGCGGCCGGTTCGACACGGTGGCCCGCGCGCTGGGGCTGGAGGCGCCGCCGGCCACCCCGCCGTCCCCGGCCGCCGCCGCGTTGGCCGCCGCCACCGCGTCCGGCGGGTCGACCGGTTCGCAGGCCGGCCGGGCCGCCGCGTCGGGCGGTGGGGCCGGCGACCGGGCCGCGGCCGACGCCGCCCCGGCCACCGAGGGTCCGGGCTGGCGGTCCCTCGACGTCGGGTCGCCGTTCGACTACGCCCGGCAGGGCATCCTGTACGTCGCCGCGCACCTGCCCCGTCCCAGCGTCTCCGGCCTGCCCGAGGCGGCCGGTGAGGAACTGCTCGCGCTGGTCGGCGCGCTCGGTGGGCGTACCCTCGGGCTCTTCTCCTCGCGCCGGGCCGCGCAGCAGGCGGCGGAGCTGCTGCGGGCGCGGACGGAACTGCCGGTGCTGCTCCAGGGCGAGGAGTCGCTGCCGATCCTGGTCCGCAGGTTCCGCGAGGAGCGGTCGAGCTGCCTGTTCGGGGTGATGTCGCTCTGGCAGGGGGTCGACGTGCCGGGCGACTCCTGCCAGCTCGTGGTGATCGACCGGCTGCCGTTCCCCCGCCCGGACGAGCCGCTCGCCGCGGCCCGGGCCGCCGCCGTGGACGCGAGCGGCGGCTCCGGCTTCGCCTCGGTCAGTGTGCCGATCGCCGCCGTGCGGCTGGCGCAGGGGGTGGGCCGGCTGATCCGGGCCACCGGGGACCGGGGCGTGGTGGCGGTGCTCGACTCCCGGCTGGAGACCGCCCGCGGCTACGGGCCGTTCCTGCGCCGCTCGCTGCCCCCGTTCTGGTACACGACCCGGCCGGAGGTCGCCCGGGGCGCCCTGGAGCGGCTCGCCAAGTCGTGACCGAGCCGCCCGGTCCGGGGGCCCGGGGCTTCCCGCGCCGGCGGCCGGTCAGGGGGCCTTGGCGGCGACCACCACGGCGTCCGGCGGGGTGTCCGGCACGGTGCGCGCGGCGAGCCGGCGGACGGCGGTGTTGAGCACCGCGATCAGCGGCACCGAGACCAGCGCCCCGGTGATGCCGGCGAGCACGACGCCGCCGGCGATGCCGATGATCACGGCGAGCGGGTGGATGGCCACCGCCCGGCCCATGATCAACGGCTGGAGCACGTGCCCCTCGACCTGCTGCACGCCGATCACCACGCCCAGGATGATCAGCGCCGTGACCGGGCCGCTGTCGACCAGCGCGACGAGCACCGCCACGCCGCCGGAGAGCGCCGCACCGACGATCGGGATGAACGCCCCGAGAAAGACCAGCGCCGCCAGGGGGAACGCGAACGGGATGTCGAAGATCACCAGGAAGATGCCGATGCCGACGGCGTCGATGAAGGCGACCAGCACGGTGGCCCGCACGTAGGCGACGAGGGTCTCCCAGGACGCCCGGCCGGCGTCGTCGACCTTCCACCGGGCGGCCACGGGCAGCAGCCGGACCAGGAAGCGCCAGATGCTGTTGCCGTCGCGCAGGAAGAAGAACGTGGCGAACAGCACCAGCACCATGCCGGTCAGCACCTCGGCGAGGGTGGCGGCGGTGGAGATCGCCCCGCTGGTGAACCGCTCGGTGTTCTCGTTGATCCAGTTCTGGGCCTCGTCGATGTACCGGTTGAGCTGGCTGTCGGAGAGGTGCAGCGGGCCGGTCTTGAGCCAGTCCTGGATCTGCCGCACACCCTGGGACGCGTTCTTGCTCAGCTCCGGCACGCCCTTGATGAACTCGTTGACCACCAGGGTCAGCGTGCCGACGACCGCGGCCAGGCCGCCCACCAACACGACCCCGGTCGCCAGCGACCGGGGCAGGCGCGCCCGGAGCAGCCAGCCGACGGCCGGCGCCAGCAGCGCGGAGAGCAGCAGCGCGATCGCCAGCGGGATGATCACGACCCGGATGGTGCCGACGATCCTCAGCAGCGCCCATGCCACGGCCCCGATGACGATGAGCCGCCACGACCACGCGGCGGCGATCCGCAGGGCGTGCGGCACGTCCGCGTCGTCGCGGCTGGAGGTGGAGGCGTGCACGGCGGCGGGGGGTTCGGCGCCGACCACCGCGGCCGACGGCGGGGCGGCCGGACCCGGCGAGGCCGGCGAGGCGACCCCGCCCTCCTCCGGTGCGCCTGCGTCGGCGGTGTCCGGGCGATCGCGCCGCGCCGACTCCCGTCCCGACTCGAACGCGCGGCGGAGCCGTCCACGCACCCGCTCGAAGCGGCTCAAGCGCACCTCCCGCATCAGGTATCCGCCCACCCAGGACGACAGGGGGGCCAGGATACGTTCCCGGGCACCACCATAGGCGGATTCCGCCACACCCGCCCCCTGGTCGGCACCGCGCAACCACCGGCGAGCCCGTCCGGGCCGACGGGGTACCGTTCCGTCGTGACCGCCGACACGAATCTCGACTCCGGCCTGCCGATCCGCCTGCTGCACGATCGGCTGCTGGTGCGCATGGAGGGCAGCGAGGGTGAGCGTCGCTCCACCGCCGGCATCGTGATCCCCGCGACCGCCGCCGTGGGCAAGCGGCTGGCCTGGGCGACCGCGGTGGGCGTGGGCCCCCACGTCCGCTCCATCGTCTCCGGCGACCGGGTGCTCTTCGACCCCGACGACCGGTCGGAGGTCGAGCTGCACGGCCGGGGGTACGTCCTGCTACGGGAGCGGGACGTGCACGCCGTCGCCGCCGAACGGGTCGAGTCGGAGGCGTCCGGCTCCACCGGCCTGTACCTGTGAGGAAGGGCCCCTGTTGACGCCTTCGGGACAGCAGGGGCTCCCTTTCGACCCCGCTCCCCCGGGTCGTCCCGGCTCCCGCCGTCGTTTGCGTCTGCCGGCGGCGGGAAGCCAGGCACGTCAGCGCCCTGGGGAGGGACCATGCCGGTATTCGTCAAGAAGCTGCTCGCCTGGGGAAGCGTCGCGTTCTTGATCTACTTCATGGCGTTCCGGCCCGAGGGCGCGGCGCAGATGGTCAAGGCGATCGGGGCGGGCCTGATGGCGATGGCGCAGGGCCTCGGCGACTTCCTCACCAGCCTGATGACCTGACGGACCCGGCCCGAGGGCCCGGGGCGGCCTGAGCCCCGACAGCGGGGCGTTGCCGGTCGGATCCGGCCCGGGAACCGGGGGCGCTGCCGGTCGGTCAGGGCCGGCCCGGCGGCCAGGGGGCGGCCGGGCCGGGGCCGTACCAGCCCGGTGGGCCGTAGCCGGCCGGATGGGCGGAAGGAGGCGGTGGGGCGAGCACCACGGGGATCGGCACGACGGGGTCGTCCGGGGCGTCGACCGGCCGCTCCGAGCCGTCCGGGAACCGCAGGTGGTAGCGCTGGCCGTCCCAGCGCCCGACCGGGGCCTGCGGGTCGCGGCCGACGAAGAACGACCGGTACGCCGTGATCGCGTCCAGCAGTTCCCGTTCCTCCCGCGCCGTCCGTTCCCGGTCGACGGGGCTGCGGTCCAGCCCCCGGCGCATCCCGTCCCGCAGCAGGGCCAGGCGGGTGGCGGAGAACTGGTACCCGCGCATCGCCTTCACCCCGGCGTCCCCGGCGACCCGCCGCGCCCAGGTGCGGGCGGCGTGCCGCCGGCCGAGGCTGCCCAGGGAGGCCACCTCCGGCGGGGTCAGCCAGCCGGCCCGCACGTAGTCCGGCAGGGTGCGCTCGGTCAGCCGGCCCTCCCAGCCGCGCAGCCAGACGGCCAGGCCGACCATGCCGAAGAAGATCGGCACCATCACCCCGAGGTACCCGTACAGGGCGATCACCGCCTGCCCCGTGGCCTGGGCCAGCGACGGCAGCAGGTTCCAGGTGCCGTGCAGCATCATCGCCAGCAGCAGGCCCGCGATCGGGGCGAGGAACCGCAGCCGCCGGTCGGCCGCACGGGCGGCGATGCCCAGCCCCACCCCGGTCATCGAGGTGAACAGCGGATGGGCGAACCCGAACAGCAGGATCCGGACGATGAAGATCGCGATGACCTGCTGGGCCCCGGTCGCCGGGCCGTACTCGTCGACGCCCGAGCGGTAGCCGTAGCCGCCGAGGTAGAGGATGTTCTCCACCATCGCGAAGCCGACCGCCGACAGCCCGCAGTAGACCAGGCCGTCGGTGATCCCGGACCACTCCCGGCGGCGGAACACCAGCAGCAGGATCGGCCCGAGCGCCTTGGTCAACTCCTCGATGAACGGGGCGACCAGCACCCCGGTGAGCGCGGCGGGCAACTGCCAGTCGGCGAACCGGGCGGCGAAGAACTCGTTGACGGTCAGCGAGGCGGCGGTGGAGACGAACGCGCCCCAGGCGAAGCAGAAGACCAGGTACTTCAGCGGCTCCGGCTCGTACCGGTCGAGCCAGAGGAAGGCGGCGACCAGGACCGGCACCGGCAGGACGGCGGCGAGCACGCCGACCAGGAGCGCCTGCGGGCCGAGGTTCGAACCGAGCACGAACAGCATGTAGACCGCGCAGGCCGCGATCAGCAGCACCACCAGGGTCAACACCGCGATCCGCCGCCAGCCCAGCCGGCGCGGCGGCATCCTGTCGGCCCCGCCGGGCGGCGACGGGACGGGGGGCGCGGTCCACGGCGGGGTGGCGCCGCCGGGCGGAGTGTCGGCCATCCCGTCAGCGTAGTCACCCCCGACCGGCGGGTCCGGCCGCATCCGGCGGGCGGTATGCTGCCGGCAGGTCACGAGTGCCAGCGCGAAGCCCCGGCTTGCTGGCCGGCAACCCTCGTCTAGTTCGCGGTGGGGTGCCCCGGGTGATGACCGGGCCCAGCCCCGTCCGGCGCTGGGCAAGCGCGGACCCCGTCCCGGTGCCCACCCCGGGGTCCCCGGACCTCGGAGGTAGGCCAGTGACCGTCACCCTCGTACCCCCGCTGCCCCCGCTGCCGTCGCGGACCGCGCGGCCGCTCGACGTGCTCGGCGTGCCGGGCCAGGTCAACCTCGACCACGCCGCCAGCGCG
Source organism: Micromonospora sp. NPDC048830 (assembly GCF_043198215.1). Classification (NCBI taxonomy): domain Bacteria; kingdom Bacillati; phylum Actinomycetota; class Actinomycetes; order Micromonosporales; family Micromonosporaceae; genus Micromonospora; species Micromonospora sp. NPDC048830. The sequence continues at coordinate 13,659 of NZ_JBICUP010000004.1, forward strand.
CCGTGCGCGCGGGCCGCGGCCGACGCCGTGGCCGAGCTCCTGCCCTGGTACGCGAGCGTGCACCGCGGCGCCGGCGCGCTGTCGCGGCGCTGCACCCTGGAGTACGAGCGGGCGCGGCAGACGGTCGGCGACTTCTTCGGCGCCCGCGCGGGCGACCACGTCGTCTTCACCCGCAACACCACCGACGCGCTGAACCTGCTGGCCCGGGCCCTGCCCGCCGGGACCACCGTGGTCACCTTCGCCGGCGAACACCACGCCAACCTGCTGCCCTGGCCGCGCGGCTCGGTGCGGCTGCCGGTGCCGGCCGCCCCGGGTGAAGCGGTCCGCGCGCTGGAGGCCGCGCTGACGGAGCTGCGCCGCGGTACGCGGGCCGATCTGCCGGTGCTGGTCGCGGTGACCGGGGCGAGCAACGTGACCGGGGAGCGCTGGCCGGTGGCCGAGCTGGCGCTGGTGGCCCGCCGGCACGGCGCCCGGATCGCGGTCGACGCCGCCCAGCTCGCCCCGCACGTCCCGGTCGACGTGGCCGCGCTGGACGTGGACTACCTGGCCGCCTCCGGGCACAAGCTGTACGCGCCGTTCGGGGCGGGAGTGCTGCTCGGCCGGGGCGACTGGCTGGACGCGGCCCCGCCGTACCTGGCGGGCGGCGGCGCCACCAGCCACGTCGGCGCGGCCACCCACGACGTGCGCTGGACCACCGGCCCGGCGCGGCACGAGGGCGGCACGCCCAACCTGCTCGGCGCGGTCGCCCTGGCGGCGGTGTGCGCGGCGCTGGCCGACGCCGACCGGGCCGCGCTGCACGCCCACGAGCAGGCGCTGCTGGCCCGGCTCCGGGACGGCCTGGCCGCCCTGCCGCACGCGGTGGAGCTGCGCACCTTCGGCCCGGACGCGCCGCGGGTCGGCATCGTGTCGTTCGTCGTGGCCGGCCGGGACTCGGCCGAGGTGGCGGCGGAGCTGGCCGCGGGGCACGACATCGGGGTCCGCGACGGGCTGTTCTGCGCCCACCCGCTGGCCCGGCGGCTGCTCGCCGAGGCCGCCGCCCGCAGCGGGCGCACCGACCTGCCGCCGACCGCCCTGCGGGCCAGCCTCGGGCTGGGCAGCACGACCGACGACGTCGACCGCCTGCTCGCCGCCCTCGCGACGCTCCGATGTTCCGCGTGAGGAGGGCCTGCCCCAGGCGTCGACGGCGGCCCCCGACCGTTCAGCCGAGGGCGGGGGCGGTGGGGGGCCGCGGGCCGGCCGAGCTCTCGGCCTCGGCCTCCTGCTCCTTCTCCGGGCTGCCGAAGGCCCGTCGGACCAGCCGGTTCGCCTCCTCCTGCGAGACGCCGGAGGCGACCATCAGGTCGCTGGCGGTCGTCCGCACCTGCGCGATCACCACACTGCCGGAGAAGCCGACGCCCTCCCCGTACGCCCGGCCGGCCTCGCTGACCGCGCGCAGGGACCGCTCCCGGGCCCGCTGCGGCTCCGCCCCGACGGAGAACTCGTGCCGGAGCAGCCGGACCGACTCGGCGAGGTGGCCCACGGCGTCGGGCATCGGGCCGGGCACCGCCTCCTCGTCCTCGATCAGGGTCACCGAGCGCCGGATGAGCGTCCCGCTGTTGCGCATCGCCCGGTCGATGGGGTCCGCCGCCTGGGCGTAGTGGGTCAGCTCGTTGCGCCGGTGCCAACGGGCCGGGGAGAGGGTGCTGGTCTCCTTGGCGCCCTCGATCGCCTCCGTGAAGGCGGCCAGTTCCTCCTTGTTCTCCCGGAGCCGTTCCATGGCCCGCCGGGCGCGGTCGCGGTCCCGCTCGCGCAGCGCCTGGGCGGTGTTGTCGAGCTGGTCGGCGAGCAGTTCCAGCGCCGGCCGGGCGGCCCGGTTGATCACCCGCAGCGGGTTCAGCGGCAGCAGGATCGCCGTCACCAGCAGCGCGATGCCGCCGCCGACGGCGGCGTCGATGAACCGCGGTATCTCCAGGTTCTGCGTGGACGGGCTGAGCGTGACGATCAGCACGGCGGTGGCGGCGGCCTGGATGACGACAGCCACGCTGCCGCCGAAGAAGAGGGTGAGCAGGATGGCGGCGGTCACCACCACCCCGAGCTGCCAGCCGCCGGTGCCGAGCAGCAGGATCAGCCCGTCGCCGAGGAACACCCCGACGGCCACCCCGACGATCAGCTCGAATGTCCGGCGCAGCCGCTGGCCGACCGACGCGGCCAGGGTGCCGACCGCCGAGATCGGGGCGAAGACCGGCTGCGGGTTGTTCAGGATCCGGTAGGACACGATCCACGCCAGGGCGGCCGCCAGCCCGGCCTGGACGGCCAGGCCGACCGACATCCGGACGCGGTGCAGCCGGTCGCGCAGGGTGTCCCGGCCCCGGTTCCGCAGGTACGCCATGCCCTCGGCGATCCGCGCCGCGTCGAGGTCCACGCCGTCGCGCTTCGAGGCGCGTCGCAGCAGCGAGGGTCGCCGGTCCTGGGCCATGGCGCGGACTACCCGTACCGGAGGGGGTGAATCCTCGCCCGGGTGCGGCACACTCGGGCGGGTGACCGAGCTGATCGACCGGTGGCGGGCGGCGGCGCGGGCCGCCGGGGCGACCGACGGGCCGGCGTCGACCGCCGCCGGAGAGAGCCTGCTGACCCGCTGGCGGGAGCCCCACCGGCACTACCACACGACCCGGCACCTGACCGCCGTGCTCGACGTCGTCGACGCGTACGCGGGTCTGGCCGACCGGCCGGACCTGGTGCGGCTCGCCGCCTGGTGCCACGACGCGGTCTACGATCCCCGGGCTCCGGGCGACGCCAACGAGCGGGACAGCGCCGACCTGGCCGCGGCGCTCCTGGCCGGCCTGGGCGTCGCGGCCGGGGCGGTGGCCGAGGTACGCCGGCTGGTGCTGCTGACCGCCGGGCACGCGACGACCGCCGGGGACGCCGACGGCGCGCTGCTCTGCGACGCGGACCTGGCCGTCCTGGCCGGCCCGCCCGAGGAGTACGACCGGTACGCGGCGGCCGTCCGCCGGGAGTACGCGCACGTGCCCGACCCGGACTTCCGGGCCGGCCGCGCCCGCGTGCTGGCGCACCTGCTCGCCCTGCCCGCCCTGTACCGCCTCCCCCCGCTGGCCGCCACCTGGGAGCCCCAGGCCAGGTCCAACCTGACCCGCGAACTGACCCGCCTCACGTAACCGGAATGTCAGCGGGTCAGGTGGCGGGGGCGGCGGAGGTTCGCCGCGCGGAGCAGGCGGACCAGGTCCCGGCTCGGCACCACGCTCGCGCCGAGCCACACCGCCATGGCGTACCGCTCGGCGGGGATGTCGTAGTGGTCCCGGTCGAAGGCACGCCGGGGCGCGCCGAGCGCCTCGGCGAAGGCGTGCAGTTCCGCGTACGAGACGTCGCTGATCAGGTGGGACCAGAGCCGCCCACGCGCCGGCCAGGCGGGCCGGTCCAGGTACAGCATGGCCGCCAAGATAGCCGCCCGTTAGCCTCTTCCGCATGGCCGGAACCCCCCTCCTCGCTGACCTGCGCGCCGTGCTCGGCGACTCCGCCGTCCTGACCGACCCGGACCTGCTCCGCATGCACGAGCGGGACGAGGCCGACCTGTGCGCCTCGGGCACCCCGCTGGTGGTGGTCCGCCCGCGCAGCACCGAGGAGGTGGCCGCCGTGGTGCGGGCGGCGGCGCGACACGGCGTACCGGTGGTGCCGCAGGGGGCACGGACCGGGCTGGCCGGCGCGGCGAACGCGGTGGACGGCGCGGTGGTGCTCAGCACCGTGGCGATGGACGCGATCCTGGAGATCGACCCGGTCAGCCGGATCGCGGTGGTCCAGCCCGGCGTGGTGAACGCGACGCTGGCCGGGGCGGTCCGCAGGCAGGGGCTGTACTACCCGCCGGACCCGGGCTCCTGGGAGTCGTCCACCATCGGCGGCAACGTCTCCACCAACGCCGGCGGCATGTGCTGCGTCAAGTACGGCGTGACCACCGAGTACGTGCTCGGCCTGGAGGTGGTGCTCGCCTCCGGCGAGGTGCTGCGTACGGGCCGGCGCACCGCCAAGGGCGTCGCCGGGTACGACCTCACCCGGCTCTTCGTCGGCTCCGAGGGCACCCTCGGCGTGATCACCGAGATCACGGTCGCGCTGCGGCCGGCGCCGGAGGAGTCCCTGACCCTCGTCGCGGTCTTCGACTCGACGGCCGAGGCCGGCACGGCGGTGGCGCAGATCGCCGCCCGGGGGCTCACCCCGAGCCTGCTCGAACTGCTCGACCGGACCCACCTGGCGGCGATCGAGGCGTACCAGCCGATGGGGCTGCGCACCGACGCGCGGGCGCTGCTGCTCGCCGCCGTGGACACCGGGTCCCGGGCGGCCGAGGACCTGGCCCGGCTCGCCGAGGTCTGCGAGTCCGCCGGCGCCGACGAGGTGTACGCGGCCACCGACGCGGTGGAGGCGGCGGCGCTGCTGCAGGCCCGCCGGCTGGCCCACCCGGCGATGGAGAGGTTCGCCGCCGAGGCGTACCCGGGCGGCAACGGCGGCCTGATCATCGACGACGTGGCGGTGCCCCGGGGTTCGCTCGCCGCCCTGCTCGACGGGGTGGCCCGGATCGCCGAGGAGTGCGCGGTGCCGATCGGGGTGGTGGGGCACGCCGGCGACGGCAACATGCACCCGAACATCGTGGTGGACCGGGCCGACCCGGCCAGCCTGGAACGCGGCCGGCGGGCCTTCGACGAGATCATGCGGCTGGGCCTGGAGCTGGGCGGCACCTGCACCGGCGAGCACGGGGTGGGGCTGCTCAAGCGGGACTGGCTGGCCCGGGAGATCGGGCCGGTCGGGGTCCGGGCGCACCAGGCGATCAAGGCGGCGCTGGACCCGGAGGGGCTGTTCAACCCCGGCAAGGTGCTCTGAGCGGCCACCCCGGGCCGGGATCGGCGGGACCCGGGCCGGGGTCGGCGGGACCCGGGCCGGGGTCGGCGGGACCGGTCAGCGCGAGGACGGCAGGGCCGCGTCGCCGTCGGTGCCCCGGTCCGCCGCGAAGCCCCGCACGTCCGGGGCGCCGAGGCGCGCCGCGTCGGCGGCGGCGTCGTCCGGCATCAACTGGGACTGCCGCTCCGCCTCCACCCGGGCCCGGTAGTGCTCGATCTCCCGCTCCCGGGTCGCGGCGTCCCAGCCGAGCACCGCACCCATCAGCTCCGCGGTGTGCTCCGCCGACTCCAGCCCGCGGTGGGCGGTCTCGAAGGAGATCCGGGTACGCCGGGTCAGCACGTCCTCCAGGTGCAGGGCCCCCTCGGCGCGGGCCGCGTACGTCACCTCGGCCGCCAGGTACTCCGGGGCGCCGGCCAGCGGGGAGGCGAGCAGCGGGTCCGCCTCGACCAGCGCCAGCAGGTCGAGGGTGAGGGTGCCGTACCGCTCCAGCAGGTGCTCGACCACCCCGACCGGCACCCCGTGCCGGCGGGCCAGGTCGGCCCGGTCCCGCCACATCGCGGCGTACCCGTCGGCGCCGAGCAGCGGCAGGTCGGCCGTGCGGGACGGGCGCACCCCGCCGAGCCGACGGGCGGCGCGGTCGACCACGTCGGAGGCCATCACCCGGTACGTCGTGTACTTGCCCCCGGCGACCAGCAGCAGCCCGAGCATCGGCTCGACGACCGCGTGCTCCCGGGACAGCTTCGAGGTGGAGTCGGCCTCACCGCTCAGCAGCGGCCGGAGCCCGGCGTACACGCCCTCGATGTCGGCGGTGGTGAGCGGCCGGTCCAGCACGGTGTTGACCTGTTCCAGCAGGTACGCGATGTCGCGGGCCGACGCGGCCGGGTGCGACCGGTCGAGCCGCCAGTCGGTGTCGGTGGTGCCGATGATCCAGTGCCCGCCCCACGGGATCACGAAGAGCACGCTGGTGGCGGTGCGCAGGATCAGCCCGGCCTCGCCGGTGATCGCCGAGCGGGGCACCACGAGGTGCACCCCCTTGGACGCCCGGACCCGCAGCCCCGGGCGCAGCCCGACGTCGTTGAGCATCCGCGACATGTCGTCGCTCCACACCCCGGTCGCGGCGATGACGGTGCGGGCGCGTACCTCGAACTCGGCGTCGGGCGAGCCGGCGGGGGCCTCCAGGTCGCGGACGCGGACCCCGGTCACCTCGCGGGCCTGCCGGATCAGCCCGACCGCGCGGGCGCTGGTGACCACGGTCGTGCCCAGGCTGGCCGCCGTGCGGGCCAGGGTGACCACCAGCCGGGCGTCGTCGACCTGCCCGTCGTAGTAGCGGATCGCCCCGGCCAGGGTGTCGGCGCGCAGGCTCGGGAAGACCCGCCGCGCCCCCTCCCGGGTCAGGTGCCGGTGCAGCGGCATTCCGCGCCCACCCCCGAACAGCCCGGCGAACGCGTCGTACGTCGCCACGCCCAGGCCGTAGTAGGACCGGCGGAAGGCACGGCCCGGCAGCTCCCGGGCGCCCCGGCCGGCGGGCAGCGGGACGAGGAACGGCACCGGCCGAACCAGGTGCGGGGCGAGCCGGGTGGCCAGCAGCCCCCGCTCGGTCAGCGCCTCGTGGACCAGGTGGAACTCCAACTGCTCCAGGTAGCGCAGGCCGCCGTGGATGAGCTTGCTGGACCGGCTGGACGTGCCGGCGGCGAAGTCCCGGGCCTCGACCAGGGCCACCTTGAGCCCCCGCGAGGCGGCGTCCAGCGCCGCCCCGGCGCCGGTGACGCCACCGCCGATAACCAGGACGTCGAACCGCTCGGCACGCAGTCGTCGCAGGTCGGCGGCGCGGCGCGCCGGGGAGAGCTGACCGGCCACGGCTCGGGACACGTTGGGGTCACGCACCCGTACACCGTAACCGTCACGGCCGCCGGACGGCAGGTCGCGAACCCGCCGTACTGTCGGGGGATGGAGGTCGGCCCCCCACCCCCGCCCGGTCGTCCCGTCCCGCCGGACCCGCCGCCGCACCGCCCCGGCCCCTGGCCGGTGGTGGCGGCGGCGCTGGTCGGCTGCTGGACGGTCGCGGTCACCGTCCCGACCGAGCTGGTCGGCTGGCTGGCCGATCAGACCCTGCTGGCCGCCGGGCTGGACCGGGCGGTCTGGCTGTGGCCGGCGGTCGCCCTGGCCACCGTCGTGCTGGCCGGCGTCCCGGTGCTGCTGCTCGCCCTGCTGCCCCGCGCCGGGGCGGTCCGGGCCACCGGGCGGGCCTGGCTCGCCGGGCTGCTGGCCTTCGGGGCGCTGGCCCTGCCGCGCGCGCTCCCGCCCGTGCACCACGAGGGCTACCTGGCCGCGTCGGCCCTGACCGCCGCCGCGCTCGCCGTCGTGCTCGGCCGGCTGTCGCGGAAGCGCCTCCCGGCGCCGCAGCGGGCCCTGGACGGGCCGACGCCGCTGTCTCCCGTCGGCGGGCCGCCGGCGTCGGCCGCCGCGGAAGGCGTGGGCCGGGCGGGCGGGGCGGTCCGGCGACCCGCCCCGGCGACCCTGCTGGCCGTCGCCGCCGGGCTGGCCACGCTGCTGCCCTGGGCGTGGGTCGGCGGCCTGGGCGGGCTGCTGGAGACCGTGCTCGCGGCGGCAGCGGCGGCGGCCGTCGGCGTCCTCGCGGGGGCGTTGCTCGACGCGCCGTTCTGGTCGTGCTTCGCGGTGGGCCGCCCGCCCCGGCCGGCCCGGCTGGTGCTGGTCGGCGGCCTGGTGGCCGGGGTGACGCTGCTGCTGGTCGCGGCCGGGGTCGGCCAGTCCGGGACGCAACTGCCCGCGCTGCTGACCCTGCCGCCGCTCGGCTTCGCGCTGGCCGCGCTCCAGGCCCCGGCCGCCCGGGGGAACGGCCCGGCCGGCCCCGCCCCGGCACGCTGGCTGGTCGGGCTCGCGGTGTTCGGGCCGCTGGCCTTCGCCGACCCCGAGGAGATCACCCTCCTCCTGGCGGCGGACCGGGACGTCCCGTTCTGGGTGGCGGTCGCCGCCGTCGCCGGGCTGGCGGTGGCCGCGGTCCTGGCCGTCGCGTACGGCGTGCTGCTGGCCCGCCCGCGCGGCCGGACGCCGAGCCGACGGGTGGCGGCCGGAACGGCCGCGGTCCTGCTCGCCGGGGCGGCGGCGGTGTACGCCGTCCCCGGCCAACCCGGCCTGTACGGGGAGCGGCTGCTGGTGGTGCTGCGCGAGCAGGCCGACCTGAGCGGCGTGCCGGCCGGTGCGCCCGGGCGGGCGGGCCGCGACGCCAGGGCCCGGGAGGTCTACCGACGGCTGGTCGGGACGGCCGGGCGCACCCAGGCCGGCCTGCGCCGCGACCTGTCCCGGCTCGGGCTCGCCCCGAGGCCGTACTACCTGGTCAACGCGGTCGAGGTGGACGGCGGGCCGGGCGTGCGGGCGTGGCTGTCCCGCCGGCCCGAGGTGGCCCGGGTGCTGGTGAGCCAGCGGCTGCGCCCGCTCCCGGCGGCCGCCCCGACCACCCGCGGCGGGCAGCCCGCCCCGACGGGCCCGGCCTGGAACGTCTCGCTCGTCGGCGCCGACCGGGTCTGGTCGCAGCTGGGCGTGACCGGCGCCGGCGTCGTGGTCGGCAGCTCGGACTCCGGGGTGGACGGCCGGCACCCGGCGCTGGCCGCCGGCTTCCGGGGCGGAAACGACTCCTGGTACGACCCGTGGTCGCACACCCGCACGCCCACCGATCGGGGCGGGCACGGCACCCACACGACGGGCAGCGCGGTCGGGCGCGGCGGCATCGGGGTGGCGCCGGGGGCGAGCTGGGTCGGCTGCGTCAACCTGGACCGCAACCTCGGCAGCCCGGCCCGCTACCTCGACTGCCTGCAGTTCATGCTGGCCCCGTTCCCCGCCGGCGGCGACCCCTTCACCGACGGACGCCCGGAGCGGGGCCCCCAGGTGCTGACCAACTCGTGGGGCTGCCCGCCGATCGAGGGCTGCGATCCGGGGGCGCTGCGGGCGGCGACGGCGGCGCTGGACGCGGCCGGCGTGTTCGTGGTGGCGGCGGCCGGCAACACCGGGCCGTACTGCGGGTCGATCGAGGACCCGCCGGCGACGTACCCGGAGGTGTTCACGGTCGGCGCCGTGGACCGGCAGCGCCGGGTCACCGAGTTCTCCAGCCGGGGGCCGGTCCCGGGGGCGGCGAAGCCGGACGTGGTCGCCCCGGGCGCGGGGGTGCTCTCCGCGATGCCGGGCGGCGGGTACGCCACCCTGGACGGCACCTCGATGGCGACGCCGCACGTCGCCGGGGTGGTGGCGCTGATGTGGTCGGCGAACCCGGCCCTGGTCGGGGACGTGGAACGCACCCGTCGCATCCTGCGCGAGACGGCCACCCCGGCCGAGCCGACGTACCGCTCCCGCAACCCGTCCGACGCCTGCGCCGGCGACGCCAACATCACCGGGGCGGGCGTCGTCGACGCGTACGCCGCCGTGCGCGCCGCCCGCGCCGAGTGAAAGAAAGGGCGGGTGCCCGCCCCGGCGGCGATGGCCTAGGGTCGGCGACCATGGACGCGGAGACGACCGTCGCAGAGCTGGCCGCCGACGCGCTGCCCGACGTGGTGGCCCTGTGCCGGCGCGCGCTGGACCTGCCCGAGGACGCGGCCGAGGCGGCGGCGATCGTCGACACCCTGCACACCCGCGCCTCGGCGGACCGGGCGGTGCTGGCGCTGGGCGCGTACCGGGGGGCGGAGCTGGTCGGGGTGCTGATCGGTTCGCTGGCCGCCCGGGAGCCGGCCGCCGGCCACGTCGACCTGGTCGCGGTGGCCCCGGAGCAGCGCCGCCGGGGCGTCGGCCGGGCGCTGCTCGCCCGGGCCGAGCGGGTCCTGGCGGAGCGGGGCGCGGTGGAGGTGCTGCTGGCCGGCAACCCGCCGTACTACGCCTGGCCGGGAATCGACGTGCGGTACACGCCGGCGATCTGCGCGGCGCTGGCGCTGGGCTACACGCAGGACCGGACGGCCCTGAACATGACGGCCGACCTGTCGTACGACGGGTCGCCGGCGCTGCGGACGACGGAGCCGGCGGAGCGGCGACTGGCCGACCGGGGCATCGCGGTACGGCGCGCGGAGCCGGCGGACCTGCCGGCGCTGGCGGCGTTCGCCCGGTCCACGTTCGGCGGCGCCTGGGACGGGGAGCTGGCCGGCTCGGTGGGCCGGCCGTGCGCGGGGGCGCACCTGGCCGAACGCGACGGGCGGATCATCGGCTTCGCCGCCTACGGCTCGTCCCGGCCGACCTGGTTCGGGCCGATGGGCACCGCGCCCGAGGCGGAGGGCTCGGGGATCGGCGGGGTGCTGCTGCGCCGCTGCCTGCGTGACCAGCGGGACGAGGGGGCTGAATCTGCCCAGATCGGCTGGGTCGGGCCGGTGTCGTTCTATTCGGGCAGCGTGGGGGCTCGGATCGGGCGGGTCTTCTTCCTGTACCGCAAGCCGGTCGGGGCGGCCGTCGACCGACCGTTCGGGGACGGCGGGCACCCGGAGAGCGCAAAGAGGATATAGATCCGAATAGTCCCGTTCGGCCGCGTCGGCCATCGACGGCTCCTACCGTTCCGGTAGAGGAGGCAGTCATGACCACGGACGACGACCAGACCGACGACGTACAGCCCGTCACCTGGGCGCCGGTCGACGAGCTCCCGGGGCAACTACCGTTCGACCGGCTGGACTACGGCGACGCCGAGCAGTTGGCCGAGATGGCGGGAGCGGGCGCGCCGATGGCCGAGGAGCCACTGGCCCTGGTGGACGAGCCGATCCGCATCCAGCAGCCGTACGACCGGGCGCGGAAGCGACGCAACCAGCGTCCCCTGCCGACGTAGGCCCGCCCGGAGTCCGTACGACGGCGGCCGACCGCCGCGTCTTGATCGCCTCCATGTCGGCGACACAGGGGTGTCCGAGCCCTCTGGATGCCGCCATGTCGGCGACATGGTGGCGGATCACCCGAGCGGGGGCGGACCGCGTCAGCGGCCCGCCCCCTTCGGCGTTGGTGGAGCTGGACTCAGAAGTCCATGTCCCCGCCGCCGGGGCCAGCCGGGGCGGCCGGGGTCTTCTCCGGCTTGTCCGCGACGACGGCCTCGGTGGTGAGGAACAGCGCGGCGATCGACGAGGCGTTCTGCAGCGCCGAACGGGTCACCTTGGCCGGGTCGATGATGCCCGCGGCCAGCAGGTCCACGTACTCGCCGTTGGCGGCGTTGAGGCCGTGGCCCGCCTCCAGGTTGCGGACGTGCTCGACGACGACGCCACCCTCCAGGCCGGCGTTGACGGCGATCTGCCGCAGCGGGGCGTCCAGCGCGATCTTGACGATCTGCGCGCCGGTCGCCTCGTCGCCGGTCAGGTCCAGCTTGTCGAAGGCGGTCTTGCCGGCCTGCACCAGCGCGACGCCACCACCCGGGACGATGCCCTCCTCGACGGCGGCCTTCGCGTTGCGCACCGCGTCCTCGATGCGGTGCTTGCGCTCCTTCAGCTCGACCTCGGTGGCCGCGCCGACCTTGATCACCGCAACACCGCCGGCCAGCTTGGCCAGGCGCTCCTGCAGCTTCTCGCGGTCGTAGTCGGAGTCGCTCTTCTCGATCTCGGCCCGGATCTGGTTGACCCGGCCCTGGATCTGCTCGGCGTCGCCGGCACCGTCGACGATGGTCGTCTCGTCCTTGGTCACCACGACCTTGCGGGCGCGGCCCAGCATGTCGAGGCCGACGGCGTCCAGCTTGAGGCCGACCTCCTCGCTGATGACCTGGCCACCGGTGAGGATGGCGATGTCGGCGAGCATGGCCTTGCGGCGGTCACCGAAGCCCGGCGCCTTGACGGCGACCGACTTGAAGGTGCCCCGGACCTTGTTGACGACCAGGGTCGCCAGGGCCTCGCCCTCGATGTCCTCGGCGATGATCAGCAGCGGCTTGCCGCTCTGCATGACCTTCTCGAGGATCGGGAGCAGGTCCTTCACGGACGAGATCTTGCTGTTGACGATCAGGAGGTACGGGTCGTCGAAGACGGCCTCCATACGCTCCGGGTCGGTCATGAAGTACGCGGAGATGTAGCCCTTGTCGAAGCGCATGCCCTCGGTGAGCTCCAGCTCCAGGCCGAAGGTGTTGCTCTCCTCGACGGTGATGACGCCTTCCTTGCCGACCTTGTCCATCGCCTCGGCGATGATCTCGCCGACGCTGGTGTCACCGGCCGAGATGGAGGCGGTGGAGGCGATCTGCTCCTTGGTCTCCACGTCCTTGGCGAGCTTGAGCAGCTCCTCCGAGACGCTGGCCACGGCGGCCTCGATGCCCCGCTTCAGGGCCATCGGGTTGGCGCCGGCGGCCACGTTGCGCAGGCCCTCGCGAACCAGGGCCTGGGCCAGGACGGTCGCCGTCGTCGTGCCGTCACCGGCGACGTCGTCGGTCTTCTTCGCGACCTCCTTGACCAGCTCGGCGCCGATCTTCTCGTACGGGTCCTCGAGCTCGATCTCCTTGGCGATGCTCACACCATCGTTGGTGATGGTGGGGGCACCCCACTTCTTCTCGAGCACGACGTTGCGGCCCTTGGGGCCGAGGGTCACCTTCACGGCGTCGGCGAGCTGGTTCATGCCCCGCTCGAGGCCGCGGCGAGCCTCCTCGTCGAACGCGATCATCTTGGCCATACGGCGTTGTCCTCCTGGACACTCACGGGCCACCCGAGTGTTGTGCCCCGGATGGGCCGCCTGGTGTACGCACCTTGGGACGTCGCCACCTGGCGACGACGACGTCCGTCGGCCGGGCCGGATAGCCCGCGACGACCGGCCATGTGCCACCCGGCGGTCACCCACCGGGAGGCCGTGGCCCCACCGCCCCGACCATTGGCACTCGCCGTACGCGAGTGCCAATGACTTGTTTAGCACTCTGCCCTGCCGAGTGCAAGCACGATGGGCCAGTCGGGCCCACCCCGGCGCGGCCCGACCAGCGCAACCGATCCGGGTACCACGCTCACAGTCAGCCGAGTTCACCCGCCAGCCGGGCGGCCGTCACCGGGGCCTCGCACGCCCGCTGCTCGGCGTACGTCACGATGAGGCCGACGAGGTGGACCAGGCCGTACGGAAGCGTGATCACGGCGGCCACCACCGCGTACGCGACGTTCCACCCGCTGAAGCTGGCCGCGTCGGCGGGATCGCCGAGCAGCGCGCCCGCGACCTGCACCGGGGCCAGGACCAGCGAGAACACGGACGCCGCGAGCCCGACCAGCGCGATCCGCCCGAGCACCGCCCCGAGGCGGGCGTGGAACATCTCACGGGCCCGGCCCAGCGGGGCGCCGCGCTCGAAGAGCAGCACCGGGCCGAACAGGCTCAGCGCGGCCATCACGTACAGGCCCGGCAGGTAGCACAGGACCAACCCGACCGCCGCCAACAGGCCGTAGACCAGGGTCCAGCCCCACAGCGCCGGGGCGCGGCGCAGGCCGTACCGGAGGGCGGCGCCGACCGGGACGGGCTCGCCGGCCGCCTGGCGCGCGACCACCCAGGTGCCGGCCGCCCAGCCGACCGCCTGGACGAGCGCGAGCAGACAGCTGAGGCCGAGCAGGGCCGCGAAAAAGACGCCGAGGTCGCCGAGGTACCCGTCGGGCAGCGCGGCGGGCGGCGCGCCCGGTGCCGTGGGCTCCAGCGGCAGCACGGGGTACAGGGGCACCACCGCGAGCAGCAACGCGAGCGTCGGCAGGGCGTGGGTGAGCAGCAGGATCGGCGTGAGCTGCCGCCAGCCGCGGCGCACGACGCCCGCGCAGCGCGAGAACCAGCCGCTCAGGCCCTGGCCGGGCGGCGTGACGAGCGGGTCGGCGGGGTCGTACCCGGGTGGCGGCCAGTGCGCGGCTCCCGGCGGGTGGCCGGGCGGCACCGGACCAGGGTGCGACGGGTACGTGGGCAGTCCGGCGTACGGGCCCGGACCGGCGGCCGGCTGGGGAGCCGAGCCATCCGTCCGTTCGGGCACGGCCGGATCCCAGCTCGTGGTCTGGCCGAACTCGCCCGGGTACCAGGACCCTGGGGCAGGCCGGTCGGGTACGGGCGGCTGTGACATGAACCCTCCTCAGCGGCGACGCCGGAACGGCTCATGATCCTGCCTGGTCCCGCCCCGTATCCGCTGCCCCGTTTCAGGTGGACGGACGCGGCGGGACCCCCGGTAGACTTGGTCGGGGCCCGCCGATGCGCGGGCCCCGGAACCGGTCGAGGGTCAGGCGAGGCGGACCCGCTCGGCCTGCGGGCCCTTCTGCCCCTGGGCGATCTCGAACTCCACCCGCTGCCCGTCGTCCAGCGCCTTGTAGCCGTCCATCTCGATGGCGGAGAAGTGTACGAATACGTCCTGACCGCCGTCGACGGCGATGAAGCCGTAGCCCTTCTCGGCGTTGAACCACTTCACGGTGCCCTGTGCCACGGTGCACTTCCTTAACGTCGCGCGGCCTTTCACAACCCTCGGGACACCGGCTCAACCGGCAGCCCCGGACCACCGGTTCCGGAGTCGACGACGACCACGAAATCAGTGACCGAAATCGCACGGTACACGAGCGGTGACAGCAGCGCACGGTCCCAAAACGGCCAATATCGGACCGACCTCAACCCGGACTCACATAGGCGTCCATCACTGCGATAGGCATGCGGGATGACAGCAGCGCCAAGCCCGCAGGCCACCGGCCGCACCACGCCGACCGCCACGGCGGTGACGGCCACCGTACGCCGGGTGACGCCGCAGGACACGGCCCGGATGCGCGCCTTGCGGCTGGAGATGCTCGCCGACGCGCCGCTGGCCTTCCTGGAGACCGTCGCCGACGCCGCGGCCCGACCGCACGCCGAGATCGCGGCCCGGGTGGCGTCGGTCGCCGCCGGCCCGCGCACCGCGCAGTTCGTCGCCGAGCCGCACGACGCCCCCGCCGGCCGCCCCACCGGCGACGCCAACCGGCCTATCGGCGAGGCCAACCGGCCCATCGGCGAGGCCAACCGGCCCATCGGCGAGGCCAACCGGCTCGGACGGGCCGGCCGGCCCGTTGGCGAGCCCGGCCGGCTCACCGGAGGGGCCGGCCGGCTCGTCGGTCACGCCGGCGGGACCGTCGCGCCGCACGACCCGGGGCTGACCGTCATCTACGCCGTCTACGTCACGCCGGCCTGGCGCGGCACCGGCCTGCTCGCCGGGCTGATCGAGGCGGTGGCCGGCTGGTCCCGCGAGTGCGGGCGGCCGGAGCTGATGCTGGAGGTGGTGGTGGGCAACGACCGGGCCTACCGGGCGTACCGGCGGCTGGGCTTCGTCGACACCGGGGTACGGGTGCCGCACCCGAAGTTCCCCACGCTGCGCGAGCTGCAGATGCGCCGCCCCGCCTGAGCGCGGCCCGGCCGGCACGTCGAGCGGGCCCCCTCCCACCCGGAAGGGGGCCCTTCCGCACACCTCAGACGTGGCGGCGGCTCTGGACGACGCGGAACCGGTTCGCGACGTACGCGCCGTCGGTCAGCGCCGCGTTCGCGGCGGGGTTGGCGCCGCTGCCGTGGAAGTCCGAGAACGCCGCCGACTGGTTGACGAAGACGCCGCCGGTCAGGTTGCAGGACAGGTGTACCCCGGCGTCGATCGCCGCCGCCTCGGCCGCGTCCAGCACCGCCTCGTCGGTCGAGTAGACGCCGGCCGTCAGCGCGCCCTTCTCCCCGACGGTCACCCGCATGATCTCCAGGCTGTGCGCGGTGGAGTCGGTGGCGATGACGAACGAGATCGGCCCGAACCACTCCCGCGAGTAGACCGCCGTGTCGTCGGCGGTCAGCTTGACGATCGTCGGCGTCCGCACCACCGCGCCCTGGAACGCCGGGTGCTCGACCGTACGGGACTCCAGCAGCGTCTCGCCGACCTTGGTGACCTCGTCGAGGCGCTCCAGCACGCCGTCGTTGACGATCGCGCCGGTCAGTTCGACTCCACGGGCCGGGTCGGCGGTGAGCTTGCCGACCGCCGCGGCGATCCCGGCGGCCACCTCGTCGAAGCTCCGGTGCCCCTGGTCGGTCTCGATGCCGCCCGACGGGATCAGGATGTTCTGCGAGGTGGTGCACATCTGGCCGCTGTACAGCGTCAGCGTGAAGCCGAGGTTGCGGCACATGCCGGCGAAGTCGTCGGTGGAGTCGATCACCACCGTGTTCAGGCCGGCCTTCTCCGTGTAGACGGCCGCCTGCCGGGCGTTGGCCTCCAGCCAGTCGCCGTACTCGGTGGAGCCGGTGAAGTCGACGATCCGCACGGCCGGGTGCAGCGCGAGCGTCGAGGCCAGCTTCTCGCCGGGGGCCTCGGCGGCGAGCAGCACCAGGTTGGGGTCGAAGCCCGCCTCGGCGAGCACCTCCCGGGCGTACCTCACCGTGATCGCCAGCGGCAGCACCGCGCGCGGGTGCGGCTTGACGACCACCGGGTTGCCGGTGACCAGCGAGGCGAACAGCCCCGGGTACGAGTTCCAGGTCGGGAACGTGTTGCAGCCGATCACCAGCGCCACCCCGCGCGGCACCACGTGGAACGTCTTGGTCATCCGCAGCGGGTCGCCCTTGCCGGCGGCCTTCTCCCAGCCGGCCGTCCCCGGGTGCCGGGTCATCTCCGCGTACGCGTAGGCGATCGCCTCCAGCGCCCGGTCGAGCGCGTGCGCGCCGCCGGCCTGGAAGGCCATCACGAACGCCTGGCCGCTGGTGAACTGCACCGCGTTGGCCAGCTCGAAGACGTGCTTGTGCAGCCGCGCCAGGATCTCCAGGCAGACCCCCGCCCGGGCCTGCGGGCCGGCGTCGCGCCAGGCCGGCAGGGCGGCCGAGGCGGCGGCCACCAGGTCGTCGGCGTCGGCGTGCGGGTAGCGCACGTTCAGCTCCAGCCCGAACGGGCTCGCCTCGGTGGCGACCCGGTCGCCCGAGCCCGGCTGGCCGAGGGGGAAGTCGCTGTTCAGGTACGCCTCGAAGGCCGCCTTGCCGTCGGCGGCGGCGGTCTCGCCGTACACCCGGGGGCTGGGCGACTCGGGGTAGGCGGACCAGTACCCGCGCTCCGTGATGGCGGTCAACGCACGGGTGAGGGTGTCGGCGTGCCTGTCGTACAGGGGGTGCGGGGTCTCCGTCATGCCCGCCATCATGCAACAGGAACCACCGCGATCAGTAGGGCCGTGTCACAACTCAGATCGTCAGCTGCCAGTCGGTCCAGCCGTCGACCGGGCGGAAGCCGAGGCGCTCGTTGATGCTGATCATGTGGGCGTTCGCCGCCGCGTTGAAGGTGTCGACGGCACGCAGCTCCGGCTCGTGGGCGAGCAGGTGGCGCAGGTTCTCGATCTTGACGAGCAGCCCGAGCCGGCGCCCCCGGTGGTCGGGGTCGACGATGGTGATCTGCTGGAACGCGTGCCACGGGGCGCTCGGGCCGACGTCGAGCAGCGTCCAGGCGACCAGCCGGCCGGACGCCACGTGCACCGCCCCCTGGTGGTAGCGGCGCCGCCCCCGGACGTCCAGCGCCCGTTCGGTGCCCCGCAGCCGCTCGACGTCGATGTTCTCCGGCTCCCACTCCAGGTCGCCCAGCGGCACGTCGGCCATCAGCCGGCCGTCGAGGTAGGCGACGTCCGCCTCGTACTCGGCGGGGGTGTGGCCGTACCAGCGGACGACCCGGTAGCCGGCGGCGCGGGACCGGGCGTCGGCCAGCAGGTCGTCGAGCGCGGCCCGGTCGAGGCGGGTCGGGTCGAGCCGGCGGCGGACCTCGGCCAGCGCGGGCCGCGCGCCCGTCGCGGCGGCGAACGCCCCGCCGGCCCCGCCCCGCTCCGGGCCGCCGGGCAGCGCGGACACGGCCGGGGCGAACACCCGCTTGCGCCCCCGCTCGCGCAGGAGGCGCACGCAGTGCCCGTGCAGCGCCCGGCCGACGCCGCGCCTCCGGTGCGCCGGATGCACGGCCAGGTCGAGGCTGGCGTTCTCGGTGTTGTCGAGCTGCGGCAGGTCGAGGCGGAGGTACCCGGCCGGCACCCCGTCGAGCCGGGCGAGCGCCGCCACGACCTCGGTGCCCGGCATCGGGTGCCGGATCGCGGCCTCGAACCGCCGCCGGCACACCGGCGGGAAGTCCGGCACGTCCGCCGCTTCGGCCGCCGCCCTGATCTGGTACGCCCCGTCGATCGCCGCCTGGTCGGCCGGCTCGATCGGCGCGATGTCGATACCCATGGCCCGAGGGTGGCCCGGCGAAGACGATCGGGCCAGCGAATTTCCTCGCTGGCCCGATCGAAGGTTGGTCGGGAGGGTCGATCGCACAACACCTCCGGCGCTGGATCGGATGACTTGAAAAGTCTCCGGCGAAACGCCCTCCCGCACGGAGCATCTTGCGCCCGTCCGGTTCCTGCCGTCAAGTCCTTACCGGCAGGTTTTTCGCACCGAACGCGAAAAGCCCGTTACCCAACGGATCCGCCCTATCCCCCGTCCGGGCGATCCGCCCCCACCCGACCGACGGACCCACCTCGCCCCCGCCCGAACCTCCCGCGATCTTGCAGTTACGGCCCGACATATGGCGCGAACACCCCGGAACGAGGGCCACAAGTGCAAGATCGCCGGGGTGGGAGGGTGGCGGGTGGGGGCGCCGGCGGGGTGGGTCGGGGTGGGTGGGTCAGCCGAGGAGGCCGGCGTCGCGGGCGGCGCGCAGGGACGGCCTGATCCGGTGGGTCGGGCCGACCTGGCCGGCGACCGCGTCGAGGGTCTTCAGGCCCTCGCCGGTGTTGAACACCACCGTCTCCGCCGTCGGGTCGAGCCGGCCGGACTCGACCAGCTTGCGCAGCACCGCCACGGTCACCCCGCCCGCCGTCTCGGCGAAGACGCCGGCCGTCCGGGCCAGCAGGCGGATGCCCCCGCGGATCTCGTCGTCGTCGGCGTACTCCATCCACCCGCCGGTGCGCCGGACGGCCTCCAGCGCGTACAGGCCGGCGGCCGGGTCGCCGATGTTCAGCGACTTGGCGATGCCGGTGGGCTTGACGGGGGTGATGGTGTCGCTGCCGGCGTGCAGGGCGGTGGCGATCGGGTTGCAGCCGGCGGACTGGGCGCCGAACACCTTCCAGCCGCCGGCCGGCGCCTCGACCAGACCGATCTCGACCAGCTCGCTGAACGCCTTGTCGACCTTCGTGAGCAGTTCCCCGCTGGCCATCGGGATGACCACCTGGGCCGGGATGCGCCAGCCGAGCTGCTCGGCCACCTCGTACCCGAGGGTCTTGGAGCCCTCGGCGTAGTACGGCCGGACGTTGACGTTGACGAACGCCGTGTCCTCGAACTCGTCGGTCTCCACCAGCTCGCCGCAGAGCCGGTTCACGTCGTCGTACGAACCGTCGATGGCGACCAGCTCGCCGCCGTAGACGGCGGTGGTGATCACCTTGCCCTGCTCCAGGTCGCTCGGAATGAACACGACGGACGGGACCCCGGCGCGGGCGGCGTGCGCTGCGACGGAGTTGGCCAGGTTGCCCGTGGACGCGCAGGCGAACCGGGTGAAGCCGAGCGCCCGGGCCGCGGTCAACGCCACCGAGACGACCCGGTCCTTGAACGAGTGGGTGGGGTTGGCGCTGTCGTCCTTGACCCAGAGCGGGGCGGTGATCCCCAGCTCGGCGGCCAGGTGCGGGGCGGCGACCAGCGGGGTCAGCCCCGGGTCGAGGGTCACCCGGGCGGCCGGGTCCTGGCCGGCCGGGAGCAGGGCGGCGTACCGCCACAGGTTGCGGGGGCCGGCCTCGATCTGCTCGCGGGTGACGCGGGCCAGGGCGGCCGGGTCGTAGTCGACCTCCAGCGGGCCGAAACACTCGTAACAGGCGTGCTGCGCGGCGAGCGGGTAGCGGGCCTGACAGGCCCGGCAGACCAGGGCGCGGGCGGGGCTGGCGGTGGTGTCGATGCCGGACGCGGCGAGGGTCGACGTCATGTCGAGGGGTCCTCTCATCTTCCCCACACCGCACCCTGCGGCGGGGACGGAATTGGCACCTGCCCGCGCCGCTCGTCGTCGAGCGCGTGGGTGGTTGCCGGGGCGTCTTCGGGCCGTGTCCCTCAGCCCCTCTGGATGAGGTATGCAGTTGTGCCGCCGAGTCTACGACGGTCCTCCCGGGCCGCCACCCGTTCTTCCCACCCTGTGAGCTGCGCCGCAGTGTCCGCACAACTTCAGGGAAGTAGTGGCCTCGTCGCCGGCTGAGGCCACTACCTCCCGGAAGTTGTCGTCGCCCGGTGGATCAGCGGGCGGGGGAGGAGCCCGACCAGCACCAGCGCGCCGCAGACGGGTTGGATCAGCGCGGCCCACCAGCCCGGCCACTGGCCGACCGGCACCGCCTGCCCGGTGCCCCGCGCCCCGCCGAACAGGCCGAACAGCGACGACATCCCGTGCCCGTACGGTCAGCTCGTGATGTCCTTGCGGGTGAACCGCCAGTACGCTAGCGACCAGAAGACGGTGGCGTAGCCGATCGCCGAGATGCAGCCGCGCACCACGTCGTCCGTCTGCACCGGCGTCGACAGCAGCCCCAACCAGGCGGTGCTGTAGTGGGTCGGCAGGAAGGCGCGCAGCGCACCGAGCGCGGTGATCTGGTCCAGGATGCTGGAGAGGATCCAGAGCAGCACCGCCCCGCCGACCGCGCCGAGCGCCGCGTCCGTGACCACCGACAGCAGGAACGCCAGCCCGGCCACCGCCAGCAGGACGACCGCCAGGTAGCCGAGCACCGCCAGCAGCCGCAGCAGCCCCTCGCCCGGCTCCAACTGGGCCGCGACCTGGCTGCGCAGCGGCTCCCAGCCGTACCGGAGGGTGCCGGCGGCCAGGGCGGTGCCGGCGAGCAGCACGAGCGCCAGCCCCGCGTACGCGAGCGCCACCAGCAGCTTCACCGTCAGCAGCCGGGCCCGGGGCACCGGCACGGCGAGCAGGTACCGCAGGCTCCCCCAGCTCGCCTCGCTGGCCACCGTGTCCCCGAAGAACAGCGCCACCACCACGACCAGCAGGAACGACGCCGACACCAGCAGCGAGAACAGGGTGAAGTTCAGCCCGCCCGAGGTGGCCAGCTCGGACATGCTGGAGAACTCGCCCCGGCCGCCCCGGTCGTCGTCCCCGGAGTCGAACTGGAACGCGACCAGGATGATCAGCGGCAGCAGCACCATGAACCCCAACGCGAGCTGGGTACGTCGCCGGGACGCCTGCCGGCGGAACTCCGCCCCGAACGGCAGCGTGGCCGACGGGCGGTACCCGGCCGCCGCGCCCACCATGGAAGACGACTGCGCCATCACCGGTCCCCGCTTCCCCGAGAGTTCTCGCCCACCAGGGCGAGGAACGCGTCCTCCAGGCGGCGCCGCGGCACCACCCGGTCCACCCCGATCCCGGCCCGGACCAGCTCGGCCACCACCTCGCTGCGCGCGGTGCCGTTGGTGTCCACCACCAGGTGCCCGTCGGAGTCCGGCAGCACCCGGACCCCGTCGAGCCGGCCCAGCACGGTCCGCGCCGCGTCCGGGTCGGTCACGTCGAACAGCACGCTCGGCGACTCGCCGACGATCTCCTCCACCGGGCCGGACGCCACGATCCGCCCCTTGTTGACCACCACGGCGTGGGTGCAGGTCTGCTCCACCTCGGCGAGCAGGTGGCTGGAGACCAGCACCGCCCGGCCGTCGGTGGCGTAGCGCTGGAGCACCCGGCGCATCTCGGCGATCTGCGGCGGGTCCAGCCCGTCCGTCGGCTCGTCCAGCACCAGCAGCTCGGGCAGGCCGAGCATGGCCTGGGCGATGGCCAGCCGCTGCCGCATCCCGTGGCTGTACTTGCGCGTCCTGCGGTGCACCGAGTCGCCCAGCCCGGCGATCTCCAGCGCCTCGTCGAAGTGCGCGTCCGCCCACGGCCGGCCGGTGGCCCGCCAGTACGCCCTCAGGTTGTCCAGCCCGGACAGGTGCGGCAGGAAGCCGGGCCCCTCGACCAGCGCGCCGATCCGGGACAGCACCGGCGAGCCGGGCACCAGCCGCCGGCCGAAGACGTAGATCTCCCCCGCCGTCGGCTGGGTCAGCCCCATCAGCACCCGCAGCGTGGTGGTCTTGCCCGCCCCGTTCGGCCCGAGCAGGCCGACCACCTGGCCGGGGTGCACCTCGAAGTCGACGTTCGACACGGCGACGAAGCCGTCCGCGTACTCCTTGCGGAGCTGCCGGACGGCCAGCGGGGTGTCCGCGTACGCGGGATGCACCGAGCTGTCCTGCCGGCGGTGCCGGCGGCGGACGACCAGGAGGACCGCGGCGAGCCCGACCGCGATCGCGGCGAGCAGCCCGGCGAGCACCCAGCGCCAGACGGCGGCCGTGGTGGGAATCGGCTCGCCGGCCACCGTGGGCAGCACGACCGGGCCGTCGCCGGCCGCGACCGTGTAGACGGTCGGCTCGACCGGCGTGGCGTACGCCTGGTCGGAGCTGGCCACCACCACCCGCAGCCGGTGCCCGGCCTCGATCCGGCGGACGATCGCCGGCAGGGTGACCGTCACCGGCGCCGCCGCGCCGACCTCCGCCGGCAGGCCGGTCAGCCGGATCGGGGCGACCAGCCCGTTCGGCAGGGTCGCGGCGCCGGACGGGTCGACGTCGTAGAGCTTCACGAAGAGCACCGCCTCGCCGGTGGGCGACGCGGCCCGCAGCGAGACCGTCGGCGCGCCGGCCACGTCGACCGCCTCGGGAAGCGGCGCGGACTCGAACCGGGCGTGCTGGCCGGGGATGTCGCCGGCCACGCCGTCGAGCAGCGAGCCGAGCGCGCCCGCGAACGGCACCGCCGAGATCGCCGCCGGGTTGCCGTTCGGCGGGTTCGCGACCGGCTGCGCGGCGCCGGTCACCGCGACCTGGCGGCGGTCGTCGCCGGTGAGGCCGGGGTAGTCGCGGGTGCGGTAGCCGGTGGCGACCAGGCCGCGGTCGAGGGCGTCGAAACCGGCGATCCGGGAGTACGTGAAGTCCCCGCCCGGCGCGCCCCCCTCGCCCCGGACGTAGTGGTCGAGCCACTGGGCGGTCAGGAACCGCGCCCGGTCGGAGTCGTTGGCCGGCCCGTCGCCGCCGTCGTGGCCGCCGGTGAACCAGGCCACCCGGACCGGGGTGCCGCCCGCCGCGATGCCCCGGGCGTTGGCGTCGGCCTCGCTCAGCGGGAAGAGGGTGTCCGCCTCGCCCTGCACGAGCAGGGTGGGCGCCTTGATCCGGTCGAGGACGCCGGCCGGGCTGGACCGGCGCAGCAGGTCCACCGCCGCCTGGTCGGCCCGGCCGGTGGTGGCGATCCGCAGGTACGCGGCGCAGACGTCGGCGGCGAACCGGCCGCAGGACGGATCGGCCGCGCCGGTCGGGACGCGCCCCGACCGGGTGCCCGGCCCCGCGCCCGGCCCCGCGCCCGGCCCCGGGCTCGGCGGGCCGGCGGACGCGGGGGCGTCCTCCGACTGGGCGGCCGGGCCGCCGGAGAGGCCGGCCGGGCCCGAGCCGGCGTTGCCGCCGCCGCCGAAGAAGATGCCGGCCCAGCCCTTCTTGAACACGCCCTCGGTGGCGGGCTTCCCGGTGCTCTCCGGCAGGAACGCGCGGGACAGGTCGTTCCAGGTGATCATCGGGACGATCGCGTCGACCCGCCGGTCCTGGGCGGCGAGCAGCAGCGCCAGGCCGCCGCCGTACGAGCCGCCGACCACGCCCACCCGGGGGTCGCCGCCCGCGTCCGTGCGCACCTCGGGGCGGGCGGCCAGCCAGTCCAGCAGCCGCTGGGCGTCCCGGACCTCGTGGTCGGGGCTGTCGAGGTGGATCTGGCCGCCGCTGCGGCCGAAGCCACGCGCCGTCCAGGTGAGCACCGCGTACCCCCGGGCGGCCAGGTCCTCCGCGTCGGAGCGGACCGAGTCCTTGGTGCCGCCGAAGCCGTGCGCGAGCAGCACCGCCGGCACCCGGTGACCGGCCGAGGCGCCGTCTGGCAGGTAGAACGTGGTGTCCAGGTCGACCGGCTCGTCGCCGGTCGGCCCGGAGCGCACGGTGACCAGGGCGGACTCGGTGCGGAAGCCGGCCCGCTCCGGCCGGGCCGCCCACAGCGCGGCGGCGGCCACCAACGCCACCACCACCGCCCCGGCGACGATCCGACGGCGGCGGGTGGCCAGGGTCCGCCGGACCCGCGCGGCCGTCAACGGCGATCTCATGCGGCAACGGTACGGGCCCGTTCCTGAGCGTTGGCTGAGATCCTCCGTACGTCCGTCGGACTCCTCCTTTCGCCCGGGCGGCTACCCTCGGGCGGGTGGCCGAGCCCGAGCTGACCCTGACCGCCAGCCTGCGACCGGCCGCGCTGGACGCCCGGCGCGGCGTGGTGCGGCTGCACCCGGAGGTGCTGACCGCCCTGGCGCTGCACCCCGGCGACCCGGTCCGGCTGACCGGCCGGCGGGTGACGGCCGGGATCGTCGCGCCGGCCGCGGCGACCGCGAGCACCGCCCTGCTCTACGCCGACGACCTGCTGCTGGGCAACCTGGGCGTCCGCGACGGTGGGCAGGTGACGGTACGCCGCGCGCCGGTGACCGCGGCGCGGCGGGTGACGCTGACCGGGCCGGTGCCGGTGGTCGCCGCGGTCTCCCCGGAGATGCTCCGGCTCGCGCTGCTCGGCAAGGTGGTCACGGCCGGGGACGACGTCTCCCTGCTGCCCCAGGACGTCCTGCCGGACCCCTCGGCACGCACCCTCGTCGAGGGCGCCCGGCGCAGCCTTTCCGGCACCGTCGGGTACGCCTGGACGAGCACCCTGCTCACCGTGGCCGCCGCCGAGCCGGCGGTCGGCGCGCTGGTCACCATGGACACCGTCGTGGGCTGGGAGCACGGGCCGGTCACCCGCAGCGGCGGCCCGCCGGACACGGCCCGGGCGGCGTCGCCCGCGGCCGGGGCCACCGGGCCCCACGGCGCGCCGGCCGGGGCCGGGCTGGACGGACGCGACGCCGCCGCGCCGGAGCCGGAGGGGCCCGACGGCGCGCCGACCGTGGACGGGCTGCCCGGGCTGCGGGCCCAGGCCGAGGAGCTGACCGAGCTGCTCGACCTCGGGTTCCACCACCGCGACGTGCTGGACCGGCTCGGCACCGGTGTGGCGCTCGGGGTGCTGGTCGCCGGGCCGGCCGGGTCGGGCAAGTCCGCCCTGGTCCGGGCGGTCGCGGCCCGGGTGGGTGCCGGCCTCCGCCCGCTGTGGGCGCCCGAGCTGGCCGCGCTCACCGACGACGCGGCGGCGCGGCGGCTGCGGGCCGCGGCCGAGGCCGTACGCGCCGACGGCCCGGCCGTGCTGCTGGTCACCGACGTGGAGGCGGTGGCCCCCGCCGAGCGCCCCGGCCCGCTGGCCACCGTGTTCCGCCAGGTGGTCGCCGAGACCGTCCGGGCCGGGGCGGCGGTGGTCTGCACGACCAGTCGCCCCGAGCAGGTCGACCCGGCGCTGCGCGGTCCGGACCTGCTCTCGCTGCGGATCACCGTCCCGCTGCCCGACCAGGCCCTGCGCCGGGAGCAGTTGGCGGTGCTGACCCGGCAGGTGCCGCTGGCCGGCGACGTCCGGCTCGACGAGGTGGCCGGCCGTACGCCCGGGTTCGTCGCCGCCGACCTGGCCGCGCTCGTCCGGGAGGCCGGGGTGCGGGCGGCGCTGCGGCAGAAGGCGGCCGAGGCGCCGACGGTGGCGATGGCCGACTTCGCGGCCGCCCTGGAGGTGGTCCGGCCGACCAGCATGGCGGCGTCCACGCTGGAGCTGGCCGACGTCACCCTCGACGACGTCGGGGACATGGCGGAGGTGAAGGAGACGCTGACCGAGTCGGTGCTCTGGCCGCTGACCTACCCGGACACCTTCGCCCGGCTCGGGGTGCGCCCGCCGCGCGGGGTGCTGCTGTACGGGCCGCCCGGCTGCGGCAAGACGTACCTGGTCACGGCGCTGGCCGGGTCCGGGCGGGCGAACGTGCTCTCGGTGAAGGGCGCGGAGCTGCTGTCGAAGTGGGTCGGCGAGAGCGAGCGGGCGGTCCGGGAGCTGTTCCGCCGCGCCCGGGAGGCCGCGCCCACGCTGGTCTTCCTCGACGAGGTCGACGCGCTCGCCCCGGTACGCGGCCAGGCCAGCGACGGCGGCACCACGGACCGGGTGGTGGCCGCCCTGCTCACCGAGCTGGACGGGGTGGAGGCGCTGCGCAACGTCGTGGTGGTCGGCGCGACGAACCGGCCCGACCTGGTGGACCCGGCGCTGCTGCGCCCCGGCCGGCTGGAGCGGCTGGTCTACGTGCCGCCACCGGACGGGGCGGCCCGGGCGGAGATCCTGCGGGCCGCCGCCCGGAACGTCCCGCTGGCGCCGGACGTCGACCTGGCCGCCCTCGGCGACGGGCTGGACGGCTTCTCGGCGGCGGACTGCGCGGCGCTGGTCCGGGAGGCGGCGCTCGCCGCGATGCGCGAGTCGCTGAGCGCGTCCACGGTCACCGCCGCGCACGTCGCGGCGGCCCGGCGCAGGGTCCGCCCGTCGCTCGACCCCGCCCAGGTGGCGTGGCTGGCCGCGTACGCGCAGGCCCGCGCGACCTGACCGGCCCCGCCTACAGCAGCGGGCCCAGCGGGCCGAGGTCGAGGTTGAGGTCCTCCGGGGCGAGGCCGAAGTGCTCCCGCAGCGCCGTCATCTGCTCCTCCAGCGCCATCAGCGTGACGCCGATCCGCTCCACCTGCTCCTCGGTGAGGTCGCCGACGTCGACCCGGCGCAGCGCCTGGCGCTCCATCAGCTGACGCAGCAGCTCGATCACGGTGAGCACGAGGCTGGCCAGCCCCCGCTCGACGGAGTCCCGGTCCACCGCGAGCCGCCGGTCCAGCGGTCGGACCCGGGGGGCCCGCCAGTCCGGCTCGCCCAGCGCGGCGGCCAGCTCGGCCGCCTCGTCCCGCCGGCCCTGCGGGATCGGCCCGGTCATGCCCCACCCTGCCCGCCGCCGGCGACGGGGCCCTCCGGGCCGGGTCCGACCGCCTCCCGCAGCTCGGGCGGGGCGAGCGCGCCGACCGAGGCGATCAGCGCCCGCAGCGAGATCCGGACCAGGTCGACCCCGGCGATGGCCAGGGTGATGTCCCCGGTGACCACCACGCCGGCGGCGAGCACCCGGTCGAGCAGGTCGACCAGCGCCACCGGCCGGTACGCCAGCGGGTCGTCGGCGCTGCTCGGGGCGAGGGTCGTGGTCACCGCGCCGCCTCCCGGAGGGTCCGCGCCGGCTCCGGCGGGCGTTCCTCCGCGAACGAGTACGCCGGCCAGGGGCCGGTCAGCTCCAGGCGCACCTCGGGGTGGCGGCCGGCGAGGGCGGCGACCAGCGCCGTGAAGCCGCTCAGCGCGGCGGTGTCCACCAGGTACGCCCCGTTGAGCACCATCGCGGTGGGCGCCCCGGAGAGTCGCCGGTCCTGGGGGGCGTGCCGGTGGGCGGCCACGGCGTACCCGGCGAGGGCCTCGTGCACCGTCGCGGCGGCCTCGGCGGCGGCCCGCTGCCCCTCGTCCCGGGCGGTCAGCTCCGCCCGGCGCCGCCGCAGGTACGCCGCCCCGGCCCCGCCGGCGGCCGTACCGCCCCGGGCGCCACCGGAGGCGGCCCGGGCGGCGGCGTCCGGACCGACGTACCCCTTGACGCCCCACTCGGTGCGGTCGGTGAGCCGGTCGAGGGTCGCCGCCAGCCCGGCCGCGCGCTCGGCGAGCAGCCGGGCGACGCCGTCGGAGTCGTGGTAGACGGTGGCGAGCCGGGTCGGCACCACCGCGCCGGCCCGGGACAGCGCGGCCACCACCTCGTGGTGCGTCCGCGCGGCCCGCTCCAGCCAGGCCAGGTCCTCCAGGTTCCGGCGCAGCGGCTCCTCGCCGTACTCGGCCAGCGGCGCGGCGCTGACCACGGCGACCAGACCCGCGCCCGGTACGGCGCGCACCGGGCCGCCGTCCATCCCGGTGATGCCGGCCAGCACGGCCGGCCCGGCCGACCGCACCACCCCGTGCAGCCAGCACCCGACGTCCGCCCCAGGGGCGGCCGGACGGGCTCCGGTCGGCGGTTCAGCCGTCGAACTCATCCCAGTCCTCCCTCTCCGCGGCCCCGCCGCGCGACCCGGGGCCGCCGGCTCGCCTCCACCTCCTCCGGGTCCCGGGGCCCCGCCTCGACCGGCGGCCGGGCCCGCGAGCTGAGCCAGGGGTCGTGCTCCCACCAGTCGATGCCGATCTGGCGCGCGGTGTCGACGGAGGCGACGACCAGGCGCAGCTTCAGCGTCAGCAGCTCGATGTCGAGCAGGCTGACCCGGATGTCGCCGGCGATCACGATGCCCCGGTCCAGGACCCGTTCGAGGATGTCGCCGAGGTTCGCCGGCTCGTGACCGGCCGGCAGCACCTGACCGGAGTTCTGCACGACGGACGGCACGCGCCCACTGGTCATCTCAGCCCACCTCCCCCTTCCCGCGCTGGTAGCGGCGCACCCGCCGGTACCCGAGCAGCTCGCCGTCGACGTCGAGGTCCACCTCGTACAGACCGAGCAGGTCGGTCGAGGCGGGGACGCGGTGGTCCTCGACCACCTCGACGCCCACCCGCCAGCCGTCCGAGGTGGCCTCCAGCGAGGTGGTCCCCTGCACGTCCCGGCCGGTCAGCCCGGCGATCATGCGCAGCCCCTCGCGGGCTGCCTCGACGGCCGACAGCGGTTCGACGTACTCCGCCTCGTCGTCGTACCGGTCGTCGTCCGGCTCCGCCGGGCCGCGCCGGCGTTCCCGGTCCCGCTCCCGGGTCATCCCGCTCGCCTCCCTGGCCGGGCCTGCCGCCCGCCGTTCCCGGTGGGCCGCCGCACGACGGGGGCGGCAGTGCCCCGCCGCCCGCCGTCGCCGGCCCGGCGCCGCTCACCGGCGGGTGCCGGGTGGACCGCGCCGGTGAGCCGGTCGAGGACCTCCTCCTGGGCCCGGTCCCGCTCCGACTCGGTGATCTCGCCGGCCGCCGCGGCCCGGTCCAGCTCCTCCAGCTCGCGGCGGATGTTCGCCGGGTTCCGCTGCCGGGACTCGGCCTCCCGGGCGATCACCTTCACCACGGCGGTCACCCCGCGCACCGGGGCGTACGGAAGGGTCAGCAGCGTCCACAGGATGTCCACGCCTCAGCCCACCAGCTGGTGCGCGTCGACGAAGTCGTACGGGGCGTGCGGGCCGAGCAGGCGCAGCCGGAGCAGGTCCCCGCGCTGCCCGGCGTACCGCTCCAGGGCGGCGACGAAGTCGTCCGCCCGATCGGCGTCCACCAGGAACGCGAGGTGCACCGCGTCCAGCTCACTGCTCGGGGCCCGGGCGACGCTGTCCACCACCAGCCCCGCCGTGGCGTCCAGCACCTGCCGGTTCTCCGCCTCGCGGCGCAGCTCCACCGCCTGGCTGATCATCTCGCCCAGCCGGATGCGCTCGGGCCGGGTGGCCTCCTCGGGCTGCCCGCGTACCTGCCGGGCCAGGTCGGCGGCGGACGGGTCGTCCGCCAGCACGTCGCCGATCAGCTCCCGCTCCTCGTAGCGGCCGTGCACGACGTACTCCACCCGGTTCTCCAGCTCGTCCAGGGCGGCGGCGAACCGCTCGTGGTGGGCCTGGAGCAGGTCGGCCACCGCGTCCGGCCCGGTGACCACCGTGCCGAAGCGCACCGGCAGCACCGGCGCCACCGCCGCCGTCCCGTCCAGCAGCTCCTGGTACGCGGTCAGGTCCGCCGGCCGGCCCAGCGGTTCCTCCAACCCCACCTCGCTGACCAGCGCGGCCAACTCGCCGTGCCGGATCGCCCTGACCTCGCCCGGCGGATCGCCGACCCCGGGGGCGTCCGGGGTCGGCTCCACGTCCGACGGCACGATGCCGTAGACGAACAGTCCGGTCTCCTGCCCCATCTCAGCGCTCCTCGTCCCGGCGCCGGCGCGACCGCTCGCGCCCGCCGCCCTCACGTCGGTCCTCCTCGTCCGGGCCGTGCCCGCCGACGACCTCGCGGACCGCGTCGCCGATCGCCCCGACGGTCTTGCCGATCCCGGCGGCCGCCTTGGCCTTGCCGACGGACCTGGTGGCGTCGCCGACCAGGTCCGGCAGCCCCTTCTGGCCCTTCGGAATGATGTCGAGCCGGTCGACCGCCTCGGCGAACCGCAGGTACGTGTCGACGCCGGCGATCACCACCCGCGCGTTGATCTCCAACAGCTGGATGCCGACCACGGCCACCGACACCTGCGCGTCGATCACCACGCCCTTGTCGAGCACGGTCTCCACCACGTCGGCCAGGCTGGTGCCAGAGCCCTGACGCTCCAGAACTCCCCCGGCCTCACCGGTCGTCGCGACGGTCATTCCTCACGCTCCTCTCGCCTGCGGCGGACGACGGGTCGTCGGGGCGGCTCGGGGGACCGCCGGACGCCCGGGCGGGGGCGCTCCGGCTCCTCGCGCGGCTGGGGGCGGCGGGCCCGCTCCGGCTGCCGCCGGCGCGGCGGCGGGGGCTCCTCCTCCGGTTCCTCCTCGTAGCGGCCCTCGTCGTAGGCGTCGTACTCGTCGTCGTACTCGTCGTACTCCTCCTCCGGAGGGCGGCGCTCGGGCGGACGACGGCGGGCGCGCCCGGCGGGCCACCGCCGTTCGCGCTCCTCCTCCAGCTCCTCCTCGCGCTCCTCGGGCCGGCCCCGCGCCCCCGCGGGCCGCCGTCCCTCCGGCTCCTCCGGCTCCTCGCCCTGCCGCTGCTCCCGCTCCTCGCGCAGGGCGGTCTCGTGGTCGCGCACCACCCGCGAGTCCGCGATCTCGCCGCGCCAGCCCTCGACCGCGTCCGGGTCGAGGACCGTGCTGGTCATCACGTGCCGCACGAAGTGCTTCAGCTCCAGCCGCACCCGGCGGCCCTGGGCGCGCCACAGGTTGCCGGTGTGCTCGAAGAGGCCCTGCGGGTGGTACTCCAGGACGACGAGGATGCGGGTCAGGTCCGGGGCCAGCGCGTGGAAGCTGACGGTGCCGTCCACCGAGCCCTTCTCGCCCGTGGACCGCCAGTGGATCAGCCGGTCCGGGATCTGCCGGACGATCGTCGACTCCCAGCTCCGGTGCGACCAGAACACCTGGGCCTTCCAGGTCAGCTTCTCGTCGCTCGCGGCGTCGACGGAACCGACCTTCTTCATGAAGCTCGGGAAGTCGCCGAACTGCGTCCACTGGTTGTACGCGATTCGGACCGGCACGCCGACCTCGACCGACTCGACGATGTTGGTGACCTTGAGCTTCTTCTTCCCGTCCCGGCCGCCCCTGCCACCGCCGAGAGCCGACATCAGCTTCTCCTTACCGCCGGCCAGGCCGGCATGGAACATGGCCCGCGTCGGGGAGTCGCCCTCGGCCAGCCGCTGCACGCCGGTCGCGGCCGCGATCAGGCCCGGGCCGCCGCCCTGCCGGGCGTACTCGCTGAGCCGCCCGGTCGCGCCGGTCACCTTCTCGGTCACCACGGACGCGGCGCGCTCGCCGATCGCGGAGGCCAGGTTGCGCAGCTCGCCGCCGAGCCGGTCGAGGGCCTGGTCGACCAGGCCGCCGGGCTTGCGGTTCTCGGCCATGGTCAGCGCCCCCGTCGGGCGGAGGCGGGCTCCGCGGTCTCCGCGCCTGACTCCGACCGGCCCGCCGGCTCGTCGTCCCGGTCGGCCGCGTCCCGCTGACCGCCGCCCGCCGACCTGCGCCGCAGGGCGTCGGCGCCGCTGCGCAGGGTCCCGCTCACGGCCTCGATGCCGCTGCTGGCGGCGCTCGTCGCGGCGGCCCGGCCGGCGGAGGCGAGCGGACCGCCGAGGCGGCTGAGATTGCTCAACTGCGGGGAGGACTCGATCAGTTCCTGGCCGTAGCGCAGCAGCCCGCCCGGGTTCCGGCTGGCCCGCCCGATCGCCACGGCGGCGGCGAGGGTGAGCACCCTGCCCAATTTTCTCCGGCGGCCGAGGAGATATCCGAAACCCACCGCGAGTCCGATCCGAACCTCGCTCCTCATCCGTTTCTCCTTAGCTCCCCGGCCCCGGGACGCCATTTTCGGTAAAGGCCGGGAAGAGCTGCCGGGGATCAGCTCTGCGACGGCCCCTACCTGGGCGTCACGCTTCAGCGGACCCGGCCGGCAGTACCCCGACCCATATCCGCGAAACATCCCTGCTCGGCGGGAACGGGAAACTGGGGAGAGGCATTCGGAAATCGGGTCGGACAGGTCACGCCGGGCGACAGACCGGACGTCGAACCCAGAGGGAATAGTACGGCAGGAAAACCGCGATACGGTTTGGGACGGGGTGCGTCAAAGGGCCGGCGGAATTGCGTCGAGGCAGATTTCTGCGCGTACCGCCTCGCCGTCCTCGTGCAATTTCGCGCCACACTTCCGCAGCACCGAAACCGCGCCGGCGTTGTCCCGCCGGGTGCTCGCCACGACCGTACGCATCCCGGCCGCCGCCGCCTGGTTCAGCAGTTCGCGCAAGGCCGCCCCGCCGATCCCCTGACCCCGGGCGGACCGGCCCAGCCAGATGCCGGTCTCCACCGTCCCGGGCTCGGCGCAGCGGGTCATCCGGATCATCCCCAGCACCTCGCCGCCGACGAGGATCGCGTACATCCGGGTACGGGTCGGGCCGTCGAAGCCCGCGAAGGCGCTGCGGTAGTAGTCCCGGAACGCCTCCCGGCGCGCGTGCGACCAGCCCGCCGGCGCCTCCACCGGGGGCATCACGTCGTCCGGCTCGGCCTCGGCGACGGCAACCGAGAGCAACGGCTCCAGATTCCGCTCGTCCACCGGCTCCAGCCGTACCGCACCTGCCACGTGCCGCAGTCTGCCGTCCATATCCGCCCGAGTCCACCCCTTCCGCCCCGCGCCACCGGTCCGGCGCCCGGTTCGGGCCGGTCGGACCGGGTGGGTGTTCCGCCTCACGCCGGCTCGAACTCGCACAGGACGACGGAGGCGTCGTCCGTGGCCTTCTGCCGGCGCAGCAGGTCGGGCCGGTCGCGTTCGGCGGCGCGGACCAGGCCGATCAGCGCCTCCGGCCCCTCGGCGGTCACCAGGTCCAGCAGGCCGGCCCAGTCCAGGAGCCCGAACTGCTCCACCGCGCAGGAGGCACCGTCGGTGAGCAGGGCGGCCCGGCGCAGTCCGGCCGGGCCGCGCAGCGGCACGGTCCCGGTGACCGCGTGGTACGCGGCGTCGGGGTCGGCCGCGGCGACCCAGTAGCCGTGCGTACGGTTCATCCGCTCCCGCTGCACCGCGACGGACCGCCGGAAGCGGGTCGCCGGGTCGGCGTCGCCGGTCGGCACGGCCGCGGCCATCCGGCGCAGGTCCGCCATCGCGGTCTCCAGCCGGTCGTCGGAGACCACGTCGACCCGGCCGCCGACGTCGAGCACCAGCGGGCTGTCGCAGAGCACCAGCCAGTCCACCTCGTCGCCGCTCTCGCGCAGGAGGCAGACGGTGGCCGAGGGCGTACCGGGGTGGTCGAGGTCGCACCCGCCGCCGTGGTCGGCCCGGACCGCGAGGATCGCCGCCGCGAGGCTGCTCATCAGGGTGGCCGCCGGGCGGGCGGCCACGGCCAGCCCGATCCGGGCGGCGAGGTGCCGGACGTACCAGCCGGGCCCGTGCACACAGCCGGTGTCGAAGCCCTCCGGCACCGTCGCCCCGTCCAGCACCCCGACCACCGGCCCGTACCGGAGGACCAGGTCCTCGTTCACCGCGCGCCCGGGGGCGGGCGCGGACGCCGACCGTACCCGCATCATCGGCCCCGCCGTCCCGGCCCGGGTGCCGGGCGCGGCCGCCGCCTCCGCCGTCGCGGACCCGCGCGCCGTCCGGTCCGGCCGGGCACCCCCCGGCGGTACGCCCCCCTGTGCTGCCGCCATACTCCGCTCCCTCCGTCGCGGGCCGGCTACCCCGCCGTGCCGGGGACATGCCCGGACGGCAGCGGCGGGGGTGCACCGGCGGGACGGGGAACCGCCGCGGGCGGGGCTGCGGCTCAGCGTCGCCGGTTGCGCGCCCGCGAGGCCCGCAGCCGGCGCAGCCGGGCGACCAGCACCGGCTCGGCGGCCAGCGCGGCCGGATTGTCCAGCAGCGCGTTGAGGAGTTGGTAGTAGCGCGTCGCGGAGAGCTCGAAGGTGTCCCGGATCGCCTGCTCCTTGGCGCCGGCGTGCCGCCACCACCGCCGTTCGAAGGCGAGGATCTTCCGCTCCCGCTCGGTCAGGTCGTCCGTGCCGCCGGTCGGCGCGCGCTCCGCGACCGGCCCGTCCCCGCTCGGGGCCTCCCGGCCGGGAGTGGATGGCCGGGTCGACGCCTCGGGGGCGGAGCGGGGCGGGGGGACGGTGGGGCCGCCGCCCTCGCGGACGCCCCCGGCGCCCTCGGGTCCGCCGGGGCCGGACGGCTCGGGCCGGTCGGTGGCGGCCGGGGAGGCGTCGGCAGGCGGCATGGCGCTCCTCACGCGGGCGTGCGAAGGGCCGGCGGGGACGCGCCGACCGGGGGGGAACCCCAGCCTAACCAGGGCCGACCAGGACCGCATCGGACGCGCGGTCCGTCGCACGCGACGGCGGTCCGCCACCGGCGCCCGACGGCGGGCCAGTACCGGCGCCCGACGGCGGGCCAGAGTCGGCGCCCCACAGCGGTCCGCCACCGGCGGCCGCCCGGCGACGGACGGACGCGGGACGGCCCCGCCCCCGCCCCGACGGCGAACCGGGCGGGCGGGAGCGGGGCCGGACGGCGTCAGGCGATGTCGCGCCGGCGCATGGCCACCAGTGCCGCGCCGAGGGCCAGCACGAGGCCCACCGCGAACAGGACCGAGGAGTGCTGCCAGGTCAGCTCCAGGGTCTCCGGCTTGCACTCACCGGTGTACGAGACGGTGCAGGACCGAAAGTTCTCCAGGGTCACCTTCTTGTCCATCCAGGCCAGCACGTACGTCGGCAGCAGCCACGCCTCGACGAAGCGCGCCCCGGCCATCGCCAGCACGATGCCGAGGCCGAACTGACCGACCACGACGACCCCGATCGCCCCGCCGAGGGCCATCGCGGTGTGCCGGCCGAGCGAGGCCAGCGCGAACCCGACCGTCGCGGCGACCACGATCAGCGTCAGCCCGCGCAGCCCGGTCAGCGCGAACGACTGCCACACCCCGGAGGTCGTCTTCGCGGTGCTGCCGCGCAGCGTCCCGACGAGCCAGAACCCGGCCGTCCACAGGACGGCGGCGGGCAGGGTGACGGCGAGCACGCCGGTCAGCAGCGCCGATAGCTTGGTCAGCAGCACCCTGAGCCGTTGCGGCCGCCAGAGCAGCAGGTTCATCATCCCGCCGGAGCTCCACTCGGCGCCGACGAAGGAGGCGCCGACCACGAACCCGACCAGGGCCAGGATCGCGGTGAACGTGGTGAGGGTGCTGCCGAAGCTCGCGCGGAAGTCGAAGGTGGACGGCAGGAACCACTGCGGGTCGACGCTCTCCGGGGGCGGCGGGCCGATCATCTCGCAGTCCGGCGGGAACCGCCCGTCCTGCGCCTGCCCGGACGCCTTGGCCTGCTCGCAGGCCGTCCGCTCCTGCTCCGCCCAGCGCGCCTGCTCCTGGTACTGCTGCTCGGCCTGGCGTTGCGCCTCGGCCCGCTCGGCCGGGCCGATCTTGTGGTTGGTGAGGAAGATCCCGACCAGCACCGCCCCGAGCACCAGCAGACCGGCCAGCGTCATCCAGCGGGCGAAGCGCCGCTTGCCCAGCCGGCGCAGCTCCGTGCGATAGAGGCTCACACGCCCCACCCTCCTCCGGCGACGTTGGGCTGGCCCCCGTCGCCCACCTTCGTGGACTGGTCGACCTGGCGGTGCTGTCCCGGCACCGGGGCGGTGGCGGTCAGCTCCAGGAAGACGCTCTCCAGGTCGACCGTGACCGGCGCCAGTTCGCTGACGTACAGGCCGTTCTCGGCGAGGAGCCGGCTCACGGCGGCCGGCTTGTCGACGCCGGCGAGCATCAGGTGGTCGGGCCGGGCGGTCACCTGGACGCCGGCCCGGGTCAGCGCGTCGGCCGCGGCGGGCAGGTCGGCGACCGCCTCCAGACGGACCCGTACGGCGCCCCGGGAGTGCGCGGCGAGCACCTGCTCGACCGGGCCGAAGGCGACCCGTCGGCCGAGCGAGATGATGGTGACCGAGTCGCAGATCAGCTGGATCTCGCCGAGGATGTGGCTGGAGAGCACGACGGTCATCCCCGAGGCCGCCAGGTCGCGCATCAGGGTGCGCATCTCCCGGATGCCGCCCGGGTCCAGGCCGTTGGCCGGCTCGTCGAGGATGAGCAGCTTCGGCTCCTTGAGCAGGGCCGAGGCGACGGCGAGGCGCTGCTTCATCCCGAGCGAGTACGTCTTGACCCGCTCCGCGGCCCGGTCCCGCAGGCCGACCAGTTCCAGCACCTCCTCGACCCGGGCCCGCGGCACCTCGCCCGCCCCGGCGAGCAGCGAGAGGGTGTCCCGCGCCGAGAAGTGCGGGAAGAACTGCGGGCTCTCCACGATCGCGCCCACCCGGCCGACCACGGCGGGCAGGGCGTCCGGCACCTCCTGCCCGAGGATCGCCATCCGGCCGCCGTTGGGCCGGATCAGGCCGAGCAGCGTACGCAGGGTGGTGGTCTTGCCCGAGCCGTTGGGCCCGAGGAAGCCGTGCACCTGCCCCTGTTCCACCAGCATGTCGAAGCCGTCGAGGGCGTGCCGTACGCCCCGGCGGCGGCTCTTGTACGTCTTGCGTAGACCTTCTATCTCCAGGACAGCCGGCAAAGCTGTACCTCCCCCGATGAGTGTCGGTGACGAAGCACACCATACGCGGTATGCACGGCAGGCGTGTCACGTAGGGCGTGCCGCGCCGGCCGGGTCACCCAGGGGTGCGCGGGTTCCCGTCGCTTCCGCAGGCGTTGACTAGGGGCCTTCCTCGCGCCCTCAGGCGCAGACGACGTGGACGCCCGCCGCCCGGAACGCAGCGACGACCTCCGGCGTGGCGCCCGAGTCGGTCACCAGGGTCTCCACCCGGTCGACGGGGCAGATCCGGGCGAACGCGTGACCGCCCAGCTTGGACGAGTCGGCGATGACCACCACCCGCTTCGCCCGGGCCACCATGAGGCTGTTCATCGCCGCCTCGCCCTCGTGGTGCGCGGCGGCGCCGAGCTGCGGGTCGATGGCGTCCACGCCGAGCAGGGCCACGTCCAGGGTGACCTCGCGCAGCAGTGCCCCGCCCAGCGGGCCGACCAGCTCGAACGACTTCGGCCGGACCACGCCGCCGGCCACCACCACCTTCATCCGGGACCGGACCAGCAGCTCGTTGGCGATGTTCAGCGCGTTGGTGACCACGGTGAGCTGGGCGCCCTCGGCGCTGGTGTTCAGGTCGGGCCGGACGGCCAGGGCCCGGGCGACCTCCGTGCTGGTGGTGCCGCCGTTGAGGCCCACCACGGTGCCCGGGGAGACCAGCGCGGCGGCGGCGGCGCCGATCCGCTGCTTCTCGGCCGAGTGCTTGGCCGTCTTGTAGCGCAGCGGCAGGTCGTACGACACGCCGTTGGCGACCGCCCCGCCCCTGGTACGGGTGATCATCTGCTGCTGGGCGAGCTGGTCGAAGTCGCGCCGGATGGTGGCCTGCGAGACGTCCAGCCGCTCGGCGGCCTCCTCGACGGTCACCCGTCCGCTGTCGGTCAGCATCTCCAGCAGGGCGTTCCATCGGGCGTACCGGTCCACCGCGGGGGCCTCCACAGACTCTGCACGAACGGTGATTGATTGCGTGCACAGTAGTGCGCGAAACGACGAAGGCGCAAAACCCCGCCCTGCGCGATCCGGGAGCCGGTTGCCAGAGCCGCCTGAATTCGCGCAGAATGACGCGCGAAAGAGGGCCCTAACGCGCCGTATCGCGCAGGACCTCCCCTGGCGAGGAGTTCTCATGACGTTCGTCCACGCGGAGATCGCGAGTCAACCCGACTGTTGGCGGGAGGCGGCGCTGCTGGCCCCCACGGTCGCCGAACACCTGCCGCGCCCCGGCGAGCGGGTCGCCGTCGTCGGTTGCGGCACGTCGTGGTTCATGGCGACGGCGTACGCCGGGCTGCGCGAGGCCGCCGGGCAGGGTGAGACCGACGCCTTCCAGGCGTCCGAGTTCCCGCCCGGCCGCCGCTACGACCGGCTGGTCGCGATCACCCGCTCGGGCACCACCACCGAGGTGCTGGAGCTGCTCGCCGCGCTGCGCGGCCAACTCCCCACGACGGTGCTCGTCGGCGACCCGGGCTCCCCCGCCGTCGAGCTGGCGGCCGCCGCGGTCACCATGCCGTTCGCCGACGAGCGCGCGGTCGTGCAGACCCGGTTCGCCACCACCGCGCTGGCCCTGCTCCGCGCCCACCTCGGCGACAACCTCGTCGCGCTCTCCGCCGACGCCGAGGTCGCCGTCCGGGCGCCGCTGCCGATCGACCCGGCCCGGATCGAGCAGGTCACCTTCCTCGGCCGGGGCTGGACCGTCGGGCTGGCCCAGGAGGCCGCGCTGAAGTGCCGCGAGGCCGCCACCTTCTGGGCCGAGGCGTACCCGGCGATGGACTACCGGCACGGCCCCATCTCCGTGGCCGCCCCGGGCCGGCTGGTCTGGGCGTTCGGCGGGATCCCCGACGGGCTGCCCGAGGACGTCGCCGCCACCGGCGCCGCCTTCGTGCACAGCCGCACCCACGGCTGCCGCACGGTGCTGACGAGCTGGGCGGCGGGGCGTACGCCCCTGGACCCGATGGCCGACCTGATCCTGGCCCAGCGCTTCGCCGTCCAGTTGGCCACCAGCCGCGGCCTCGACCCGGACGCCCCACGCCACCTGGCCCGGTCCGTGGTGCTCGCGTGAACAAGGCGGCGGCGTGAGCCCAGGGGACGTCGTCGTCGCCCTGGACGTGGGCGGCACGGGGATGAAGTGCGCCCTGGTCCGCCCCGACGGCGGCATCGTGCACGCCGAGCGGCACCCGACCGACGCCGACCGCGGCCCGGACGCCGTGGTCAGGAGCATCCTGGAGGTCGCCGAGGGGCTGGCCGGCAAGGCTCGGGCCGACGGGCTCGACCCGGTCGCGCTCGGGATCGCGGTGCCGGGCGTCGTCGACGAGGTTCGCGGGGTGGCCGTGTGGTCGGCGAACGTGGGCTTCCGGAACGTACCGCTGCGGGACCTGGCGGTGGCGCGGCTCGGGCTGCCGACGGCGCTCGGCCACGACGTGCGCGCCGGCGGCCTGGCCGAGGCGCGGCTCGGCGCGGGCCAGGGCAGTGGGCAGTTGCTCTTCGTCGCGATCGGCACCGGGATCGCCGCCGCGCACGTGGTCGGCGGGGTGGCCGCCGTCGGCGCGCACGGCGCCGCCGGGGAGTTCGGCCACATCCTGGTACGCCCCTGCGGTCCGCGCTGCGGCTGCGGGCGGCCCGGCTGCCTGGAGGCGGTGGCTTCGGCGGCCGCCATCGCCCGCCGGTACGCGGAGCTGGCCGACTCGCCGGCCTCGGCCGCCGACGTGGCGCGTCGGGCCGCCACCGGGGAGCCCATCGCCGTCCGCGTGTGGCGGGAGGCCGTCGAGGCGCTGGCGGACGGGCTGGCCACCGCGCAGGCCCTCTTCGACGTGGAACGCGTCGTCATCGGGGGCGGCCTGGCCCAGGCCGGCCCCCACCTGTTCGACCCGCTGCGGGCGGCGCTGCGCGAGCGGATGACGTTCCACCGGGAGCCGGTCCTGGTCGCGGCGGCCCTCGGCGACGAGGCCGGCTGCCTCGGCGCCGCGCTGCTCGCCCTGGACGCCCGGCCCCACCCCTGACCGACCGGCCCGGACCGATCCCCCGCCCCCGACCGACCTCGACACTCTGGAGACGCTGATGACCCTGCGGGTGAGCGGCAAGGTGGTGACCCCGACCGGCGTGCTCCGGCAGGGCTGCGTGGAGTTGCAGGACGACCGGATCACCGCGGTCGCGGAGTACCCGGCGGCGCGCGACGGCCACTGGATCGTGCCCGGTTTCGTGGACATGCACACCCACGGCGGCGGCGGGCACACCTTCACCACGGGCGACGCCGACTCCGCCCGCGCGGCGGCGGCGTTCCACCTGCGGCACGGCACCACCACGCTGCTGGCCAGCCTGGTCAGCTCGCCGTTCGAGCTGATGCGCGACGCCACGGCGGCGTTCCGGCCGCTGGTCGCCGAGGGGCTGCTGGCCGGCGTCCACTTCGAG
The DNA here is from genome assembly GCF_043198215.1 of Micromonospora sp. NPDC048830. Taxonomy (NCBI): domain Bacteria; kingdom Bacillati; phylum Actinomycetota; class Actinomycetes; order Micromonosporales; family Micromonosporaceae; genus Micromonospora; species Micromonospora sp. NPDC048830. The sequence continues at coordinate 53,502 of NZ_JBICUP010000004.1, forward strand.
GGGCCGTACCTGTCCGCCGCCCGCTGCGGGGCACAGAACCCGGAGTTCCTGCGCGACCCGTCCACCGAGGAACTGGCCGCGCTGATCGAGCTGGGCGAGGGCGCCGTCCGGATGGTCACCCTGGCCCCCGAGCGGGACGGCGCGCTGGAGGCGATCAAGCTGCTCACCGCCCACCGCGTGGTCGCCGCGGTCGGGCACACCGACGCCACGTACGACCAGACCCGCGCCGCCGTGGCCGCCGGCGCGAGCGTCGGCACCCACCTGTTCAACGGCATGCGCCCGGTGCACCACCGCGAGCCCGGGCCGGTGGTCGCCCTGCTGGACGCCCCGAACGTGGTGTGCGAACTGGTGGCGGACGGGGTGCACCTGCACGACGGGATGCTCGCCTTCGCCACCTCGACGGCCGGGCCGGAGCGGGCAGCTCTGATCACCGACGCGATGGCCGCGGCCGGGATGCCCGACGGCGAGTACGAGCTGGGCGGCCAGGCCGTCACCGTGGCCGACGGGGTGGCCCGCCTCGCCCGCGACGGCGCGATCGCCGGCAGCACGCTCACCATGGACGCGGCCCTCCGGCACGCCGTGCGGGCCGGCATCCCCATGGCCGACGCCTGCCGGATGGTGGCCACCACCCCGGCCCGGGCGATCGGCCTCGGCGACCGGGTCGGCGCGCTCCAGGCCGGGCTCCGCGCCGACCTGGTCGTGCTCGACGACGACCTGAACGTGGTCCGGGTGATGCGCGGCGGCGCCTGGGTGGAGTGACCGCGCCGATGCGTCGGCGTCATCAGCTCCACAGGGGGGATACGGTGAGGTAGCCGGCGCCTGTGGAGCTGCCCCACCCGTGCGCCCGCCCCGACCCTCCCGACCCCCGACCCCCGGCCCCCGGCCCCCGGCCCCCGGCCCCCGGCCCCCGGCCCCCGGCCCCCGGCCCCCGGCCCCCGGCCCCCGGCCCCCGGCCCCGGCTCGGGCTCGGGCTCGGGCTCGGGCTCGGGCTCGGGGCACGAGCCCGCCCCCGGCCTCGGGCACTGGGCCCCGGCACCGGCCGCGGCGTGCCCCGTTCGTGCGGGCAGCTCCACAGGCGCCCCGACGGGCACCCGACCCCACCCGCCGAACCGGCCGACGCCGGCGCCGCCGCCACGACCGGGCCTCGACCCGGGGTCAGCCGGCGGGCTACACCTCGACGCCGAGGACGGCCTGCTCGTCCGGGCGGTGCACCAGCACGTCGGACAGGTACGACTGCACCGCCGGGGCCATGCCGACGTCCCGGCCGGCCTTCTCCGACAGCAGCCACTTGTGTTCGATGATCTGGGTGAACAGCTCCTGCGGCTCCAGCTTGCGGCGCAGGTGTGCCGGCACCGCCCGGACCACCGGCTCGAAGACCTCGGTCAGCCAGCGGTGCGCCGCCTGCTGCTCGTCGCTGAGGTCGCTCTCGGCCCGGTAGGCGTCCAGGTCGTTGAGGAGCTTGCGGGCCTGGTTCTCCTCGGCGTCGAGGCCGGTGAGGCGGAGCAGCCGGCGGGTGTGGTAGCCGGCGTCGACCACCTTCGGCCGGACCAGGTACCGGCCGTCGGAGATGGTCGACATGGACACCTCGGCCACGTCGAAGCCCAACTCGTTGAGGCGGCGGATCCGGCGCTCGATGTCGTGCCGGGCGTCCCGCTCGACCTGCTGCTCGTACGTGACCTCGTGCCAGAGCCGCTCGTACCGCTGCACGACCTCCTCGCACACCATCTCCGGGTCGATCGACTCGTGCAGCAGACCGGCGGCCTCGAGGTCGAGCGCCTCGCCGAAGATGTTGACCCGGGCGATCTCCAGGTCCTCGCCCCGCTGACCGTTGGAGAGGGAGGCGCGCAGCGCGCCGGTCTCGGCGTCGACGAGGTACGCGGCGAACGCGCCGGCGTCCCGCCGGAACAGCGTGTTGGACAGCGAGCAGTCGCCCCAGAAGAAGCCGGTCAGGTGCATCCGGACGAGCAGCGCCGCCAGCGCGTCCAGCAGCCGGCCCATGGTCTCCGGGCGCAGCGTACGGGAGAACAGCGCCCGGTACGGCAGGGAGAACTGCAGGTGCCGGGTGATCAGCACCGGGTCGAGCGGCTCGCCGTCCTCGGTCTGCCGGTCGGCGACGATGGCCACCGCCTCCACCGCGGGGAAGTCGATCCGCTCCAGCGCACGGAGCAGGTCGTACTCCCGCTCGGCGACCCGCTCGCCGGTCTCCTTCACCGCGTACACGTAGCCGCCGAGGCGGACGAACCGGACGATGTGCCGGGAGATGCCCTGCGGCAACGCCACCAGGTGCTCGGCAGGCCACTCCTCCAGCGGGGTCGACCAGGGCAGGTCGAGGAGCGCCGGGTCCACGAGGGCAGAGGTGATCCGCACGCGACAAGCATGACCGCTGGTTCCGCTGAGCGCCTCCCATCGTGGCTCGCCCCACAGCCCGTCCCCGGGCGGGCCGGTACCGTGGGCGCGTGCAGAAGACCAGGACCGTACGGCTGCGGCCGGTGCGCCCGGCCGGCTGGTGGTTCGACGCGCTGCTGCTCGCCGCCCTGGCCGGGCTCACGGCCGCGCTCGCCGCCGACCGGCTCCTCGGCGTCGACCGGGCGGTGGCCGACTGGGCGGATGCGCACCGGCCGGCGCCGGCCGAGTGGACGGCGGTGGTCCTCAACTACCTGGGCCAGGGCAGCCCCCTGACGTTGATCGCGCTGGGCGCGGGCGTGCTGCTGGCCGTCCGGGTGCGGTCGGTGCTGCCGGTGCTGCCACCGGTGTGCGCGTTCGTGCTGAACTACCTGACCATCGGCCCGCTCAAGGTGTGGACCGCCCGGCCGGCGCCCAGCGCCAGCACCAAGGACCCCTTCCTGACCCCCGAGCAGACCCTGCCGCTGTTCCAGCACGAACTGCCGCTGAAGTACGCGCAGTCGTATCCGTCGGGGCATGTCGCCAACGCAATCGTCTGGTACACGGTGATCGCGCTGCTGCTGGCCCCGCTGCTGCGCAGCTTCGACCGGACCGTGCCGCCCCGGCTGGTCACCGTGGTCCGGCTGGTCCCGCCGGTCGTCGTGCTCTGCACCACCACGTACCTGGGCTGGCACTGGCTCACCGACTCGGTGGCCGGGCTGCTGCTCGGCCTCCTGATCAGCCGGGTGCTGCGCCGGGTGCCCTGGGACGACCTGCCGCTGCCGGCACGGTTCGACAGCCCCGACCGTCTCGCGTTGTTCACCTCGACCCCCTAGGGTCCGCGTCGTGGAACGGTTGGCGCGGCGGTTGGGCGTACCCGATGCGGTGGTCGTCGGTCTGGGGTCGATGCTCGGCGCGGGCGTCTTCGTGGTCTTCGCGCCGGCGGCCGCCGCGGCCGGCGGGTCCGGGCTGCTCGTCGCGCTCGCCGTCGCCGGGTTCGTCGCCTTCTGCAACGCGACCAGCTCGGCCCGGCTGGCGGCCCGCTACCCCGAGTCCGGCGGCACGTACGTCTACGGCCGGGAACGGCTCGGCCCGTTCGCCGGCTTCCTCGCCGGCTGGGGGTTCGTGGTCGGCAAGACCGCGAGCTGCGCGGCGATGGCGCTGACGATCGGGGCGTACCTCTGGCCGGGGCGGGCCCGGCTCGTCGCGGTGGTCGCGGTGGTCGCCGTAACCGCGGTGAACCTGCGCGGCATCGGCAAGACCGCGACGGCCACCAAGGTCCTGGTCGGCGTGGTGCTGGCCGTGCTCGCCCTGGTCGCGGCCACCGGGATCGTCGGCGGCGGGTTCGCCCCGGCCCGGCTCGGCGGCCCCGGTGGCGGGGCGCACGGCGTGCTCGCCGCCGCCGGGCTGCTGTTCTTCGCGTTCGCCGGGTACGCCCGGATCGCCACCCTCGGCGAGGAGGTGCGCGAACCGGGGCGCACCATCCCCCGCGCGGTGCCGCTGGCCCTCGGCATCGTGCTCGCGATCTACCTGGTGCTGGCGGTGGTCGCGCTCGGCGTGCTCGGGGCCGACCGGCTGGCCGGGTCGGCCGCGCCGCTGGCCGACGTGGTGACCGCCGCCGGGCTGCCCGGCCTGGCCTGGGTGGTCCGCGCCGGGGCGACCGTCGCGGTGACCGGGGTGCTGCTCTCCCTGCTCGCCGGGGTCGGCCGGACGCTGCTGGCGATGGCCCGCCGCCGGGACGTGCCGCACGCGCTGGCCGCCGTCGACGCCGTCCACCGGGTGCCGCGCCGGGCGGAGCTGGCGGTGGCCGCGGTGGTGACGCTGGTGGTCGCCGCCGGCGACGTACGCGGGGCGATCGGCTTCTCCAGCTGCACGGTGCTGGTCTACTACGCGATCACCAACGCGGCGGCGCTCACCCTGGGCCGGGACCCGGACCGGAAGCTGCCCGTACGGCTGCTCGCCGCGCTGGGGCTGGTCGGCTGCGTGACGCTCGCGGTCAGCCTGCCGGCGGCCAGCGTCCTCGCCGGCCTCGGCGTGCTCGCCCTCGGCGCCGCCTGGTACGCGCTGCGTCACCGCCTCGGCCGCTGACCGGGTGGTGCCGCCGCCCCGGGGCCGCCGGCGCCGTCCGGCCGCCCGCCGACTACTCGCCCGCCCGGGGCAGGGGCGCGCCCGGGGCCTCGGGCTGATGGGGCGCCGGGGGCGGGGTGGTCTGGCGCAGCAGCGCGGTCAGCCCGGCCCGGCGGGCCAGCACGGTCAGCCGGTCCCCCGCGGTGATCACCAGGCGCGGGTCGGCGGACCAGTCCGCCTTCTGCCCGGGGCGGGCGTGCGCGAGCAGGCGTACCTCGCCGGGGTGGGCCACGCTGGCGAGCGGGCGGCCGTCCAGCGGCGACCCGGCGGCCACCGGCACCTCCGTGACCAGCAGCGCGTGCCGGCCCACCGGGATCGTGGCGATCACGGCCCGGTCCAGCAGCGCGGCGGCGAACGAGGGCGCGGCCAGGTACGACACGCTGCGCGAGATGCCGATGCCGAACGCCTTCTGGACGCGCTCGGCGAAGTCGCCGTCGAACAGGCGCAGCACCACCCGCAGGTCCGGGTCGAACCCCCGGGCGTTCAGCGCCGCGCGGAGGTTGACCCCGTCGTCGGTGGAGACCACGACCAGGGCCTGGCAGGTCTCCACGGAGGCGGACCGCAGGGTCTGCTCCAGCGCCGCGTCGCCGACCACCAGCGGCACGCCGAGCCGGTGCGCCAGCGAGGCGCCGCGGGCCTCCGGGTTCTTGTCGATGGCCACCACCTCGACGCCGAAGTCGTGCAGCTGGGCCATCACCCGGGTGCCGATGTTGCCGAGGCCGACCACCACGATGTGCCCGGACCGGTGCGGCTGGAGCCGGCCGGTGTGCAGGGCCAGCCGGGCGTTGACGATGCCGTCGACCACCGCGGCGGTGATCAGCGGGATCAGGGCCAGCCCGGCCAGGTTGAGCACCACCTGCATGACCTGCGCGGCGACCGGCTTGTCGACGTTCGGGTCCTCGCCGGTGAGCGTGGTGACCAGGGTGAGGTAGAGCGCGTCGGCCCAGCCGACCCGCGCGGCCCGGGCGTTGAGCCAGCCCAGCACGGCGATGACCCCGAGCAGCACGAGCACGGCGATCCCGATCTTGCGGGTCGCAAAGCTGCGGACCGCCCGCAGCAGCACGGCGACCGGCCGGCGGCGGCGCCGGGCCCGGGCGAGCCGGCGGGCCGCCAGCTCGGTGCCGGGCGGCTGGCCGGTCGCCTCGGCGAGCACCACGTCGGCGCTCGCCTCGTCGGCGGGCAGCACCCGGGCGCGGGCCGGGTCGCTGGTGTCGGCCACCCCGCACACCACGTCCTGCGGGCGTACGTCGGCGCGGCGGGCCACGTACAGGGTGCGCCCGCCGTGCCGGAAGTGGGTCGGGGCCACCTCGCCGAGCGCGGCGGCCACGAACGCGGGGGCGGCCATCGACGCGTCGGAGAGCACCGCCGAGTCGGGGAAGAGCTGCCGCACCCCGTTGGCCAGGCTGGTGTTGAACATCCGTACCACCAGGCGCAGCCGGGGCTCGACCTCCTGGGCGCACAGCGCGGCGTGCATGTTGCCCACGTCGTCCTGGTGCAGCAGGGCCAGCCCGTCGGCGCCGGCCAGCCCGGCCCGCCGGAACGTCGCCTCGTCGAGCCGGTCGGCGCGGACGACCTGGATGCCGTCGACGTCCCGGCCGTCCGGCCCGTCGGAGCGGCGGCGCTCCGGCACCACCAGTGTGATCCGTACGCGGCCGGACTCCAGCTCGGTGGCGAGCAGCGCCCGCACCACCCAGTACGCCAGGGGATCCGAGCCGCAGACGACGTAGTGGGGGCGGTGCTCCCCGTTCATCCGTAGCCGCCAACCCGTCGCGCGGCGCGCCCGGTCCCGCAGCGGCTCCCCCATGGCCGAATCGTAGTCAGCGGGCGGAATCCGGCGCAGCCCCGTGATCATGAACGCGCGGGGTGCACCGGCGGGTAGAACGGTGGCATGCAGACGTTCCTGCCGTACCCGGACTTCCTGGCGAGCGCCCGGACGCTGGACCAGAAGCGGCTCGGCAAGCAGCGGGTGGAGACGATCCAGGTGCTGCGCGGGCTGACCTGGCCGACGTACGGCTGGCGCAACCACCCGGCGGTCAAGATGTGGGCCGGGTACGAGGAGGCGCTGGTCCGGTACGGCCTGGACGTCTGCGCGGTCTGGTGCGAGCCCGGCCGGGCCGACACCTGCGCGGCGACGCTGGCCACCGACCTCGCCGCCGCCTGCGGCGTCGGCACGGTACGCACCCAGCCGGAGCTGGCCGAGGCCGGCGAGCTGCCGCCCTGGCTGGGTCGGGAGGACCTGCACCGCAGCCACCGCTCCTCGCTGCTACGCAAGGACCCCGAGCACTACGGGCCCCTGTTCGGCGGCGTCCCGCCCGACCTGGAGTACGTCTGGCCGCCCTCGGACCGCCCCCGCCGCTGCGCGGCCTGAGCGGATGGACGTGTCGCGGCTGGTCGGGCGCCTCCTGGGCGTACGACAGCATGTGGTGGACCCGGGCGGCGGTGGCGCCCCCCGCGTGCCGGAACCGGTCGCGGCCCTGGTCGTCGGCGGCGGGATCGCCGGCATGTCGGCGGCCGTGGTGCTCGCCGAGCGGGGGGTGGGCGTGACGGTGCTGGAGGCGGCTGCGACGCTCGGCGGCCGGCTGGGCGCGTGGCCGGAGACGCTGGCCGACGGCACACCGCAGGCGGTCGAGCACGGCTTCCACGCGTTCTTCCGGCAGTACTACAACTGGCGCTCGATCCTGCGCCGGGTCGACCCGTCGCTGGGCTTCCTCCGGCCGGTCCCCGGCTACCCCGTCCTGTCGGCGCGGTGGCCCGCCGAGGAGTTCGGCCGGCTGCCGCCGGCCCCGCCGGCGAACCTGCTCGCCCTGCTGCTGGGCAGCCCCAGCGTGCGCCTGGCCGACCTGCGCGCGATGGACCGGGACGCCGCGCTGTCGCTGCTCGCCTACGACCCGGTACGCACGTACGCGGAGCTGGACACCAGCACCGCGGAGGAGCTGCTCGACTCCTTGCGGCTGCCGGATCGGGCCCGCGCGATGCTCTTCGAGGTCTTCGCGCACTCGTTCTTCAACCACGAGGCGGAGATGTCGGCCGCCGAGCTGGTCGCCCAGTTCCACTTCTACCTGCTCGGCAACCCGGAGGGGCTGGCCTTCGACTGCCCGGACGAGGACTACGCGAGCGCGATCTGGCGGCCGCTGGCCCGGTACGTGGAGGGGTGCGGCGGGCGGGTGGTCACCGGGGCCGCCGCCGGCCGGGTGGACCCGGGCCCGGACGGCTGGCGGGTGACCACGGCCGACGGCGCCGCGTACGCGGCCGGGCACCTGGTGCTCGCCGTCGACCCGCCCGCGCTCGCGGCGCTCGTCGCGAACTCCCCCGGCCTCGCCCGGGCGGCACCGGGGCTGGCGGCGCGGATGCCGTCGTTCGGCGCGCCCGGCCCGCCGTACGCGGTGGCGCGATACTGGTGCGACGGGGACGTCGGCCCCGGCCGGGCGGTGTTCAGCGGGGTGTCCCGGCAGCCGACGCTGGACTCGGTGACCCTCTACCACCGGCTGGAGCGCGAGCCTCGCCGCTGGGCGGAGCGCGTCGGCGGCTCCGTGGTCGAGCTGCACGCGTACGCCTGCGAGCCGGGCGTGCCGGCCGGGGAGCTGGCGCGGCGGATGTGGCGCGAGCTGGCCGCGCTCTGGCCGGAGGCGGCCCGGCTGCGGGTCCGGGAGCTGCGGGCCCGGGTGGCCGCCCAGGCCCCGGCGTTCGCCCCGGGCAGCCACGCCGGGCGGCCGGCGGTACGCACCGACGCCGCCGGGCTGTACCTGGCTGGCGACGGCATCCGGACGGACTTCCCGAGCGCGCTGATGGAGCGGGCGGCGGCCACCGGGATCGTCGCCGCGAACCACATCCTGCGGGCCGCGGGCGCGGCGGCCGAGCCGGTCCGCTCGATCCGCCCCCGCGGCCTGCTCGCCCGGCGCTGACCCGGCGCGCGGCGGCGGATCGAAATGCGTTGCCCGCCGCGCGCCCGCCGACCTACCGTGATCGCGCAAGGTCAACCAGTACGCCGGGAGCAGGTCATGCCGTTGTCGCACGTCACCAGCGTGTCGTCGAGGCTACCCGTCGACGGTTGCCGATCCGTTGGTCTCCGGGGCGGGTGGCCCGACTGACGCGTGCCCGCACGCCGCCTGCTACGGCTGCAACCAGCGCAAGGGCGACCTGACGCCGGCCGAGGCGGGCATGCCGCTGCGGCACGAGCCGGTCGTACCGAGCTGGGCGTCGTCCGCCGCGCGGTGACGAGCGGGGCCGGCGGGCATCGGGGGGCCGCATCGGGGTACGCCCCGGCGCGGCACCCGTCGGCCCCTCCGGGGCGTACCTCCACGGCCCCACCCACCGCGAGCGGCGCCCGGGCGTCAGCCGGCGGTGGACATCAGCCGGCGGTGGGCGGGGTCCAGCGGAACACGGGGGGCCGGCGCTCGTTGGCCGCCGCCACCCCTTCGCGGGCCTCCCCGCTCTCCCGCGCCTTCCGGTGCCACCAGGCGACGCGGGCCGGGCCGGCCCGGTCGTCGACGATCTCCTTGGCCGCGGCGATCGTGAGCCGGGAGCGCTCCGCGATCGTGGCCGTCAGCGCGTCCGTTCGCGCGGTGAGCCCGTCGGGCGGCAGCACCTCGTCGACCAGGCCGATCCGCAGCGCCCGCTCGGCGTCGATCAGCTCGGCGGTGAAGAGCAGGTGCTTCGCGGCGGACGGGCCGACCAGGCGGGTCAGCCGCCGGGTGGTCGGCGCGGGGTACACCACGCCCAGGCGCGCCGGCGGCACGCCGAACCGCGCGTCGGCGGCGGCGATCCGCAGGTCGCAGGCCACCGCGAGCTGGCAGCCGCCCCCGACGCAGGCGCCCTCGATCGCGGCCACGGTCGGCCGGTCGAACGCGGCGAGCCGCTCCTCGGCGGCGACGGCGATGCTGGCGTCCCCGGCGTTCAGCAGCTCGTCGAGGTTCCCGAGGTCCGCGCCGGCGCAGAAGGTGCCGCCGGCGCCGGCAAGCACCAGGACGCGGACCCGCTCGTCCGCCTCCAGCCGGTCCAGCAGCACCGGCAGCCGCCGCCACATCGCCGGGGTCATGGCGTTGCGCCGCCCCGGATTGGAGATCACGATCCTGTCCACCGGCCCGGCCGTCGCCACGGTCAGCTCCGCGTCCGGCACCGTCACCGCCCCCTCGCCTCGCCCGATCCCGGCGCTCGGGAGCGCGCCGACCCGGTGCGGCGACCATAACGGCGCGGGCCCGGCGACCACCCGTGTGGGGTGGCCGCCGGGCCCGCCGGCGGTCCGGCTACGTCAGGAGACGTTGACCGCCGTGTCGTCCACGACGAAGGAGGTCTGCAGCGAGACGTCCTCCGTGCCGGTGAACTTCAGGGTGACGGTCTGGCCCGCGTACGCGGCCAGGGAGAACGACTTCTGGCTGTACCCGGTGGCCTTGTTCAGGTTCGAGTACGTGGCCAGGGTCGCCAGCACCGTCCCGGACGAGTTGAGCACCTGCACCCGCAGCGTGTCGTACGCCGTGGTCGTGGTGCTCTCGGCCGAGTCGATGTGCAGCCAGAAGCTGAAGTTGTACGAGGCGCAGCCGGCCGGCAGGCTCACGGACTGGGAGAGCGTGTCGGTGTGGCTGGTGCCGTAGCCGTCCATCCAGGCGTTCCAGGTGCCGGTGCGCGGCGGCTGACCACCGCTGCCGTTCTGGCCGATGACGCCGGAGCTGGCCGTCCAGACCGTGTTGCCGGACTCGAAGCCGGGGTTGCCGAGCTTCTGGCCCGGGCTGGTGCAGCCGCCGGTGCCGTTGACGGTCAGCGTGTACGTCGCCGTGCGGTTGCCCGAGGTGGCCGCGCCGGTGACCGTGACGGTGTAGGTGCCGGGCGCGGTGCTGGCCGAGGTGCTGATGGTCAGGGTGGACGAGCCGCCCGAGGTGACCGAGGCCGGGTTGAACGACGCGGACGCGCCGCTCGGCAGGCCGGACGCGGAGAACGTCACGGTCTGGGCGGAGCCGCTGGTGGTCGCGGTCGACACGGTGGTGGAGACGGCGCTGCCCGGGTTCACCGAGCCGTCGGTCGGCGACAGCGTCACGGAGAAGTCGTTGCCGGTCGAGCAGGGCGCGTCGTTGCCGGCCACGTTCACCGCGGTCCACGCCGCCTGGACGGTCTTGTACTCCGTGGAGCAGGTGCCGTACAGGTCGGTCGCCGCGCGCAGGGTGTACGCCCGGGCGGTGTTGGCCGGGTTGGTGGTGTTGACGTACGACGTGCTGGAGGTGAAGTACACGTCGAGCGCGCGGTACCAGATCTTCTCCGCCTTGGTCCGGCCGATGCCGGTCACCGCCGGGGCGGAGCCGCAGAGCGGCGAGGTGCCGTACGCGGTGGAGCCGGTGCCCTCGGCGAGGTTGAAGAAGAAGTGGTTGCCCGGGCCGGAGGAGTAGTGCACGTCGACGTTCTTGGTGTTGGTCGACCAGCAGGTGTGCGACGCGCCGTCCAGGCCGGGGTTGTACATGTAGCGCAGCGGGGTGCCGTCGCCGTTGATGTTGATCTTCTCACCCATCTGGTAGTCGCCCGGGTCGGCGGTGGTGTTGGCGTAGAACTCGACCGCGGTGCCGAAGATGTCGCTGGTGGCCTCGTTGAGGCCGCCGGCCTCGCCGGAGTAGACCAGGCCGGAGAGCGCCTCGGTGACGCCGTGGGCCATCTCGTGGCCGGCCACGTCGAGGGCGACCAGCGGGCGGGCGTTGCTCGCACCGTCACCGTAGGTCATCCGGGAGCCGTCCCAGAAGGCGTTGACGTAGTTGTTGCCGTAGTGCACCCGGCTCGGTACGCCCCGGCCGTCGCCGAAGATGCCGTTGCGGCCGTGCACGAGCTTGAAGTAGTCGAACGTCTTGGCGGCGCCGAAGTGGGCGTCGACGCCGGCCGACTGCCGGTTGGAGTTGGTGCCGTTGCCCCAGACGTTGTCGGCGTCGGTGAACGTGGTGCAGGTCGACGTGCCGTTGTTCATGTCGCAGGTCGTGCCGTTGCCGTGCGACGGGTCGACCATCTGGTACGTGCTGCCGGAGAGCGTCGTGTCGACGGTGACGGTGCCGGAGTAGATGCTGTTGCCGGTGCCGGCGACCGACTCGATCTCGTCGTAGGAGCCGATGACCTTGCCGGTGACCGCGTCGGTGATGACGTGCAGGCGCGACGGCGTCTGCTTGTCGGCCTGCCAGCCGGAGGCGACGGTCTCCCAGGCCAGCCGCCCCTTGCCGGAACTGGCGTCGACGAAGAGCTCGGGAGCACCCACCTCGGTGAGCGAACCGGAAAACTCCTGGCGGGCGGCCTCCTTGGCCTTCGCGGAGGAGACCTTCGGGGTCACGCTGAGGGCCAGCGGGGCCGCGAGGCCCACCGAGGACCCGGCGTACGCGCCGTTCGCCGCGGTGTGGATGACGAAGTCACCACCGTAGACACGCAGCCCGTGGTAGGTCCGGGTGTACTTGGTGTGCGCCGCGCCGTCGGCGTCCACCTTCGTGCGGACGGCCTGGTACGCCTCTCCGCTGGCGCCTTGGACGGCGCCGGGGTTGCTGCGGAGGATCGACTCGGCGCGGGTGGCGGGCGAGGAGTCCGGGGCCGCGGCGGTGGGTGCTGCCTGCGCGGTTGTGGCGCCGGTCAGCAGGCCGCCGGTCAGCAGCGCTACGCCGACGGCTGCGAGGGATTTCTTCACGTGCCCTCCTGCAATGAATGCGTGACGAGGGTAGTCACACATGTAGATATAGCTATGCATTAGGGAAAAGAGAAGGGGGCAGCCGATTCCCGATCCCAACACTGGCCGTTCGGGGGAGGGACCGCAGGTGAGGAACCACACGGAGTCCGGACACGTCCGACCGGCATGAGACCCTTCCCCGCGCGCCTGGCCCCGATCGCCGTGCTGTTCGTGGCGCTGAGCGGGTGTTCGACGAAGCAGCCCGACCCACCCGCACCGCCGCCTTCGGCGGCCGCCGCGTCGCCCGCCGCCACCAGCGCACCGGCCCCGCCCGACGCCGGAACGCCCACCGCGACCGCGCCGGCGGGCACCCCCTCCGCCGCCGCCGTCCGGGTCACCCTCCGCCGTTCGGGCGGCATCGCCGGACAGCACCACACGGTCACCGTGGAGCGGGACGGCCGGTGGACGGCCGTGGACCACACCGGCGCCCGGAGCAGCGGCCGACTGGGCGCGGCCGACCTCGACCGGCTGCGGAGGCTCGCCGCCGACCCCACGCTACGGAGCGCCGCCAGCCCCGAACCGGACGGCCACTGCGCCGACGCCTTCGCCTATCGCCTCACCATCGGCGCGACCACGGTGAACTGGCTCGACTGCGCGCCGGCGGGCACCCCGCCCGAGGCCGCGTCGGCGCTGGCCGCCCTCATCCTCGAAGCCGCCCAGTGATCGAAGCCGCTCAGCAAAGATCCGCCGTCGCGGAGGCACACCGACCGGCCCGGCCGACGACGACGGCCGGCTGACCGGCGGTCGGCCGGAGCCGCCGATCGACCGGAGCCCGGGGGCCCGCCTCGCGACCTGTCAGAGCCGCCGCACTAGCCGGAACCGCACGGCGACCGCCAGCATGTCGTCGTCCACCGTGAACTCCGGGTCGCCGAGGTAGCCGCGGTAGTCGGGGCCGTGCCAGTACTCCTCGTGGCCGGCCCGCCAGGCGGCGACCGAGTCGTACCCCTCGCCCTCGTCGCGCGCGTGGTCGAGATCGACGTCGCTGAGCCGGACCACGCGCACGTCCGTCACCTCGATCACCGCGACCGGGCGGTCGGCGGAGTCGACCACCACCGAGCGGTCGCCGACCGCCGACAGCGGCTCGCCGTCCCGCTCGTAGTCGGCCAGCAGGCCGGTGGTGGAGGTCTTGGCCCCGGAGAGCACGGCCGCGACCAGTTGGTCGCGCAGCGGCCCCGGGAAGGCGAAGTAGGTCGTCGGCAGGTCGGGCGTCATCGTCACCTCGCACGGATCGGGGAGGCGCGATGGTAGCCCGCGCCTCCCCGATCCCTCGTTGCCGTGCCGCCGCGGGCCCCTCAGGCCCGCGGCGGCGGGCCCCTCAGGCCCGCGGCGGCGGGCCCCTCAGGCCCGCGGGAACATCTGGCCGATACGGATCTTGTTGCCGAACGGGTCCCGGATGCCGAAGTCGATGCCGTACGGCCGCTCGGTCGGCTCGTCGTAGCACTCCACGCCCTTCGCCACCAACTCCTCGTACGTCTTGTGGGCGTCGCCCGTGGTCATGAAGAGGTGGCCGCCCAGCGCGCCCTTGGTGAGCAGCTCCCGGACCTGCTCGGCGGTGGCCGGGTCGAGGGCCGGCGGCCCGGGCTTCTCCAGCAGGACCTCGCGCTCCGGGTCGCCGGGCAGGTTGACCGTGAGCCAACGCATGAAGCCGAGGTCGACGTCGGTGTTGACCTCCATGCCGAGCTTGCCCACGTAGAAGTCGAGGGCCTCGTCCTGGTCGAGCACGTAGATCTGGGAGCGGCTGATCGCGTTCATCGTCATGCCCGGAACGCTATGGCACCGGCCTGACCTGCCGCTTATCCAAAACTGCTCGGTCTCATCCACGCCTTCACGAAGCACGACGGCACGTTCGCCGGGACCTTGCGCCGGCGGTACTCCGTCGGAGACTCACCGACGATCTGCCGGAACGTTCGGCTGAAGGTGCCGAGGCTGCCGAAGCCCACGGCGAAGCAGACGTCGGTGACGTCCCGGTCGGTCCGCGTCAGCAGGTACATCGCCCGCTCGACCCGGCGCCGCTGGAGGTAACGGTGCGGGGTCTCGCCGAACGTGGCGCGGAAGGTACGGATGAAGTGCGCCTCGGAGACGTGCGCTATCCGGGCCAGCGCGGGGATGTCCAGAGGTTGGGCGTACGCCCGGTCCATGGCGTCGCGGGCACGCAGCATCGCCCGGTTGGACTCCTCCACCGCCCGACTCACGCCCACCCCTTCGTACCTGGACAGGATACGAGCCGTCACAGGTGCTGGACGACGTGGATCGGACTGCTGTCGAAGGCGCGAGACCCGCCTCCGCACCGCCCCCCAGCCCCTGGAGGTTCCACGCATCCCGGGTGAGCAGCGACAAGGATCACCGAACTCCCCGAACGTCGGGAACGGCAGCGGGCCGGGCGGCTGCCGTGAGCCGGTGGCTGTCAGCGTCGCTGTCAACCGCCGGCTCCCGGTCGGCACCCACCCGTCCCGGAGAGCCCGATGGAGTTGGAGCCCCCGGCCGGGATCGAACCGGCGACATCTCGCTTACAAGGCGAGTGCTCTGGCCAGCTGAGCTACAGGGGCGCGTCGTTCGTGGCCAGCATAAGCGACGCAGGCCGGAAGATCCGCCTCGGCAGGCCCTCCGAGCACGGAAAACGCCGTTTTGCCGACCCGTTGCCGGCCATTCGTCGGCAGGCGGACCGGTCTCCGCGGAGATTGATGCCTGCCTGTGCCCGAGTGACCGGAATGCGCATGCCGTCCGTCCCACCCCATGCTCCCCGTCTTGGCAGGTCACGGAAAGCCGTTTACCGTGCAGTGGCACGGATGACACCAGGTCGCCGTCAGGTTGGCCTGGTCGTCGCCCGGAAGGCCGGCGTCGCACGACGCCGGTCGCTCCTTCACTCGGATCGTCCGGCACGTTCCTGCCGGTGAAAGGAAGCGTTCCAGCATGGCCACGGTCACCTACGCGAAGGCGTCCCGGATCTACCCGGGCACCGAGCGTCCCGCAGTGAACCAGCTCGACCTCGAGATCGGCGACGGGGAGTTCCTCGTCCTGGTCGGTCCCTCCGGTTGCGGCAAGTCCACCAGCCTGCGCATGCTCGCCGGCCTGGAGGACGTCGACGACGGCGCGATCTACATCGACGACCGGGACGTCACCCACCTGCCGCCGAAGGCCCGCGACATCGCGATGGTCTTCCAGAACTACGCCCTCTACCCGCACATGTCGGTGTACGAGAACATGGCGTTCGCCCTCAAGCTGCGCAAGACCCCGAAGGACGAGATCGACCGGCGGGTCAAGGAGGCGGCCGGCCTGCTCCAGCTGGAGGACTTCCTCAACCGCAAGCCGAAGGCCCTCTCCGGCGGTCAGCGTCAGCGGGTCGCCATGGGCCGGGCCATCGTCCGCGAGCCGCAGGTCTTCCTCATGGACGAGCCGCTGTCGAACCTCGACGCCAAGCTCCGCGTGCAGACCCGTACCCAGATCGCGTCGCTGCAGGCCAAGCTGGGCATCACCACGGTCTACGTCACCCACGACCAGGTCGAGGCCATGACGATGGGTCACCGCGTGGCGGTCATGCTCGACGGCAACCTCCAGCAGGTGGACACCCCGCGGGCCCTCTACGACACCCCGGCCAACGTCTTCGTCGCCGGCTTCATGGGCTCCCCCGCCATGAACATCAAGACCGTGCCGCTGACCGACAACGGCGCCGAGTTCGCCGAGCTGGTCATCCCGCTGACCCGGGAGCAGGCCGAGGCGGCCCGCGCCGAGGGCGCCAACGGCAAGGTGACCGTCGGCTTCCGCCCGGAGGACTGCGACCTGGTCAGCCCGACCGAGGGCGGCATGCCGGTCGTGGTCGAGCTGGTCGAGGACCTCGGCTCGGACGCCAACATCTACGGCCACGCCGCGCTGGAGGGCCAGAACGAGCGGTTCGTGGTCCGCACCGACCGGCGCAACATGCCGAACATGGGCGACACCGTGTTCGTCAAACCGCGCGCCGACCGTACCCACGTCTTCCACGCCGGCACCGGCAACCGGATCTGACGTACGCCGGAAAAGGGGCGGCCCGCCGACCGGCGGGCCGCCCCTTTCGTCGTACGCGGATGACGCGGCCGGGTCACGCCTCCGCGGCGCGCCGGCGGGCCACCTCGGCGAGGGTGACGGCGGCGGCGACACTGGCGTTGAGCGACTCCACGTCGGAGACCATCGGAATGCGCACGGTCAGGTCGCAGGTCTCCCCGACCAGCCGGGACAGCCCGCGCCCCTCGGAGCCCACCACGACGACCAGCGGGCCGACCGCCGCCTCCAGGTCGTACAGGTCGGTGCCGCCGTCGGCGTCCAGCCCGACGATCATGAAGCCGGCCTCCCGGCATGCCTTCAGCGACCGGGTCAGGTTGGTGACCTGGGCGACGGGCACCCGCGCCGCCGCGCCGGCGCTGGTCCGCCAGGCGGTCGCGGTGATCCCGGCCGCCCGCCGCTCGGGTACGAAGACACCCTGCGCGCCGAACGCGGCGGCGGACCGGATCACGGCGCCGAGGTTGCGCGGGTCGGTCACCCCGTCCAGCGCGACCAGCAGCGGGCACGCCTGCTCCAGCGCGGCCGCCACCATGTCCTCGAACGGCTCGTACCCGAACGGCGGCACCTGGAGGCCGACGCCCTGGTGCAGCACCCCGCCGGTCATCCGGTCCAGCTCGGCCCGGCTGACCTCCAGGATCGCGATGCCCCGGTCGGCCGCGGTGCGGATGGCCTCCTTGACCCGGTCATCGATGTCGATGCCCTGGGCCGTGTAGAGCGCGGTGGCCGGCACCTGGGCGCGCAGCGCCTCCAGCACCGGATTGCGCCCGACGAGCAGCTCCGGGCTGTCCTTGGCCGGGTTGGACTTGCGGCCCGGTGCGACCCGCGGGCCGGTGCGGCCCGTCGGCTTGCCGCCCCGGCCGGCGCCCCCGCCCCGACCGGCGGCGGGAGCGCCGCGCCCGCCGCCCCTGCCCCAGGTGGTGTCCTTGCTGCCCGGCTGGCCGACCTTCGGGGCGCGCCCCTCCTCGGCCGCCGCCCGGCGCTCCTTCTCCTGCTTCCAGGCGGTGCGCTGGGGCAGCTTCTCGGTGCCCGAGTACGCCTTGTGCCAGGGCCGCTCGTCCGCCGGCAGCGTCTTGCCGCGGCCCGCGAGGGCGTCTCGGTTCTTGCCACCGGAGCCCTTGGGGGCGCCCGCCTTCGGCGTCAGTCGCCGGCCACGGCGCTGCGAGTTGCCGGCCATCAGTCCTGCTCTCCAATAGTCCAACGGGGGCCCTGGGGGGTGTCCTCGACCACCACACCCGCCTGCTTGAGCTGGTCGCGGACGGCGTCCGCGGCGGCCCAGTCCTTGCGGGCCCGGGCCTGCGCGCGCTGCTCCAGGGCGAGCGCGACCAGCGAGTCCACCGCGTCGCGCAGGTCGCCGGCCCGGCCGCCGGTCCAGACGGCGTCGAGGGGGTCGAGGGGGTCGAGCCCGAGGATATCCAGCATCGCCCGGGCGTCGGCGAGCGCGGTGCGGACCGTCACATCATCGCCGGTGGTCAGCGCGGTGTTGCCGTCCCGGATCGTCTCGTGCAGCACGGCGAGCGCCGCCGAGGTGTTGAGGTCGTCGTCCATCGCGGCGACGAAGCCGGGCGGCAGCGTGCCGAGCTGCCCGGTGCCGACCCGCTCGGCGGCCCGCTGCACGAACCCCTCGATCCGCCGGTACGCCACCCCGGCCTCGCGCAGCGCGTCCTCGGAGTAGTCGATCCGGGAGCGGTAGTGCGCGGCGGCGTAGTAGTAGCGCAGCTCCACCGGGCGCACCCCGAGCGAGTCGACGTACGCCAGGTCGAGGGCGTTGCCGAGCGACTTGCCCATCTTGGTGCCGGCGATGCTGACCAGCCCGTGGTGCACCCAGTAGCGGGCGAACGGCAGGCCGGCGGCCTGCGACTGGGCGATCTCGTTCTCGTGGTGCGGAAAGGTCAGGTCGAGCCCGCCGCCGTGGATGTCGAACTCCGCGCCCAGGTAGCGCCAGCACATCGCCGAGCACTCGATGTGCCAGCCGGGGCGTCCGCGCCCCCACGGCGAGGGCCAGTACGCGTCGGCCGGCTCGTCGGGCTTGGCGCCCTTCCAGAGGGCGAAGTCGCGCGGGTCGCGCTTGCCCCGCTCCGGGGCGTCGTCGGCCGGCTGCATGGCGTCCGGCGACTGACCCGACAGCGACCCGTACGCGGGCCAGGAGGCCACGTCGAAGTAGACGTCGCCGGAGCCGTCGGTGGCCGGGTAGGCGTGCCCGCTGTCGATCAGCTTCGCGATCAGCTCGTGCATCTCCGGGACGTGCCCGGTGGCCCGCGGCTCGTACGTCGGCGGGAGCACGTTCAGCGCCCGGTACGCGGCGTCCAGCGCCTGCTCGTTGGCGTACGCGATCGACCAGAACGGGCGGCCCTGGTCCAGCGCCCGGATCAGGATCTTGTCGTCGATGTCGGTGAGGTTGCGGATGAAGGTGACCTCGAAGCCCGAGGCCAGCAACCAGCGGCGCAGCACGTCGTAGTTGGCGCCGGAGCGAAGGTGACCGATGTGCGGGGGCGCCTGGAGGGTGAGGCCACACAGGTAGACCCCCACCTTGCCGGCTTCCCGCGGGACGAAGTCCCGCACCGATCGGGTGGCGGTGTCATACAGGCGTAGCGTCACCGTACAAGGGTAGCCGCCCGCGCTTCCCCGGGTCGCTCCGAGTTGGGCCGCACGCCGCCCGCCGCGGCGCGCGGCGAACCGGGACGGTCGGAGGCGGAGCCGGGTCATAGGCTGCCCCTCGTGGACGAGGCGGGACGGCCGGACGGGACGGCCCGGGCGGTGGAGCGGACGGACGGCGCCGGGAACGCGCCGGCGCGCGGAGGCGACATGGCGCGCGGGGGCGACACAGCACGCGGAGGCGAGACGGCGCGCGGAGGCGACACAGCACGCGGGGGCGACACGGCGCGCGGAGGCGACACGGCGCGCGGAGGCGACACAGCGCCCGGGGGCGACACGGCGCGCGGAGGCGACCCAGCACGCGGGGGCGAGACGGCACGCGGGGGCGAGACGGCACGCGGGGGCGAGACGGCACGCGGGGGCGAGACGGCGCGCGGGGGCGAGACGGCGCGCGGGGGCGAGACGGCGCGCGGGGGCGAGACGGCGCAGACCCTGGACCGGGGGCTGCGGCTGCTGCACCTGGTCGCCGACGCGCCGGCCGGGCTGACCGTGACCGAGGCGGCGCACCGGCTGGGCATCGGCCGGGCCGCCGTGTACCGGTTGGTCGGGGCGCTGAGCGGGCACGGCATGGTGCGGCGGGACGCCGACGGCCGGCTGCGCCTCGGCGCCGGAGTGCTGCACCTGGCCCGGCGGGCCCAGCCGCTGCTCGCCGAGGGGGCGCTGCCGGCCCTGCGCCGCCTGGCCGAGCAGGCCGGGGCGACCGCGCACCTGACGGTGGTGGAGGGCGGCGAGGGGGTCGCCCTGGCGGTGGTGGAGCCGAGCTGGACGTCGTTCCACGTCGCGTACCGGACGGGGACGCGGCACCCGCTGGAACGGGGGGCGGCCGGACGGGCCATCCTCGCCGGCCGGGCGGGCACGGCTGGCCCGGTGAGCACCACGGGCGAGTTGCAGCCCGGGGCGTACGGGGTGGCCGCGCCGGTGCTCGGCGTACCGGGGTTGGAGGCGAGCGTCGGGGTGGTGGCGCTGGCGCCGCTGGACCCGGAGGTGGTGGGCGAACAGGTGCTGGCGGCGGCCGCCGCCGTAGCGGCGGCGTTCGCAACCTGACCCACCGCCCGGTCACAAGCGCAGGACCGCCCGGCCGCAGGCGCAGGACCGCCCCTGGCCGCAGGCAGCGGGGCCGCCCGGCCACAGGCAGCGGGGCCGCCCGGCCGCAGGCAGCGGGGCCGCCCGGCCACAGGCAGCGGGGCCGCCCGGCATGTCGGCGACATGGGGCTGTACCGGCTGCCGGATACCACCATGTCGCCGACATCGCGTCGCCCCTTACCACATCGAGCCCCGATCGGGCCGGTTGTCCACAGGGGGACAGCGCGTGGCGT
The DNA here is from genome assembly GCF_043198215.1 of Micromonospora sp. NPDC048830. Taxonomy (NCBI): domain Bacteria; kingdom Bacillati; phylum Actinomycetota; class Actinomycetes; order Micromonosporales; family Micromonosporaceae; genus Micromonospora; species Micromonospora sp. NPDC048830. The sequence continues at coordinate 73,689 of NZ_JBICUP010000004.1, forward strand.
GCGGCGGTTGTCCACAGGGGTGTCGCGATGGGTCGGATGACCGTGACGCTGTGGACATGCCCCCACAACCTCACCGGCCCGGCGCACTGGAGTGGCAGGTCTTCCGCGGTTCGGAGGCCGTCCGGCGCGGGTTGCTCACCCGACACCAGCTCCGCGGCGCGTCCTGGCTGCGCGTACGCCATGACGTGTACGCCGACGTCCGCCTGCACCGCGACCACGGGCTGGCCTGTCGCGCCGCCATGCTGCGGCTGCCGCCCGACGCGGTGCTCGCCGGCCCCTCGGCGGCCTGGCTGCACGGCATCGAGCACGCGGCATCCTTCGCCGACGACGTACACGTGCTCATCCCGAGGTCGGCGCGGGTCGATTCCCAACCCGGCATCCGCGTGCACACGCTCGGCGCGGACCTCCCGATCCCGGCGACCCACGGCGCAGGCACGGCGACCCACGGCGCAGGCACGGCGACCCACGGCGCAGGCACGGCGACCCACGGCGCAGATGCGGGCGGCCTGTCGGCCCAGCCGGGTCAGGCGTCGCTCTACCCCGGCACGCCGGGCACTCGCGCGATCAGCCTCGCCACCGACTGCGGCCCGGCCGGCCTCCGCGTGCCCGGCCCGGCCGCCGACCCCGGCGCGGCCAGCCTGGGCAGGGCTAGCCATGACGCTGGCAGGCTGCCGCGGAGCCAGCCGGCCCAGGCCGCGTGGGAGACGGCGGTGTGGCTGGAGCCGGTGCAGGCGGTGGCCATCGTCGACAGCCTGCTCGGCAGGGGTCTCACCACCCGGGCGGCCCTGGCGGCGGTTGCCGGCCACAACGCGGACCGGCCGGGCGGCCGGCGCGCCCAGTGGGTGTTCGGGCTCGCCGACGGGGGTGCCCAGTCACCACCGGAGTCGCACCTGCGGGTCCGGCTCGTCCTCGCGGGCCTGCCCCGCCCGGTCACCCAGCACCCGGTGCCGCTGGCGTCCGGGCTGGTCCTGCACCCCGACCTGGCGTGGCCCGGCTTCCAGGTCGCCGTCGAGTACGACGGACACTGGCACGCCGACGCCGACCAGCTGCACCGCGACCGGCAACGGCTCAACCACCTCGTCGGGGCGGGCTGGGTGGTACTGCACGCGACCAGCCGCCGGCTCCACCAGGACTTCCCGGCCCTGGTCCGGGAGGTTCGCGCCGCGCTGGTGGCCCGTGGCTGGCGGCGCTGACCCACAGGAGAGGGCCTCAGCGCCACTATGTCGCCGACATCGCGCAGACCCACGCACCCTGACACCGCCACATCGCCGACATCGCGCGGCCCGCCCCAGCCTCACCGGCCCCACGCACCCCGAACACCGCCACATCGCCGACATCGCGCGGACCCGCCCCAGCCTCACCGGCCCCACGCACCCCGGACACCGCCACATCGCCCACCGGCCCCACCCCGACACCGTCACCATGTCGCCGACATCGCGCGGACCCACGCACCCGGCTACCGCCCCGTCGCCGACATCACGCGCCCCGCGGGAGCGGGCACCAGGGACGGGCGCCAGGGACAGGGGGCGCGGGGGTGGTCAGCGGTCGGTGGCGAGTGCGGGTTCGGTGGGCCGCTCGGCTGGCCGGTCGGCGGCGGCCCGCGCAGCGCGCAGCTCGTCGAGCCGGACCACGGCGACCCCCACGACGATGAGCGCCCCGCCGAGCAGTTGCACGGCGGTCGGCAGCTCGTCCAGCATCAGCCAGGCGATCAGCACCGCGAACATCACCTCGGTCAGCCCGACGAAGGACGACAGCCGGGCACCCAGGATCCGGGTGCCGGCGATGCCCGCCAGGTACGCGACCACGGCGGCGACCAGTGCCAGGCCGGCGACGGGGACCAGCCAGCTGGTGCGCTGCCCGGCGAAGGTGACGTCGCCGAAGGCGGCCCGCAGCGGCAGCACCCCGACCAGGTCGAGTAGGAGCAGGACGGCCGCGCCGACGGCCATGCCGGCGCTGGCCATCGTCACCGAGGGCAGTCCGTCGTCGAGCCGGCCGGCGATCACGAAGTATCCGGCCAGACCGATGGCGGCGCCCAGCCCCCAGAGCACGCCGATCGGGTCGAGGCGGCCGGCGCCGGTGAGGTCCAGCACCCCGACGAGGCCACCGAGCGCCGCCACCGAGCCGGCGACGGTGAGCCCGCGCGGGCGCTGGCCGTGGACCAGCCACATCCAGCCCACCACGAGCACGATGCCCAGGTACTCCAGCAGCAGCGCCACCCCGACCGGGAGGTAACGCACGGCGTTGAAGAAGCACGCCTGCGCCGCGGCGACCCCGAGCAGCCCGAAGACCCCGATGGGGAGCAGGTTGCGGCGCAGCACGCCCAGCCGGCCGCGTACGGCCAGCGCCGCCGGCACCGCGAGCACGAGGGCGGCGACGCCGACGCGGGCGACGACGGCCGCCTCCGCCGACCAGCCTGCCTCGATCAGCGACCGGGCGAAGGTGCCCGAGGTGGCGAAGGTGACGGCCGACAACAGCGCCAGGCCGAGTCCGACGCCGGCGGCGGGTCGTGGACGCATCGACTCTCCTCGGGGTACGTCACAAGCAAAGTAGTCTTATGCTGATGACGCTAGGCCGGCCGAGTGACAGGAGTCAAGTTGCTCTTCGCTCATGACACCGAGTGCGGGCTGATCGCGTCCGCCGCCCTCGTCAACACCGAAAGCGCCCAGGGGGAGGGGCTGCCGGACGTGGCCGCCCTGGGCGCGTTCATCACCGCGCAGGGCTGGACCGGCCGGCACGAGCAGACCGAGGCGGAGCTGCGGTCCGTCCGGGAGCTGCGGCCCCGGCTGCGCCGGATCTGGTACGCCGACACCGACGAGATCGTGGCGATCGTCAACGGTCTGCTCCGCGAGGCCGGGGCGCTGCCGCAACTGATCCGGCACGACGACGAGCCGTACCACCTGCACGCCGTGCCGAGGGACGCGCCGCTGGCCACCCGGATGGCAGTCGAGGCCGCGATGGCCATGGCCGACCTCGTTCGCAGCGGTGAGCTGAGTCGGCTGCGCCGCTGCGCCTATCCGGACTGTGACAACGTGCTGGTGGACCTGTCGAAGAACCGGTCCCGGCGGTTCTGCGACGCCGGCTGCGGCAACCGCGCCGCCGTCACCGCCTACCGCGCCCGCAAGGCCGCCGCGGGCTCCTGACCGGGCACCGGCGACAGGACCGGCCCTACCGGCCCCGGTCGCCGGCCGTCCACTCCGCGCGCAGCAGCTCGTACTCGACCTCGCCGTGCTCCGTGCCCGCGATCGGATCGTCCCAGTCGAGGTGGAACGTGCGCACGTACCGCAGGCCGGCCTTCTCCATCACCCGGCGGGACGCGGCGTTGACCGCCATCGTCTCCGCCCAGACCCGCCGCAGGCCGAGGGTGGTGAACGCGTACCGGACCAGCGCCAGCGACCCCTCCGTGGCCAGGCCCCTCCCCCACGCCGCCCGGCGCAGCCGGTAGCCCAGCTCGGCCTGCGTCCCGTCGCCGTCCGTCGGCGCGTCGAGGGCGAACCAGCCGAGGAACTCTCCACCCGCGCGGTCCACGGCCGCCCAGCGGCCCAGCCCGGGGTGGCGGTCGTACCCGCGTAGCAGCCGGGGCAGCACCTCGGCCCGGACCACCTCGGCAGGGGTCGGCCGGCCGCCGGTCAGGAACCGCATCACCTCAGGGTCCGAGTCCAGCTCGACCAGGGCGTCGGCGTCGGCTGGGTCGAACCGCCGCAGCCGCAGCCGGTCGGTCTCCAGCAGGACGCTCGCCCCGGCCCCGAACCCGCCGCTCTCCCCGATGCCAGCCATGGCGTGGATGATGCCGGCACCCGGCCCGGCGGTCGAGCGGATAAGCGGCACCGGCACCGGTCGGCGGGCCAGCCGACGACGGGGATGAGACAGCCGATCGCGGCCGCCGGCCGATAGCGTGAACGGGGCAGCTCCAGAGGGCCGGGTTCAGCCACGTGACCAGGGACTCCGTCACGCTGCATCGCCACCTCCGACGCGACGTCGCTGCCGAACCGCACGTCGGGCCAGGAGCCGACGCGCCGGGCCAGCGCGCCGAGGGCCAGGAGCCGACGCGCCGAGGGCCAGCGCGCTGCCTCCAACTCGGTCAGGGGTGGGTCATCCGGAGCAGGTCCAGCGCCTCCTCCAGCTGGTCGGCGCTGAGCTTGCCGTTCGCCACGTGGCCCCGCTCGATCACCACGTCCCGGATCGCCGCCTCCCTGGCCAGCGCCTCCTTGGCGATGGAGGCGGCCTCGTCGTACCCGAGGTAGCGGTTGAGCGGGGTGACGATCGACGGCGACCCCTCCGCGTACGCCAGGCAGACGTCCTCGTTCGCGACCAGGCCGGCCACGCAGCGGTCGGCGAGCAGGCGGCTCGACGCGGCCAGCAGCTTGATCGACTCCAGCAGGTTGCGGGCCATCACCGGGAGCATGACGTTCAGCTCGAAGTCGCCCTGCGAGCCGGCGAAGCCGACCGCCGCGTCGTTGCCGACGACCTGGGCGCAGACCTGCCGGACGGCCTCGGCGACCACCGGGTTCACCTTGCCGGGCATGATCGACGAGCCCGGCTGGAGGTCGGGGATGCGCAGCTCGCGCAGCCCCGCCCGGGGGCCCGAGCCCATCCAGCGGATGTCGTTGGCGATCTTGTACAGGCCGACGGCGACGGTGCGGAGCTGACCCGAGGCCTCCACGAGGGCGTCCCGGGCGCCCTGCGCCTCGAAGTGGTTGCGCGCCTCGGTCAGCGGCAACCCGGTGGACTCGCGCAGCTTCGCGATCACGGCGGCGGCGAAGCCGAACGGCGTGTTGATGCCGGTGCCCACCGCCGTCCCGCCGAGCGGCAGTTCGGCCAGCCGGGGCAGGGTCGCCTCCAGCCGCTCGACGCCGTAGCGGACCTGGGCGGCGTACCCGCCGAACTCCTGGCCGAGGGTGACCGGCGTGGCGTCCATGAGGTGGGTGCGCCCCGCCTTGACCACGGTCTCGAACTCGGCGGACTTCTCCTCCAGCGCCCCGGCCAGGTGCTTCAGCGAGGGGATCAGGTCCTCCACGACGAACTGCGTCGCGGCCAGGTGGATCGAGGACGGGAAGACGTCGTTGCTGGACTGCGAGGCGTTGACATCGTCGTTGGGGTGCACGTCCCGGCCCAGCTCCCGGCTGGCCAGGGTGGCGATGACCTCGTTGGCGTTCATGTTGGACGAGGTGCCCGAGCCGGTCTGGAAGACGTCGATCGGGAACTGGTCGTCGTACCCGCCCTCGGCGACGTGCGCGGAGGCGGCCGCGATCGCGGCGGCCACGTCCGCGTCGATCACGCCCAGCTCGCCGTTGACCAGGGCCGCCGCGCCCTTGATCTGGGCCAGGGCCTTGATCTGCGCCGGCTCGATGCCCCGTCCCGAGATCGGGAAGTTCTGCACCGCGCGCTGGGTCTGCGCCCGCCACAGCGCCTCGGCGGGCACCTCCACCTCGCCCATCGAGTCGCGTTCGATCCGGTAACCGGTCTCCTCTGGAGTCGTCACGCGTTCCATCCTGCCGCGCCCGCCGCCGGTCCGCAGATGATCGCGGGTCGTCGGCGGCGCTCGAAAAAGGGGGCGGGCACGGGGTCCCGCGCAGACGGTCGCGGCGGGCGCCGACGGCTCGGCGTCGGTGACCTACACGCCGACGACCGCGGGGCTGCACCGGGTCACCGTCTACTCGCGGACCGGCGACGGGTCGTGTCGCAGACCTTCAGCAGCCTGTTCTTCGCCGCCCAGGCCGCCTGACGGGCGACCCGGACGCACAACCGGGCGGCGGACCGGCCGGAGGGTTCACCTCCGGCCGGTCCGCCGCCGCGGGTCAGCGGCGGCCGACGGTGAGCACCGGCTTGGTGACCTCGGCGAAGAAGTCGTTGCCCTTGTCGTCGACGACGATGAAGGCCGGGAAGTCCTCCACCTCGATCTTCCAGACCGCCTCCATGCCCAGCTCCGGGTATTCCAGGACCTCGACGTGCTTGATGCAGTCCTGGGCGAGCCGGGCGGCGGGGCCGCCGATCGAGCCGAGGTAGAAGCCGCCGTGCTGCTGGCAGGCGCGGGTCACCTGGGCCGACCGGTTGCCCTTGGCCAGCATCACCATCGATCCCCCGGCCGCCTGGAACTTCTCCACGTAGGCGTCCATCCGCCCGGCGGTGGTGGGGCCGAACGAGCCGGAGGCGTACCCCTCGGGGGTCTTCGCCGGGCCGGCGTAGTAGACGGCGTGGTCACGCAGGTACTGCGGCATCGGCTCGCCCGCGTCCAGCCGCTCGGCGATCTTGGCGTGGGCGATGTCCCGGGCCACGACCAGCGGGCCGGTCAGGGACAGCCGGGTCTTCACCGGGTACTTGGACAGCTCGGCGCGGATCTCGTCCATCGGCCGGTTCAGGTCGACCCGGACGACCTCGGACGCGTCCAGGTGCGCGTCGGTGACGTCGGGCAGGTACCGCGCCGGGTCGGTTTCGAGGCGCTCCAGCCACACGCCCGACGGGGTGATCTTCGCGACCGCCTGCCGGTCGGCGGAGCAGGAGACCGCGATGGCCACCGGGCAGGAGGCGCCGTGCCGGGGCAGCCGGACCACCCGTACGTCGTGGCAGAAGTACCGGCCGCCGAACTGCGCCCCGATGCCGAAGTTGCGGGTCAGCTCCAGCACCTCGGCCTCCAGCTCCAGGTCGCGGAAGCCGTGGGCGGTCATCGAGCCGGAGGTGGGCAGCGCGTCGAGGTACTTGGCGGAGGCGTACTTGGCGGTCTTCAGCGCGTACTCGGCCGACGTGCCGCCGATGACGATGGCCAGGTGGTACGGCGGGCAGGCCGACGTGCCGATCAGCCGCAGCTTCTCCTCCAGGAACTGCATCATCCGCGTCGGGTTCAGCAGTGCCTTGGTCTCCTGGTAGAGGTACGACTTGTTGGCGGAGCCGCCGCCCTTGGCCATGAAGAGGAACTTGTACGCGTCCGGGTGCCCGTCCGGGTCCTCGGCGTAGATCTCCACCTGCGCCGGAAGGTTGCTGCCGGTGTTCCGCTCCTCCCACATGGTCAGCGGGGCGAGCTGCGAGTACCGCAGGTTCAGCCGGGTGTACGCCTGCCAGACGCCGCGCGAGATCGCCTCGGCGTCGCCGCCGTCGGTCAGGACGTGGCGCCCGCGTTTGCCCATCACGATGGCGGTGCCGGTGTCCTGGCACATCGGCAACACGCCGCCGGCCGCGATGTTCGCGTTGCGCAGCAGGTCGAGGGCGACGAACCGGTCGTTCGGCGAGGCCGCCGGGTCGTCGATGATCGCCCGGAGCTGGGCGAGGTGCGCCGGGCGGAGGAAGTGGGCGATGTCGTGCATCGCCTCGGCGGTCAACGCGGTCAGCGCGGCCGGCTCCACGGTCAGGAACCGGCGGCCCCCGGGACCGTTGACGACGTCGACGCCCTCGTCGGTGATCAGCCGGTACTCGGTCTGGTCCGGCCCGGTCGGCAGCAAGGGGGCGTAGGAGAACGCGGCGGCACTGCTCATGAGCGGAAAGCCTAGGGCAGACCGGTCGATCGTTGGCACCCGCCGGGTGCGTCCTGGGACGCCGCTCTCACCCGGCCGGGCCGGCGACGCGGCCGTGAGCCCGGACACGGCCGGGAACCGGGCGGCCGGGCCCCGCCCGCCGGCCGGGACTCAGCCGTCCTTGCCCCGCTCCGGGCACAGCTCCTGCTTCGGCCCGCAGGTGCTGCCGCCGTCGGCGCCCGGGGCGCCGCCGGTGCTGCCCGGGCCCGCGCCGCCGGGGTCGCCGGGATCGCCGCCCGGCGGCTGTGCCGGGCCGGCCGCGCCCGCGCCGAAACGGACGTACCCGATCTCCCGCCCCTCGCCGATGATCATGCCGGCCGGCCCCACGGCCAGGGCGTTCGCCGGGGTCCGCAGCACCACCAGCTCCCTGCCGGTACGCGGGTCCAGCGCCACCAGCCGGTTCGGCTTCTCGTCGGCCAGCACCGCCGCGTACGGGGTGAGGGCGGCGCCGCTCTTCCCGCCGGCCGGCCGGCTCCACCGGGTCCGGTCCGCGCCCAGCTCCCGGGCCAGGACCGAGCGCCGGTCGGCGGACCGGACCAACGCGTACCGGTCGTCGACCGCCATCAGCCGCTCGCCCTCGGCGTTGACCTGGAGCAGCCGGCCGTCGTATCCGTCGAGGACAGCCTCCCGGCCGTCCGGGGCGACACCGATGAGCACGTTCCGCGCGCCCTGCGGATCCTCGCGCTGGGCGCAGCCGGCGCTGTCGGCGGTGCGCAGGTTGATCCCGGCGCGCCGCCACACCTGCTTCCCGTTGGCGGGGTCGTGCGCGGTGAGGGTGAACCGGCACGCGCCGTCCTGGGACACCGCGGTGATGCGCAGCATCCGGCCGCCGACGACCGCCAGCCGCTCGTCCCGGCCTGGTTCGACGTCCTGGAGCACCCGGCCGGTCGCCGTGTCCACGACGTGCACCCGGCCGTCCACGGGGAAGCCGAGCAGCGGGGGTACCGGCTCGGGGCCGGCCACGCCGCCGTCGATCCGGCTGGCGGTGAGCCGGCGGGTGCCGAGCAGGCCGGGATTGTCGGCGAAGAGGCCGGTGCTGACGCCGGGCAGGAACGCCGTCCACAGCGGCGACGTGCCGCGCGGGTCCCAGGCGCGCAGCGTGCAGTCGGTCGCCGCGACGCACCGGGCGTCGAGCAGCAGGTTCCGGTACGTCCAGACGCCCACCGCGTCGCCGTCGCGGCGGCGCACCGCCCCGGTGGTGGGGTCGAGCAGCTCGTACCCCTTGCTCAGGAGCTTGCCCACGGCGACGACCGGGTCGCGGTCGCCGCCGGCCACCGCGGACCAGTCGGCCTTGCGGTCCCAGAGTTGTGCGCCGGTGGCGAGGCTGCGCGCCTCGACCCGGGTGCGCTGCTCGACGATGACCGCGTCGCCGGCGATGGTGACGCTTCTCGGGGTGCCGCCGATGCGCTGCTGCCAGACCACGTCCGGCTCCGAGATGGGCGTGCTCCGGTTGACCCGGTCCCAGACGCCCGGCCACGGGTTCCAGACTCCGGTGGCGGCGAGGACGATCACCGTGACGAGGCCGAGCAGCAGCCAGCCACGCACGCCGATCCTCCGGTTCACACCGGACACGGTAACGACGATTACCAGCGTCCCGGGCGCCCCGGTGGCCGTGTCGCGGCGCTTTCTCCGCGCGCCGTCGTGTTAGTAGGGGGTTCCTGCTCTACCGGAAGCCTTGCTGAGGGGCCCTTGCTCAGCCGCCGGCGGCGGAGCGGACCAGCGGCAGCACGCGGTACGGGATCTGCTCGGCGAGGGCGATGATCGTCGAGGCCCGCCGGATGCCCTCGTACGAGACGATCTGGTCGATCACCCGCTGGAGGTCGGTGTTCGAGCGGGCGACGATCCGGCAGAGCAGGTCGCTGGAGCCGGTGATGGTGTGTGCCTCCAGCACCTCCGGGATCGCCGCGAGGTGCCGGGTGACGGGGTCGTGCCCGTGCCGCTGGCTGATCTCCAGCGTGACGAAGCTGGTCACCCCGAAGCCGATCGCGGCCGGGGAGACGTCCGGCCCGAAGCCGGCGATCACACCCCGCTCGACGAGCTTGTCGAGCCGGGCCTGGACGGTGCCGCGGGCCACCCCGAGCCGCCGCGAGCACTCCAGCACCCCGATCCGCGGCTCCTCGGCGAACAACGTGAGCAGCCGTGCATCAAGGTCATCGAGCTGGACAGGTTGTACAGCGTTCATGGGTGAATACCGTACCGAATGCGCAACCTGACCAGCGAATACGGCAACTGTTGCCCAGCCCGCGCCAGGCGGCGATTCTCCCCACATCAGCAACCACGGCGGCCCGCGGGGCCGGCCGGTACGCAAGGGAGGCCACCATGACCCAGGCGATCGACCGACCCCAGTCGACCGAGGACGTCGACGTCGACCGGCTGGTCGGCGCCGTCGACCACGACATCAGCCGCGACCCTTTCCCCGTCAGGGGCCTCGACCACGTCCGCTTCCTCGTCGGCAACGCCAAGCAGGCCGCGCACTACTACTCCACCGCGTTCGGCATGACCTGCGTGGCGTACCGGGGGCCGGAGCAGGGCTACCGCGACCACGCCGAGTACGTGCTGACCAGCGGATCGGCCCGGTTCGTGCTGACCGGCGCGGTCCGCCCCGACGCCCCGGGCGCCGAGCACGTCACCAAGCACAGCGACGGCGTCTCCGACATCGCCCTGGAGGTGCCCGACGTCGACGCCGCGTACGCGCACGCCACCGCGCAGGGCGCGACCGGCCTGGTCGAGCCGCACGACGTCACCGACGAGCACGGCACCGTCCGGCTGGCGGCCGTCGCCACGTACGGCGACACCCGGCACACCCTGGTCGACCGGTCCCGCTACACCGGCCCGTTCCTGCCCGGCTTCGTCGCCCGCGGCCCGATCGTGGACCGGCAGCCGATGATCGACGCCGGTCTCCAGCCCAAGCGCTTCTTCCAGGCGGTCGACCACGTCGTCGGCAACGTCGAGCTGGGCCGGATGGACGAGTGGGTGGAGTTCTACAAGCGGGTCATGGGCTTCACCAACATGGCGGAGTTCATCGGCGACGACATCGCCACCGACTACTCAGCCCTGATGAGCAAGGTCGTCGCGAACGGCACCCGCCGGGTGAAGTTCCCGCTCAACGAGCCGGCGATCGCCCGCAAGAAGTCGCAGATCGACGAGTACCTGGAGTTCTACCAGGGCCCGGGCGCCCAGCACATCGCCGTGGCGACCAACGACATCCTCGCCAGCGTCGACGCGATGCGGGCCGCCGGCGTCGAGTTCCTGGACACCCCGGACTCGTACTACGACGACCCGGAGCTGCGCGCCCGGATCGGCGAGGTGCGGGTGCCGATCGAGGAGCTGAAGTCCCGCAAGATCCTGGTGGACCGGGACGAGGACGGCTACCTGCTGCAGATCTTCACCAAGCCGGTGCAGGACCGCCCGACGGTCTTCTTCGAGCTGATCGAGCGGCACGGCTCGCTCGGCTTCGGCAAGGGCAACTTCAAGGCCCTGTTCGAGGCCATCGAGCGCGAGCAGGAAGCGCGCGGCAACCTTTGACGTCCTCCCCGCTATGGATGGCGAGGATTCCGGCCTGCTCACACCCGGCTAGGTGTGGGCTTCCGGTGGGTTACCGCTTCACCGCGCTGCGCCGGCACGGATGCCGGTCTTACCCGCGCTCCACGGTCGTTGAGGTCCGCCCGTCCGGCGGCCCTGATGTTCCTGGCGGCGTTGACGTCCCGGTCGTGGACACTGCCACACGAGCAAATCCACGACCGGATGTCCAACGCCAGCTTGTCGCCGACCCGACCACAGGTCGAGCACATGCGGGTGGACGGCAACCAGCGGCCCACCCGGGCGAAGGCGCGTCCGTACCGGGCGGCCTTGTACTCCAGCATGCCGACGAACGCCGACCAGCCGGCGTCGTACACCGACTTGGCGAGCCTGGTGCGGGCAAGACCGGCCACGGGGAGGTCTTCCACGTACACCGCTTGGCTGTCGCGGATGATCGTGGTCGACAGTTTGTGCAGCCAGTCCCGCCGCGTGTCGGCCACATTCGCGTGCGCGCGGGCGACCTTGACGACGGCCTTCTTACGGTTGTTGCTGTCCCGCTGCTTGCGGGACAGGTCCTGCTGCAGGCGGCGCAGCTTCCGCGCCGCCCGTCGCAGGAACTTCGGTGCCGCGATCTTCGTCCCCGTCGGACAGAACGGCGAAGTGCGTCAGCCCCAGGTCGATGCCCACCTCGGCATCGACCTGGGGGAGCGGCTGGTCGTCAGCCTGCACCACGAACGAGGCGAAGTACCGGCCTGCCGCGTCTTTGATCACAGTCACGCTCGACGGCGACGCAGGCAGCGGGCGCGACCACCGCACTTCCAGGTCACCGATCTTCGGTAGCCTGAGCCGACCGTTGTTCAACACCCTGAACCGGGCATTTGCGGTGAATCGGATCGCCTGCCGGTTGTCTTTGCGAGACCGAAACCGCGGCGCGCCCACCTTCCGGCCCTTGCGTTTACCCGACAGGGAGGCGAAGAAGTTGCGAGACGCGGTATTTAGGTCTGCCAGAGCCTGCTGGAGCACCACCGACGACACCTCGGCCAGCCACGCCCGCTCCGGTGTCTTCTTCGCCTCGGTGATGACCAGCTTCGACAACTCGCCGTCGGAGACGTATGGCAGCCCGGCCTTCCAGGCCTGCTGTCGTGCGCGCAGCCCGTCGTTGAACACCACCCGCGCACACCCGAACGCTTGAGCCAACGCCTCGCGCTGACTGACATCCGGGTACATCCGGTAGTTGTAGCGAAGCTGCACGTAAGGGAGCCTAACTGTGTCCAATGACCGAATCTACGAACGTCCGCATTGGCACGCGCTGTTCTCCCGCCCACTTGATTTGGCGAGCGCGTCAACATACCGGCCGGTGGGCAGCCGCCCGTCGCCGCACGGCGTCGTTAAGGTTGCTCCGTGAGTGTGCAGCCAGGCTGGTACGTCGATCCCGCCGACCCGGAGACCAGGCGGTACTGGGACGGTGAGGGCTGGATCGGTGCGCCGATCCCGGTCGACGCCACCCCGCCGGAGGGGCCGCCCCCGGTCGAGCCTCCCCCGCCCCCGGTCAGCCCGGCCGCCCCGGCGGGACACCCCGCCGCCGCGCCCATGTCGGCCGGCCCGTTCCCCGGGCCGCAGCCGGGCCCCGCGCCCGGCCCCGGCGCGCACCAGGGCCCCGGCTACGGGCCACCGCCCGGATACGGGCAACACGGACCACCGCCCGGATACGGGCAACACGGACCACCGCCCGGATACGGGCACCCGCAGGGGCCGCCGCCCGGCTGGCCGTATCCCACCTGGCCCGTGCGCCCGCCGCAGCCGCGCCCGCACGGGCTGCCGCTGGCCGGCTACGGCGCCCGGCTGGTCGCCCGGCTGATCGACCTCGGCATCGTGTTCCTGCTCAACGTGGTGGTCAACGGCTGGTTCGTCTGGCGGTACGTCGAGGAGGTCACGCCGTACCTCCGCGAGGCGTGGCGCCGGGGGCTGGCCAACAACCCGTCCATGGAGGGGCTGCCCCAGCCCGGCGAGCAGGCCGGCGGCCTCCAGATCGCCATCCTGCTCATCGCCACCGCGCTGTGGTTCGCGTACGAGGTGCCGGCGATGGCCGGCAACGGGCAGACCCTCGGCAAGCGGCTCATGGGCATCCGCGCCGTGCCGATGGAGGCCGACCAGCCGCTCGGCTTCGGCCGGGCGCTGCGCCGGTGGAGCACCCTGGGCCTGCCCACCCTGCTCTGGTACTGCTGCGGCCTCGGCCTGCTGCTCCAGCTCGTCGACGCGGTGTCGCCGCTGTTCGACCAGCCGCTGCGCCAGGCGCTGCACGACAAACGCGCGCTGACGGTGGTGGTCCAACTCCCCCGCACTCCCGGTGCCGGCACCGGCACCGCCGCCCCGCACGACCCCGCCAACCCTCCGGGAGACACGCCATGACCGACACCGGACGCCACGAGCCGCCGCTGCGGCTGACCCGCGCCGACCTCGACGCCCTGCCGAACTACGTCCCCGGGCGCAGCCCGGCTGACCTGGCCCGCGAGCTGGGCCTGCCCGAGGCGATCAAGCTGGCCAGCAACGAGGTGCCGTACGGCCCGCTGCCCGGGGTGGTGGAGGCCGTCACCGAGGCCGTGACCGCGTCGCACCGCTACCCGGACATGGGCGTGGTCGCGCTGCGGGGGGCGCTCGCCGAGCGGTACGGCGTCGACGCCGAGCGGATCGCCACGGGCTGCGGATCGGTGGCGCTGGCCGAGCACCTGGTCCGGGCGACCTGCCTGCCGGGCGACGAGCTGCTCTACTCCTGGCGCTCGTTCGAGGCGTACCCGATCATCGCGGCGACCAGCGGCGCGACCAGCGCGCGGGTGCCCAACGACGCCGCGCACGGGCACGACCTCACGGCGATGGCCGCCGCCGTGACCGACCGGACCCGGATGATCCTGGTCTGCAACCCGAACAACCCGACCGGGACGGCCGTCCGCCGCGCGGAGCTGGACCGCTTCCTCGACGCGGTGCCGGACGACGTGCTGGTGGTGATCGACGAGGCGTACCGGGAGTTCGTCACCGACCCGGAGGTGCCGGACGGCCTGACCTACTCCGACCGGCCGAACGTCGCCGTGCTGCGCACCCTGTCCAAGGCGTGGGGGCTGGCGGGGCTGCGGATCGGCTGGCTCGTCGCCGCGCCCGAGGTGGCCGCCGCCGTGCGCAAGGTGGTCACCCCGTTCTCCACCAGCATGGCCGCCCAGGCCGGGGCGCTGGCTGCGCTGGCCCAGGCCGACGAGGTGGAACGCCGCTGCGCGCTGGTCGTCGCCGAGCGGGACCGGGTCACCGAGGCGCTGCGCAAGCTCGTCCCGGACGTGCCGTCCAGCCAGGCGAACTTCGTCTGGCTGCCGCTGGGCGACCGGGCCGTGGAGTTCGGCCGGGCGTGCGAGGCGCGCGCCGTGATCGTCCGCCCGTTCCCCGGCGACGGCGTCCGGGTCACCATCGGCACCCCGGCCGAGAACGACGCCTTCCTCGCCGCCGCCGAGGCCGCCCTCGCGTGACGGCGCGGCCGGCTCAGGTGGCGGCCAGCACCACCGGCTCGGACATCAGGAAGTACCGCTGGTCGTCCGCGTCCGGGTCGACCGGCTCGCGCAGCCGCTCCACCGCCACGTAGCCGTCCGCCGCGTACGCGAGGCCGGGCGCCCAGCCCAGGCCGTCCCGGCCCACGGTGAGCGGGAAGCGGGAGCGTTGCGCGCCGGTCGCCGGATCGAGGGTGACCAGGTCGTTCCGCTCGGTGAGCAGGTGCACCCGGCCGGGCTGGGTGGCGAGGATCCGGACCGGCCCGAGGTCGGCCCGGCGCCACAGTTCCTCGCCGGTCCGGGCGGACCGCGCGGTCAGCACCCCGTCGGTCACCCCCACGACCCGATCCCCGGCCACTTCCGACCCGGCCACGTCGAGGCCCGACGCCGCGACGGGCGGGCCCGCGGCGACCAGCCAGCCGCGGGCCGGGGCGTCGGCCGGGCCGGCGGTGCGCAGACCCCGGCACCGGGAGCGGTGGCTCACACAGCCGACGGGGGTGGCGAACAGCTCGGCGGAGCCGCCCGGCGGCTGCCAGAGTGTCGTCGTCGTGCCGGTCGACACGTCGCGGAACTCGACCGCGGGCGGGCCGGCGCAGCGGTCGACCGCGAGGAACTGCCCGGCCACCGTGGTGCCGACGTCGGTGCGGCACCGGTCGTCCACTCCGGCCGACCAGAGCTGCCGGCCGTCGGCCAGCGCGAAGCCACGGACCCCGCGTCGCCCGGAGACGACCAGCACGGCCCGGCCGTCGGCGGCCCGGGCGAGGAAGAGCCCCGCCGGGTCCCAGACGGTGCCGGCCCCGGTGCGGCGGGCGGTCGGGGAGTCGGCGGGCGCCGGGCCGTCGGCCCGCCAGGCGACCCGTCCGGTACGCGCGTCCAGCGCCACGAGCTTCCCGTCCGACCAGTGGCTGAGCACGGTGGTCCCGTCGGCCACCACCCCGCTCAGCCGCGCGGGCCAGCGCCGGTACGACCAGTACGGGCTGACCCGGTACCGACCGTCGGCGGGCTGGTCGGCGTACACCTGGCGGGCGGCCGTGTAGACGCGGAGCCGGCCGTCCACGATCAGCGGGGCCACCGGGAGCCGCCCCACCACCCCGACGGTCGGCGTGGCCGCAGGCGGGTAGCCGGCCCGGGCGACCGTCTCGACCTCGGCGGGGGCGAGCACCCGGTGGACGACGAC
This sequence comes from Micromonospora sp. NPDC048830, assembly GCF_043198215.1. NCBI lineage: Bacteria > Bacillati > Actinomycetota > Actinomycetes > Micromonosporales > Micromonosporaceae > Micromonospora > Micromonospora sp. NPDC048830. The sequence continues at coordinate 89,414 of NZ_JBICUP010000004.1, forward strand.
CGCGACCGCCCCGACGCCGAGCAGCGCCGCGACCACGGCCGCCACCCCGCGCCGCCCCTTCGGGAACCCCATGCCGCACCTCCGCCCGGCACCCTACCGAGGGGAACCCCGGCAGCCCCTGTCAGGTCGCGCGGCCGCCCGGCTCAGGCCGCCGCCGCGGCGGCCGGGGATCGGGCGGCGCGGGCGAGGTCGCACAGGTCCCGGCGGAACGCGCCCTCCACGGCCCGCGCTGCCAGTCCGCCCAGGAGCAGGGCGAGCACCCGGCCGTACGGGGCGGTGGGCAGCGCCTCCTGCCGCACGCTGACGGCGGTGCGGGCGCGACCGCACCGCCGCACCGCACGCAGGGTCCAGGTGGTCCGGTAGTCCACGCCGATGCCGGGCGAGCTGAGCACGAGCCGCCGGAACGGGACGGCCTCCACCACGACGAACTCCTCCGTGTGGGCGGCCCCGTCCGGTTGGGTGCGGGTCTCCCGCCAGGCGGTGCCGGGGGCGAGGCGGCCCGGGGTGAGCAGCTCGACCGCGCGGACCGTGGAGAGCCAGTCGGCGCGGTCCGGCAACTCGACCAGGAGCCGCCAGAGCTGGTCGGCGGGCGCCTCGATGATCTGGGTGACCGAAACCGTCGACATGAGCACCTCCCGTGTCCCCCACCGTACGGGGAGTGAGGGTGCGACGGGAGCCCATTTTTCGTCGCCGGCGGGCGTCGCTCAGGTGCGGAATCCCCCGTCCCGGACCGCCCCGACAAAGGCCGCCCAACCCGACGGGCTCACGGTCAGCGCCGGGCCGGACGGGTCCTTGGAATCGCGTACCGCGACCACGCCGACGGTCCGGACCAGGTTGTCCGCCACCTCGACGCACAGCCCCTGGTCGTTGGAGCGGCTGCTGGTACGCCAGGCGGCGCCCGCGAGATCGGTCATGCTCGTCTGCCTCCTCGTCCGCTGGGGCGTTTCCCCACGACGACCGGCGCCGCCGGCGGGTGCCCGCCGCGAACCGGCCCGGGACGATCAACGCGGATACGCCGAACCCCGGTCGCACAGCGGGTGCGACCGGGGTTCGGGGTGGGGGGAGGCTCCCGGCCTGGTCAGCGGGCCGGGCGGATGGTGCCCATGACCTCGCCGAGGGCGACGGTGGTGCCGTCCGGGCCGGGCGCGGTGGCGGTGATGGTGACCGTGTCGCCGTCCTCCAGGAACGTGCGGGTCTCGCCGCCGACCTTGACCGGCTCGGCACCGCCCCAGGTCAGCTCCAGGAACGAGCCGACCTGGCCGCGCTCGGGGCCGGAGACGGTGCCCGAGGCGTACAGGTCGCCGGTGCGCAGCGACGCGCCGTTGACGGTGAGGTGGGCCAACTGCTGGGCGGGCGTCCAGTACATGGTGGCGAAGGGAGGCTCGCTGACCCGCTCGCCGTTCCACTCCACGGCCAGCCGCAGGTCCAGCCCGAGGTGCGGCACGTCGTGCAGGTACCGCGCCACCGGCGGGTCCTGGTCGGGCGCGGGGACGAACGCGTCGGCGAGGGCGTCCAGCGGCGTCACCCACGCCGACACCGAGGTGGCGAAGGACTTGCCGAGGAACGGGCCGAGTGGCTGGTACTCCCAGGCCTGGATGTCCCGGGCGGACCAGTCGTTGACCAGCACCACCCCGAAGACGTGGTCCGCGAAGTCGGCCACCGGGACCCGGTCGCCGAGCGCGCTCGGCACGCCGACGACGAAGCCGACCTCGGCCTCGATGTCGAGGCGTACGGACGGTCCGCAGACCGGCCCCTGCGGGGTGGCCCACTGCCCGGTGGGCCGGACGATCGGCGTGCCGGAGACCACCACCGTGCCGGCGCGGCCGTGGTAGCCGATCGGCAGGTGCTTCCAGTTCGGCAGCAGGGGCGGCTGGCCGGGGCGGAAGATCTGCCCGACGTTGGCCGCGTGGTGCTCCGAGGAGTAGAAGTCGACGTAGTCGGCCACCTCGAACGGCAGCAGCAGCTCGACCTCGGCCAGCGGCACCAGCAGCGGCTCCACCGCGGGCCGGTGGGCCTCGTCGGTGAGCAGCTCGGTGATCCGCTGCCGGACGGTGGTCCACTGGGGACGGCCCAGCGCCATGAACGCGTTGAGGGTGGGCCGGCGCAGCGCGCCTCCCGCCAGCACCAGCTCGGCCGCCTCGGCGCCGGCCAGGTCGAGCACGAGGTCGCCGATCCGCACCCCGATCCGGGGCTCGCGGCCGTCGGAGCGAAACACCCCGTACGGCAGGTTGCGCACCCCGTACGCCGAACCGTCGACGCCCGTCACCCAGGTCATTCCTCGCCCCCGTTCACCAGCCCCAGCCGGATGAGATCGGTCAGTGGTTCCACGATGCTGCACGAGCCGAACCCGACCCACAGCGGGCGGGTCGCGTCCCGGGCGGCCCGGGCCCGCTCGGCCAGCCGCGCCGGGTCGGTCGCGGCGAGCAGGGCGGCCAGCTCGTCCACCTCGGCGCCCTCCGGCGCGGCGAGCGTGGCGGCGAGCACGTTGCCGAAGCCGTGGTGGACGAGCCCGGTCTCCGGGTCGAGGTGCCGGACGGCGTGGTGCAGCCCGGCGGTCAGCTTGAACGGCAGCTCCCGGTCCCGGCAGGCGGCGATCACGGCGGCCAGCTCGACCGGGGTCGGGAACAGCTCGGCGGCCAGCCCGCCGGTGCGGAACTTGGCCGCGATCGGCACCCCGTCGGCGCGGGCGGCGGCGAGCGCGTCCAGCGCCCCCATCAGCCCGAACGCGAGCGGCACCTCGGCGTACGCCCGCAGACCGGTGGCGCGGGCGAGGGCGGCCAGCTCGGCCAGGCCGGGCTGCGGGTCCTCGCCGCGCTTGGCCACGGCCGCCTCGACCTGCCGGACGTCGATCCGGGGGTCGATCCCGGCGCGCAACCCGTCGAGCCGGTCCAGCGGGACGTCCGCGATCACCCCGACGGCGAACCGCTCGTCGACCCCGAGCAGGCCGGCCAGCGCGGGCAGCGCCGAGGCGGGGACGAGCAGCGGGCCGACCAGGTCGGCGTACCAGGAGTCGCGGTGCCGCCGGTGCGCGGCGAGCGCGTCGGGCAGCGTCGCGCTGCCGGGCGGGAAGACGGCGGCGTCGTCGACGAGGCCGGCGAGGAGGCGGGGCACCTGCGTTGACACGAAACAAGAACTTACGGGACGCTACAAGGAACGGACAACAGCGTCCGATTATCGGACGCCAGCGGCCGGTGAACGGGACGAATCGGGAGGTGACATGCCGTACTACCGCAGCGTCGGCGAGGTGCCCCGGAAGCGGCACACCCAGTTCCGCCAGCCCGACGGCAGCCTGTACGCCGAGGAGCTGATGGGCCAGGAGGGCTTCTCGTCCGACTCGTCCCTGCTCTACCACCGCCACGCCCCGACGGCGATCGTCGCCGCCGAGGAGTACCACCCGCCCGCCTTCACCCGCGTGCCGAACCTGCCGCTCAAGCCCCGCCACCTGCGCACCCACAAGCTGGACTCCACCGCCGCCGACCCGATCCTCGGCCGGCGCTACCTGCTGGCCAACGACGACGTCCGGATCGCGTACGTGCTGGCCGACCGGCCGTCCCCGCTGTTCCGCGACGCCACCGGCGACCACTGCCTCTACCTGGAGTCGGGCACGATGCGCGTGGAGTCGCCGTTCGGCGCCCTCGACGCGGTGGCCGGCGACTACGTCATCATCCCCACCTCGACCATCCACCGGCTCGTGCCGACCGGCGGCGAACCGGTCCGGCTGCTGGCCGTCGAGGCCGCCGGGCACGTCGGCCCGCCCAAGCGCTACCTCTCCGTCCGGGGGCAGTTCCTGGAACACTCGCCGTACTGCGAGCGGGACGTCCGGGGGCCGGACGCGCCGCTGCTGGTCGACGGCGAGGACGTGGAGGTCCTGGTCCGCCACCGGTCCCGGGCGGGACGCCCGGATGGCAGCGGCACAGCTTGGACGCGTCACATCTACGCCAACCACCCGTTCGACGTGGTCGGCTGGGACGGGCACCTGTACCCGTGGGCGTTCTCCATCCACGACTTCGAGCCGATCACCGGCCGGATCCACCAGCCGCCGCCGGTGCACCAGACGTTCCAGGGCCCCAACTTCGTCGTCTGCTCGTTCGTGCCGCGCAAGGTGGACTACCACCCGGACGCCATCCCGGTGCCGTACAACCACCACAACGTCGACTCCGACGAGATGCTGTTCTACACCGGCGGCAACTACGAGGCCCGGCGCGGCTCCGGCATCGAGCAGGGCTCCATCTCGCTGCACCCGTCCGGGTTCACCCACGGGCCGCAGCCGGGCGCGGCCGAGCGGGCGATCGGCGCCGAGTTCTTCGACGAGTTGGCGGTCATGGTCGACACGTTCCGCCCCCTCGACCTGTGCGACGCCGCGAACGAGTGCGAGGACCCGGGGTACGCCTGGACCTGGGCGCGCCGGGCCTAGCGTCGCGTCCCGGAGCGCGCCGCCCCGTGATCGTCTGCTGCTGGGGAGTACTTCCACCGGCGTGTCGTCCACCCCAGCAGCAGACGATCACCGCACGAGTGCCCTAGTCACCCGCCCCCGCTCGCCGGTCACCCGGGGGCGGGTGTCTCCTCGCCTGGGCGCCCCGCGTCCCGGCCGTCCAGGCGAGGAAGCGGTCGAAGAGGTCGGCGGGCGACGGCGCCGGGTTCGGGTTGAGCCGCACCAGGTCGCCGGTCGCCTCGAACAGCAGTCCCGCCATGTACACCGACAGCCCCACCCGGTCCCGCCGGTACTCCATCACCAGCAGCAGGCGGGCCGGCTGACAGGGCCACGGCCCCCGCACAGACCTGGCACAGCCACAGCGGCCGCATGGGCAGATGCGGCCGAACGGCCCGCCGCTGCCGCTCCTGACCAGCAAAGGCACCAAATGACGACACCACTCCATGCTGACGCAAGCCGTTGCCACTGTCAACGCGCTCCGTCGTTGTCGCAGCGGCACGACAGCCGCACTGCCATCGTCAACCCATGGAGCTGGTGGGCGTGTCCGAGATCCGGGAGATGCTCGGGAACGTGTCCCGGCAGCGGGCCAGCGTGATTGCCAATCAGCGGAACTTTCCCGAGCCGATCGCCGTTCTGGCGATGGGCAAGGTGTGGCTGAAGTCCGACGTGGAGGCGTGGATCAGGCAGCACCGCCCCGAGCTGGCAACGGACTAGAGCGGAGCAGGCAGACCTCGGCCCTGGGAGGGCAGTTTCGTACCAAGGTTTCTGCCGCTCGCGTCGGGCGGACCGGGACCACGTCAGGCTTTCGCCGGAGCCCGCCCGCGGAGGGATCAAGCCTGACCGCCCGGAGCGGGCGGGCTCCGGCGAAACCCACCGCACCCACAACCTCAACGCACGGTACGGAAGAACACCGCCGACTCCGCCGCAGCAGTAACCACGATCGCCAGGACCAACGGCCACGGCGTCCCCACAACCGCGTAGAGCAGCAGCAGGACGGGTGCCGCCGCCACCCCGTACACGGCGAGCGCCAGCAACCGGTCCGAGCGCAGCAGGTCCGGCAGGACGGTGCGGGTCAGCCCCGGCACCCGGGCCGCCAGCAGCCAGCCCACCACCGCCCCGCTGAGCGCCACCAGCACCGCGAGGAACCGGGACGGGCCGGACGCGCCCGCCGCCGCGACCGCCACCAGGACGGTGCCGACCAGCGACCACCCCGCCCCGTACAGCACGAGCCGGCGCAGGTCGTCGGGGGCGCCCCGGCGCGGATCGGCGACCGGCACGGGAGCCGCCGGGGCCGTCTCCGCCAGCGCCGCCAGCGCCTCGGCGTACCGGCGCCGTTCCAGCCGGACCACCCCCGGCTCGTCGGCCGCCCCGGCCAGCTCCGGGTCCAGCCGCAGCGCCTCCCGGTACGCCCGCTCGGCCAGGTCGTACAGGTGCAGCCGGGCGGCGACGAGGCCGAGGACGAGGTGCGCCTGCGGCTCCTCCGGGGCCAGCTCCACACCCCGCCAGGCGGCGTTGAGGGCGGGCTGCCCGTTGCGCGTTCCGGAGAGGATCGCCGCCGCGCTGCGCTGGGCGTACGCGTCGTCGGGGCCGGCGACGAGCAACTGCTCGGCGGTGCGCGCCGACTCGGCGTACTCGCCGAGGTCGGCCAGCGCGAGCCCGCGGACGACCAGCGGGCCGACGGTGCCGGGGGCGACGGTCAGGGCCGCGTCGGCGGCGTCCCGCGCCTCGGCGGGCCGCCGGGCGGCGAGGTGCACCCGGGCCAGGGTGGTCAGCGCGGCCGGATTCGCCGGTTCCAGGGCGAGCGCGAAGCCCACCTCGCCGGCCGCCTCGTCGTACCGGCCCAGGTCGGCGAGGAGCTGGGCCCGTTGGAGGTAGCCCTCGGCGGTGGCGTCGCTCGACATGCGGCGGCCCTAGGCGGCGGAAGCCGGGTAGACCAGCGCGACCGCGATCCCGGCGAGCCCCTCCCCGCGCCCGGTGAAGCCCAGGCCGTCGGTGGTGGCCGCGGAGACGCTGACCGGGGCGCCGACCGCCTCCGACAGCACCGCCTCGGCCTCGGCCCGGCGCGGCCCGATCTTCGGCCGGTTGCCGACCACCTGCACCGACACGTTGCCGATCTGGAAGCCGGCCGTGCGGACCCGGCGGGCGGTCTCGGTGAGCAGCGCCACGCCGGGGGCGCCCGCCCACTCCGGCTCCGCCACCCCGAAGTTCGACCCGAGGTCGCCGAGGCCGGCGGCGGAGAGCAGCGCGTTGCAGGCCGCGTGGGCGGCCACGTCGGCGTCCGAGTGGCCGGCCAGGCCGTCCTGGTCGGGCCAGTGCAGACCGGCCACCCAGCAGGGCCGGCCGGGCGCGAAGGCGTGCACGTCCGTGCCGACGGCCACCCGAGGAACGATCATGATCCGAGGGTACGCCGGGATCAGTCGCACCAGCCGAGCCGGGCGGCCAGCACACCCGCCTGGAACCGGGTACGCGCTCCCAACTCCGTCGCCACCCGGGCCATCCGGGCCCGCACCGTCCGCACCGACACGCCCAGCCGACGGGCCACGGCGTCGTCGGTGAGCCCCTGCGCGAGCAGCGTCACCACCTGCCGGTACGGGTCGGCGGCCGGCCCGCCCACGGGCACCGCCCCGCGCCACAGCTCGATGAAGAGGCTGGCCAGCGCGGCCACCAGCACCGGCGACCGGACCAGGTGGAACTGGTACGCCGAGCCGGCCAGGTCGTCGCCCCAGCGCAGCGGCAGGGCGGCGTGCTCGCCCAGCACGTAGTAGCCGCTGGGCAGCTCGGACCGGACGCGTACCGCCATTCCCGCGTCGGCGAAGCGGGCCAGGCTGGCGGCGGCCGGCGCCGAGTCGAGGACGGCGGCCTCGACCAGCAGCGACATCACCACCAGCCCGTCGCGGGAGGCCTGCAGCAGGTCGTCTATCCACGGCAGCACCGCTGTGTCGAACGCCCGCGGGTCCCGCTGGCAGCAGTACGACCGCATCGGCGGATCGGCCCGCACGACCGAGATCGGCACGTCCCATGCCTGGTCGACGCCGGAGACCAGGCGCACCGCCCACGCGTCCGCGCCCGCCCGCAGCCCGGCCGCGTGCTCGCGGCTGAGCGGCTCGAGCTCGCCGACCAGCCGCTCGATCGCGGCGAGCCGCTCCCCCAAGCGCCGAGGCCGGAGCGCAGCAGGTGGGCCAGGCCGGCGGGCGGCATCGGCTCGACCGTGGCGTCCGTCCCGGTTATCAGGCCGAGCGCGCGGAGGCGGGCCAGATCGGCGTCCACCCGGTCCGGGGTGGCCCGCAGCGCGCAGGCGAGCTCGTCCCGGCCGGCACCCGGCATGCGCAGCGCCAGGGCGTAGAGCGCGCGCAGGTCGTCGTCGAGATTCACGGCGGCACGGTACCGCCACCCGCCAGGGACCGCCGATCGTGCAACTTGCTGAAGCTGCACGTTCTGACATGGAGCGCCAGGCCGGCCGCCCCGACCATGGGGGCCGCGACGGAGCCGTCCACCCCGGACGGACCGGCGGACAGGAAGGAACGGCATGGAGCGGAACAGTGCGCTGCGGGCGGTGATCGTCGCCCTGGCGGCCGTCGGTCTGGTGGCCGGTTGCGGTCCGGACGACCTCGACCCGGGTACGCGGGACGCGGTCGACGCCGTCGCCTCGGCGGGCGCCGAGGTCGACCTCGGCGGCGGTGGCGGGACGATCGACCTGGTGATCACCGGCGACCTGCCCCGGACGGAGTGGACCGGCGGCATCACCGACACGTACGGCGAGCACTGCCGGCTGGGGCGTACCCCGCCGTTCGAGGGTGGCTCGGGCGCGGACGTGGTCAAGTCGAAGGCCGCCAGCGGGGAGCGGCCGGCAGTGGCACTGAACGTGTGGAGCCCGCGCCAGGCCGAGGCCGGCGAGTTGCAGGGCCCGCCCCAGGTGATCGTCGAGGTGAACCTCGACACGGCGTTCACCGCGCCGTTGCCCGCCGGGGCGGTGAACGGTGCCACCCTGCGGCTGGACCTCGCCCTCGCCGGGGTGAACGCGTACGCCGGGAAGACCGCACACGTCGCCGGCACCGTCACCTGCGCCGCCGGTTCGCCGACGCGGCCGGCGGCGGCCGGCACGCCCGGGTCGGCGAGCCCGACGGACGGCCCGGCCGGAAGGGTGGACGTCTGCGGCCTGATCAGCACGGCCCAGATGGCGGAACTGGCCGGGGTGGAGGTCACGGGCACCGAGTTCGAGATGAGGGGCGACGTCTCCAACTGCGCGTACGTCACCGTGCACCACGGATTCATCAACGTCCAGTACCAGCCGGGCGGCCGGACGCACATCGACAGCCCGTTGTTCTCCGGTGGCGAGAAGGTGCCCGGGCTCGGCGAGGACGCCAAGTGGTTCGAGGGACGGGCCGGCCTGCACGTCGCGGTCGGCGGTCAGGACACCCTGAACGTGATGCTCGGCGCGTCCGGCGTCAAACTGCGCGGCGGCGACCTGAAGGGCCTCGCGATCGACATCGCGGAGGCGGCGCTGCCCCGGCTGCGGCGCTGAACGGGAGGCGGAGAGCCTTCGGGCGGGGCGCGCAGGAGCGGGTTACCCGGACCGCGGTGCCGCGCGCAGCAGGTGCTCGGCCAGCGCCAGGTCGAACGGCCGGGTGATCTTGAGGGCGTACTCCGAGCCGGGGACGCAGACCACCGGCACGCCCTGCTTCTCCACGAGGCCGGCGTCGTCGGTGAGCGGGTCGCCGGCCGCGGCGTGGGCGGCGGCCAGCACCGAGCGGCGGAAGCCCTGCGGGGTCTGCACGGCCCGCAGGGCGGACCGGTCGACCGTACCGAGGACCACCTCGTCCGCGCCGACCTCCTTGATCGTGTCGACGACGGGGAGCACGGGGATCACCGCATCGTGCCCGGAGCGGACCGCCGCGGCGACCGACTCGACCAGGTCGGGCGGGGTCAGCGCGCGGGCCGCGTCGTGGACCAGGACGATCTCCGGGCCGGCGGGGACGGCCGCGAGCGCGGCGGCCACGGACGCCTGCCGCTCCGCGCCGCCGGGGACGACCAGCGCCGGGGCGACCGGGTCGAGCAGTTCACGGACCGCCCCGACCTCGGCGGCCGGGGCGGCCACCACGATCGTGTGCACGGACGGGGCGGCGGCGATCCGGCGTACCGCGTGCACCAGCAGCGGCTCGCCGGCGAGCAGGCGCAGGGCCTTGGGCGCGCCCGGGCCGAGGCGTACCCCGGCGCCGGCCGCAGGGACGAGGACCGCGACGTCACCGCGCGGATTGAGCTGCGCGGTCACGTCGCGGTCCTCGGGTTTCTTTGCTTCGGGGTGGGTACGAAAGTGCTGTGGGAACTAGGCCTCGGTCAGCACCTTGTCGAGCAGCGTCTCCGCCTCGTCCTTGGTGCTCTTCTCGGCCAACGCGACCTCGCCGACCAGAATGTCGCGGGCCTTGGCGAGCATGCGCTTCTCGCCGGCGGACAGGCCCCGCTCCCGCTCCCGGCGCCACAGGTCGCGGACGACCTCGGCCACCTTCAGCGGGTTGCCCGAGGCCAGCTTCTCCAGATTCGCCTTGTAACGCCGCGACCAGTTGGTCGGCTCCTCGGTGTGCGGAGCCCGGAGGACGTCGAAGACCTTGCCCAGGCCCTCCTCGCCGACCACCTCGCGCACACCCACGATCTCGGCGTTCTCAGCGGGCACCCGGACCGTCAGGTCACCCTGCGCAACCCTCAGGACGAGGTACTGCTTAGGCTCGCCCTTGATGACCCGAGTCTCGATTGCCTCGATGAGTGCGGCCCCGTGGTGGGGGTAAACAACGGTCTCGCCGACACTGAAAACCATAGGTTCGAAACCCCTTTCGCTGTGTCTAGGGTAACACGCTCAGACACCGATGTCCCACCGCTGTCCTGACCGTTGGCGCAGCTCAGGGGCCCTGTGAGAGGTATTTCTTCGGCTTGACAGGCGGCCAAGCCAATGAATCGAACACGCTCCGTGATGGCCGTATGACAACCCGGCACGGGTGATCGGGGCGTGGATTTCTCGGGCGATGCGCTCGTCCCATGGTATCCCGCCCCGGCCAACCGCGCCCAGGTGTAGCGGGAGGAGCCGACGGTGCGGGACGCTGGAGGTGAACCGCTGTCCACGCGCCGAGACGGTTCGAGGGGGTCCGATGGGCATGCCTGACGCAGACGGCCCCGGCCCCGGCGAGGGCCTCCCGGGCCTGCCGCCCGAGTGGGGCCGGGTGGTCGTGCCGGACGACGCGTCCGCGCTGGCCGAGGAGGCCGAGCGGATCAGGCGCGAGCTACGCCGACGGGCCGCCCGGGCCCGGTTGCGCGCCCGGCTCGGCCTGCCGCCCCGGCCGAACGGACGGCCCCCGCTCGGCCTGCCGCTGGTCGTCCTCCTGGTCGCCGTCCTCGCCACCGTCGCCGGGCTGTTCGCCGTCACCTGGAGCCGTCCGCCGCGTACCGCCGAGCGCCCGACCGTCGTGCCGCACCCGACGCCGGCGACCGACCTGGCCGGCCGGCCGCTGCCCGCGCTGGAGCTGGTCGACGCCGAGAACACGGCCGTCTCGCTGCGCGCGCTGCTCCCCGCGGTGATCGTCCTGGTGGACGCGTGCGCCTGCCCGGAGCGGGTCGCCGAGGCCGCCGCGCTCGCGCCGGCGGGGGTGACCGTGGTCACGGTGGCCGGCGGCCGCAGGGTGGACCCGACGGCGGCTTCCGTCGGCCCGCCCGTACGCGCGCTCGCCGACCCGGCCGGCGGCCTGCGCGCCTTCCTGCGCCTGCCGCCGCGCCCCGGCACGGCGACCGCCGTCCTGGTCGACCGCGGCGGGACCGTGCTGCGCGTGGTGCCCGAGCTGCGCTCCGCCGAGGACTACCGCGCCGACCTGCCCCGCCTCGCCGCCTGATCCGCGGCGGGGTCGGGCCGCGTCGGGCCGCGTCGGGGCGGGTCGGGGCGGGTCGGGCAGCACCATGTCGGCGACCTGGGGGTGTCCGAACGCCACGGACCCTGCCAGGCCGGCGACATGGGGGTGGACCACCGGCTCAGGGGAACAGGGCCGCGAGCTGCGCCTCGACCACGACCGGGGCGCCGCCCGGGGCGGCGAGGGCAACGCCTACCCGACCGCCCGTGGGGTTCACCCACAGCGTGGCGAGAGACCCGTCGCAGCGCACCCGCCGGCTCTCGGAGCGGCCCGACCGGACCTCCAGCACCAGGTGGCCGCCGGGGCCGCCGCACCGGTACTGGAGCAGGTGCGGGCCGCCGGCGACCGTCACGACCCGGCGCTGTGGAGGCAGGCCGGGCGACACCTTCAGCCGAGCCTGCCAGACCGTCCCGCCGAACTGCCCCGCGCCGCCACGCGGGCCACCGTCGCCCGCGACGGGGCTGCCCTGCCCGCTCACGATCTGGCCGGTGGCCGGGTCGACGAGAAAGGAGCGGACCGTGCCGGACTCGGCGATCACCCGGCCGGTGGCCGCGTCGAGGACAACCGTTCGGCGAAACAGACCGCGCCGGAGACCGCTACCCGGGGCGTCCGCATCGGCGGCCAGGCCGCTCGCCGCGCCGCCGGGCGCCGCGTCCTGGGATGCGCGCGGGACGGACGGACCGGTCGTCGGGGCGTGGGCGCTCCACCAGGTCACCCCGGCGGTCAGGGCCAGCGCGGACAGCCCCGCGAGCACACCGAGGCGCAGCCGGTCAGCCGCATCGATGTCCACGCCGCCGAGCGTAGCCACCCGCCGCCGGTCCCGCACCACGGCGCCCGCCGCGGTCCCGCACCACGGCGCCCGCCGCCGGTCCCGCACCACGACGCCCGCCGCCGGTCCCGCACCACGACGCCCGCCGCCGGTCCCGCACCACGACGCCCGCCGCGGTCCCACAGCACGCGCCCCTCGCGGTCCCGCAGCACGGCGCCCGCCGCCGGCCGTCAGTCCCGGCGCTCCAGCAGGGCCGCGTACAGGGTCAGGCCGGGGCCGAACGCGAGCATCAGGACCCGCCCCGGCGGCCGGCCCGCGCGCAGCAGCCGGTCCAGGATCAGCAGCACCGTCGGCGAGGAACAGTTGCCGTGCTCGTCCAGCGTGGCCCGGGACGCGGCCAGCCCGTCCGGCGGCAGGGCCAGCTCGCGTTCGACCACGTTGAGGATGCGCGGCCCACCCGGGTGCACCGCCCAGCCGTCCACGTCGGCCAGGCCGGCGCCGTGCCGGGCCAGCAGGTCGTCGACCAGGCCCCGGACGTGGGCGGAGAGCACCTGGGGCACCTTCGGCGACAGTCCCATCCGGAACCCGGTGTCGGTGACGTCCCAGGTCATGTGGTCGGCGGTCGACGTGTCGGTGACCGAGGTGACCTCGCGCAGCGCGTACCCCCGGCCGTCGGGGACGACCACGGCGGCGACGGCGGCGTCCGAGAAGAGCGCGTGGGAGACGATCTGCTGGGTGTCCACCCGGGCCGTGGCGGGCTGGATGTGCAGGCTGGTCAGCTCCGCGCAGAGCAGCAGCGCGGGACGCCCCCGGGCGGTGACGAAGTCGCCGGCCGCGCCGAGTCCCGGCAGGGCGGCGTAGCAGCCCATGTGGCCGACGAACATGCGCTGGGTGTCCGGGGCCATCCCCAGGTCGCGGGCCAGCAGGATGTCCAGCCCCGGGGTGGCGTACCCGGTGCAGGAGCAGACGACGAACAGCCCGACGTCGCCGGCGGCCAGCCCGGCGGCCGTCAGCGCCCGGCCGACCGCCTCCTTGCCCAGCGGCAGCGCCTCCACCTGGTAGCGCCGCATCCGGCGCTCCGTCGGCCAGTCCGAGACGTCCTCCAGCAACGGGTTGACGGCCGCCTGCCGCCGGCTCACCCCGGAGTTGGCGAAGATCCGTTGGGCCAGCGCCCGGGTGGCGCCGGCGAAGTGCCGGGAGAAGAAGCCCTCCCAGAGCTCGTCCTGCGCAGCCGCCGGCGGCTGCGCCGCGCCCAGGCCCGCGATCACCGGTACGGCCACGCTCCCACCTCTCGTCCGCCCCTGCACGCTTCCCCAACTCACCAACGTCGCATTCGTTCGCGCTGCGGGACGGGCGAACCCGGCCCGTTCCTCGCACTCACCAACGTCGCATTTCGTTCGCGCTGCGGGACGGGCGAACCCGGCCCGTTCCCCGCACTCACCAACGTCGCATTTCGTTCGCGCTGCGGGACGGGCGAACCCGGCCCGTTCCCCGCACTTACCAACGAGGGGCAGTGCCGTCCCGGTCCGGGTCACCGCCCAACGCGGCGACGCCCAGCCAGTCCGCGCACACGTCGGAGGTGGCCGGGTGCAGTGAGCCGCACCGGGCGTCCCGGTAGAGCCGCTCCAGCGGGTGGCCCCGGCGGGTCGCCGAGGTGCCCGCGGCCTCCAGCATGGACGCCGCCACCTCGGCCGCGGTGGTGCCGGCGAGCAGCTTGGCCCGCCACACCCAGCGGTTGGTGTCCGCGTCCCCGGGCGCCTCGTCGACCCGGCGGGCCGCCTCCGCGACGGCCAGCCCGGCCGCCGCCACCGCCGCGTCGGCGCGGCCCAGCCGGGCCCGGACCGCGGGCAGGCCGGCGAGGTTGCGGGCGTTCACGTGCTCCGCCGCCGCGTCGACGGCGGCCCGGGCCACCCCGACGTAGACGGCCGCGTAGCTGGCCACCAGCCAGTGCGGCATGAGCTGGGCGACCACCAGGGCCAGGCCCTCCACGCCGCCGAGCAGCCGGTCCGCCGGCACGGTCACGTCGAGGTGCAGGTCGTGGGAGGAGGTGGCGCGCATGCCGAGCGAGTCCCAGGTCGGCTCCACCGTCAGCCCGTCCCCGGCCGGCACCAGGAACTGGGAGACCACCGACGGGTCGGCGGCGCTGCGGGCGGCCACCAGGTAGCCGTCGGCGTGCCCGGCGCCGGAGCAGAACGTCTTGCTGCCCTTGATCCGGAAGCCGCCGTCCACCGGCTCGTACACGGTGCTGAGCTGGGAGAGCCGGGCGCCCGCGCCGCGCTCGCTCATCGCCACCGCGTACCAGGCGCCGTCGGCCGCGGCGCGGAGCAGCCGGTCCCGGGCGGCCAGCGCCTCGTCCGGTACGCCGAGGGCCTCGGCCAACTCCTCGGTGACCGCGCCGAGCGCGCCGGTGACCGAGGCGTGCATGTTGAACACCAGCGCGGTCGCGCCGTTGCCCCTGGCCAGCTCGGTGGCCACGGCGGCGTACCCCGCGAACGTCGCCCCCGCACCGCCCAGCTCCGCCGGGACCATCAGCCCGAACAGCCCGGCGTCGCCCAGGTCCCGGAAGTCCTCGGCCGGGAACGTGCCGTCCCGGTCGTGTTCGGCCGCCCGGGCGGCGAGGCGCGGCGCCAACCGGCGGGCCGCCTCCAGCGCGTGCACAGTCATCCCGTCCCCTTCTCGGCGTTCCATCTACCCCCGCCCCGGCCCGGCTACCCGCGCCGGATGCCGCGCCCCTGGTACAGCACGGCGGTGGACCAGGTCGGCTTGATCTCCGGCGCCGGGCCGGCCGGCGTCGACTGTGGACGGCCCCGCCCGGCAGCGGCCCGCATCCGGCGGGCCAGCCAGCGCACCGTCCCGCGCAGCCCCGGCCGAACGCCCCGCACCCGCAGGTCCACGCCGCGCCGCGCGCACTCGGCGACCAACTGCCGGTGGTCCACGAACAACCGTGGGTCGTGAATGCCCCGGGGCACGGTCGGCAGGCGCTCGCCGATCTCGACCGCGAGCAGCCGACTCAACACGGTGTCGTTGAGGGTGTCCAGCACCAGCAGGCCGCCCGGCCGCAGCAGCCGGCACGCCTCGGCGACCGCCCGCGGCCAGTCGGGGACGTGCTCCAGTAGTTCCCCGGCGGTGACCACGTCGGCGCAGCGGTCGGCCAGCGGCACGGCGGTGGCGTCGGCGTTGACCACGGTCACCCCGTGCGCCGCGGCCTGGGCCAGCGCGGAGCGGGTGACGTCCACCCCGACGTGCCGGTAGCCCTTCCCGGCCAGGTGCGGGGCGAGCAGCCCGGCGCCGCAGCCAAGGTCGACCAGCAGCGCGCCGGGACGGTCGGCGGGCGGCACCAGCGCCGCCCGGGCCCGGGCCAGCCAGTGCAGCATGGCGAAGGCGCCGTCCGGCCGCCACCACTCAGCGGCCAGGTCGTCGTACTGCCGGGGGTCGTTCGGCGGCAGCACACGAGGCACGGCGGACACCGGGGACGGACCCTCTCGCATGGGACGAGCGTGGCACGACTGGGCGGTAACGACCAGACTTCCCTTATGTCGACGACGGTGTTAGGGCTGGTCAGGGCGAGCCATCCGGAGCCGGCCGCGGCCGTCACCGCGGTCGCCGGGCTGCTCGCCCACGGCGTGGGACACCGCCCGGCCGGGGTGGCCGCCGTGGCCCTCACCGTGCTCGCCAGCCAGCTCGCAGTGGGCTGGTCCAACGACCACCTGGACGCCGACCGCGACGCCGCGGTGGGGCGTACCGACAAGCCGGTGGCCACCGGGGCGGTGAGCCGGCGGGCGGTCGGCCTGGCGGCGCGACTCGCCGCCCTGGCCACGGTCCTGCTCGCGGCGGCGGCCACCAACCCCGCGGCGACCCTCTGCGTGGCCGTGGGCCTGGCCTCCGCGCTGCTCTACAACTGGCCGCTGAAGTCGACGCCGGTCTCCGTGCTGCCGTACGCGGTGTCGTTCGGGGCGCTGCCCGCCTTCGTGGTGCTGGCCCTGCCCGGCGCGCCCACCCCACCGGGCTGGCTGCTGGCCGCCGCCGCCCTGCTCGGCGCCGGCGCGCACTTCGCGAACGTGCTGCCGGACCTGGCCGACGACGCCCGGACGGGGGTGCGCGGGCTGCCGCACCGGCTCGGCGCCGTCGGCAGCCGGACCGCCGCCGCCGGGCTGCTGCTGGCGGCAACGGTCACGCTGGTCGTCGGGCCGCCCGGGCCGCCGTCGTGGGCCGGCCTGTCGGCGCTCACGGCCGCCGCCGTGGCACCACCCCTGACCTGGTACGCCGAACGGCGCGGGGACGCGGCCCGGGTACGTGGGACGGCGGTGTTCCGGGCGGTGATGCTGGTGGCCCTGATCGATGTGGTGCTGCTGGTGGCGAGCGGCCGGGTGGTCTGAGGCGGCCCCGCGTAGGTGGCGGTGCCGGGTCCCCGTGCGGCCCTCGATCAGCCCCAACTACCCTGGAGCCCGGTCTGCGCGGGTATGGCCACCGCGCCCGGGAACCGCCGGGTGGGGATCGTGACGAGGAGGACCGACGTGACGCGCTCGATCAGGGGATCCCGGCGGGCGGCCCTGCTGCTGGCCGGCACGGCCGCGGCGGCCGGCCTGCTG
This sequence comes from Micromonospora sp. NPDC048830, assembly GCF_043198215.1. Taxonomy (NCBI): domain Bacteria; kingdom Bacillati; phylum Actinomycetota; class Actinomycetes; order Micromonosporales; family Micromonosporaceae; genus Micromonospora; species Micromonospora sp. NPDC048830. The sequence goes on from NZ_JBICUP010000004.1 coordinate 106,091, forward strand.
CTCTCCGGCTGCGGCTCGGGGCAGATTGCCGAGACCGCCGTCAAGCAGCCGTCGGTGCAGGGCGTCAACCTCCAGACCCCGGACACCAAGCTCAAGGTGCGCGGCCTCTACGTCGAGTACCCGGGGCCGACCGGCTACCAGGCCGGGGCCAACGCCCCGCTCAACGCCGTCATCTACAACGACTCGACGGAGGCGGTGACGGTGACCGTCACCACGGACAGCGCCCGCCAGGTCGTCATCTCCAGCGGCTCGGCCGCCTCGGCCAGCGCGTCGCCGTCCGAGCACGCGTCGCCGTCGGAGCACGCCTCGCCGTCGGAGCACGCCTCGCCGTCGGAGCACGCCTCGCCCTCGGAGCACGCCTCGCCCTCGGAGCACGCCTCGCCGTCCGAGCACGCCTCGCCGTCGGAAAGCGCTTCGGCGTCCGGGTCGGCCAGCCCGGCCGAGAGCGGCTCGCCGTCGCCGTCGGCCTCGGAGGACGCCTCGGCCAGCCCGTCCGCGCCCGCCGGTGAGCCGGCCCGCTTCGAGATCCCGGCCAACAGCTACATGCAGCTCAACGTCCAGGGCGGCCGGTTCCTCCAGCTCGTCGGGCTGAACGAGCGGCGGCTCGTCGGCGAGTCGGTCAACCTGGTCTTCGACTTCGGCAACGGCAGGACGATCCGCGCGGCCGCCGCGATCGGCGTGCCGCTGACCCCTGCCCCACCGGCCTCCCCGATCATCGAGCGTGAGGGCGCGCACGGCGCCGAGGGCGGCACCGAGGCCGGCGCCGGCGGGCACGGCTGACCCGCACCCCCGACGTCGACAGAACCGCCGGCGTGGCACCCGCCACGCCGGCGGTTCTTCGTCGTACGGGGACGCTAGCGTCCTGGTGTGACAACCTCTCGATCCACCTCCCGGGCGACCCCCCGCGGCACGGGCCGGGCCGCCCGCGAGCCCCGTCCGGCCTACGAGTGCGACGCCTGCGGCCACCAGCCGCCCAAGTGGGTGGGGCGCTGCCCCGAGTGCGGCGAGTGGGGCTCGGTGGTCGAGTGCACGGTGACCGGCCCGACGGTCTCCGGGCGGGTGGTCAGCTCCCGGATGCCGGCCGAGCCGGCCCGCCCGATCGCCACCGTCAGTGCCGCCCCGGCACGGGCCCGGCCCACCGGGGTCAGCGAGCTCGACCGGGTGCTCGGCGGCGGGCTGGTGCCCGGCGCGGTGGTGCTGCTGGCCGGCGAGCCGGGGGTCGGCAAGTCCACGCTGCTGCTCGACGTGGCCCAGCAGTGGGCGGCCAACGCCGGCAGCCCGTCCCTGGTGGTCAGCGGGGAGGAGTCGGTCAGCCAGGTGCGGCTGCGCGCCGAGCGGATGGGCGCCCTGCACGACCAGCTCTGGCTGGCCGCCGAAAGCGACCTGGGCGCCGTCCTCGGCCACCTCGACGCCGTCAAGCCGGGGCTGCTGGTGCTCGACTCGGTGCAGACCATCTCCATGGCCGGCACCGACGGGGTGTCCGGCGGGGTGACCCAGGTGCGGGCGGTCACCGCCGCCCTGGTGGCGGTGGCCAAGGAGCGCGGCATCGCCACGGTGCTCGTGGGGCACGTGACCAAGGACGGCCAGGTGGCCGGCCCCCGGGTGCTGGAGCACCTGGTCGACGTGGTGCTGCACTTCGAGGGCGACAAGCACTCCTCGCTGCGGATGGTGCGCGGCGTGAAGAACCGGTTCGGCGCCGCCGACGAGGTCGGCTGCTTCGAGATGCACGAGGGAGGCATCAGCAGCCTCGCCGACCCGTCCGGCCTGTTCCTCACCCGCTACTCCGAGCCGGTGCCCGGCACCTGCGTGACGGTGGCGATGGAGGGGCGGCGGGCCCTGGTCACCGAGGTGCAGGCGCTGATCGGGGCGACGGTCGCGGGCTCACCCCGGCGTACGGTCTCGGGGCTCGACGGCGCGCGGCTCGCGATGGTGCTGGCGGTCCTCCAGCGCCGCACCGAGCGGCTGACCCTGCACGACCGGGAGGTCTTCGCGGCCACCGTCGGCGGCATCCGGGTGGTGGAGCCGGCGGCGGACCTGGCCGTCGCCCTCGCCGTGGCCTCCGGCGGCCTCAACCTGGCCCTCGACCCGCACCTGGTGGCGATCGGCGAGGTCGGGCTGACCGGCGAGGTGCGGCGGGTCGGCGCGGTGCCGCGCCGGCTGGCCGAGGCGGCCCGGCTCGGCTTCCGGATGGCCCTGGTCCCGCCCGGGTGCGGCCCCGCGAGCACGGGCGCAGGCCCGGAGAACATGCGGGTGATGGAGGTCACGGATCTGCGTTCGGCGCTCCAGTGTGCCGCCCGCGCGTCGGCGGAGTGACCGACGGTGTTCGCCCGGCGGGACCGCCCGTGCGATTCGGGACGAGGGCGGCCGGTTCGCCCGGCCCGGCCATCGGGTCGCATCGTGACACATCACAGTAACCGCGACAGCACCCACCGCACGACAGTCCGTAGACTGTGCCCGTGCCGATCGACCGCGATGCCAGCAGAACAGCAGGCGCGACAGCCCACGCCCGCACCGGCGCCGTGGGCTCGCCCGCCCGTCCGATCAGCGTCAGCGTGACCGGGAGCGTCGGCGGCGCGGGTGGCGACCCGTTGCGCGCCAACCTCGCGCTGATGGCGCCGGGCACCGCGCTCCGCGACGGCCTGGAGCGGATCCTGCGCGGGCGGACGGGCGCGCTGATCGTCCTCGGCTACGACAAGGTGGTCGAGCAGATCTGCACGGGCGGCTTCCCGCTGGACGTCGAGTTCTCCGCGACCCGCGTCCGCGAGCTGTGCAAGATGGACGGTGCGGTCGTGCTGTCCAGCGACGGCACCCGGATCGTCCGGGCGGCCGTGCACCTGATGCCGGACCCGTCCATCCCCACCGAGGAGTCCGGCACCCGGCACCGCACCGCCGAGCGGGTGGCCCGGCAGACGGGCTATCCGGTCATCTCGGTCAGCCAGTCGATGCGGATCATCAGCCTCTACGTCAACGGCCAGCGCCACGTCCTGGACGACTCGGCGGCCATCCTGTCGCGGGCCAACCAGGCCCTGGCCACCCTGGAGCGCTACAAGCTGCGCCTGGACGAGGTCTCGGGCACGCTCTCCGCCCTGGAGATCGAGGACCTGGTCACCGTCCGGGACGCGGTGGCGGTGGTGCAGCGGCTGGAGATGGTCCGCCGGATCGCCGACGAGATCGCCGGCTACGTGGTCGAACTGGGCACCGACGGCCGACTGCTCGCCCTCCAACTCGACGAGCTGATGGCCGGCGTCGACGCCGACCGCACCCTGGTCATCCGGGACTACCTCCCCAGCGGTCGCAAGTCGCGGACGCTGGACGAGGCGCTGGTCGAGCTGGACCTGCTCGGCGCCACCGAGCTGATCGACCTGGTGTCGGTCGCCAAGGCGATCGGGTACCCGTCCGCCTCCGACGCGCTGGACGCGGCCGTCAGCCCGCGCGGCTTCCGACTCCTGGCCAAGGTGCCCCGGCTGCCGGTGGCGATCGTCGACCGGCTGGTGCTGCACTTCGGCAGCCTCCAGCGGCTGCTCGGGGCCACGGTGGAGGACCTCCAGGCCGTCGAGGGCGTCGGCGACGCCCGGGCCCGGGGCGTCCGGGAGGGGCTGTCCCGGCTCGCCGAAGCATCCATCCTGGAGCGTTACGTCTGATCGGCGGGCCGGGGCCACTGGCACGCGCCGGCGGCCGGGAAGCCGCGCGGATCATCCGGTCCCTCCGGTCCGGCGGGCCCGCCGTTCAGTTCGTGATGGTGAGCTTGACCGGCTCGCTCAGCTTGGTGTCGAGCCGCCCGAACACCTGGTACGTCCCGGCCGGCACGAACTGACCGCTGGCGATCCCGTTCGCGCACTTGCTGCTGTACTTGCCGTTCCAGTCCACCTGGTACGACCGCTCGAAGCCGGGGGTGAACGACTGCACGTCGGAGCCCTTGGCGGTGCCGCAGGTGTCGGAGGACCAGACCTTCTCCGCGCCCGACTTGATGAACAGCTCCTGCACGTCCGCGCCGACGTCCCGGCTGCACGTGCGGTCCGACCTGTTCTTGATCTTCAGTTGCAGGCCGACCACCGTGCCCGACGGCGCCCTCGCGGGCAGTGGGGCCGGGGTCACGGAGATCTCGGCGTCGGTGCACGTGCCGGCGTCCGCCGCGGGCACGGCCGGCGCGTCGTTCCCGCCCCCGGAGGAGGGCGAGCCGGCGTCGCCCGACGAGCCGGCCTCGTCGCCCGAGCCGCCGGCGGGCGGTGCGCCGGTCTCCGGGGACAGCACGGAGCCGCTCGGGTCCGGCGACGCCGGCTCGCCGGAGGCGTCCGGCACCGGCGTCGAGGTCGGCGTCGACCGCGACTGCGGTGTGGTGCCGCCGTTGCCTGAGGCATTGCACGAGTAGAGCAGGACAATCAGGAAGAGAAGCCCCGCTCCGAGCACGACGGCGCGACGCCGCCAGTACACGGCGGGGGGCAGGGGGCCGACCGTCAGACGCATGATGCCCCCACCGTAACGGCGCGACACGTGCTCGGCCGGCGCGACGCGCCGTACCGTCCTCCGCTCACCCCGGCGACCCTCCACTCACGACACCCGCGGTCGCCGCGCGGCCTCGCCCCGGGCCGGACGCGCCACCGCCCCGGCCCGCCCGGCGTGCGGCGGGGACACCGTCACAGGTAGACCTTGCGCTGGTAGATCGCGTGCGCGCCGGCCACCCGGTCCAGGAAGAGCAGGCCGGCGCAGTGGTCGATCTCGTGCTGCAGTGCCCGCGCCTCGAACCCGTCGGTGACCAGCCGCACCGGTGCCCCGCTGCCCGGCAGCGCCCCCTCGACCACCAGCCGGCTGGCCCGCTTGACGTCGCCGGTGAGGTCGGGCACCGACATGCAGCCCTCCCGCCCCGCCTTCCACCGGGTCGCCTCGACGACCCGCGCGTTGCACAGCACGAACGCGCCGTGCACGGTGACCGCCTTGGGGTGACCGGTGACGTCCACGGCGAACACCCGGGCACTGACCCCCACCTGGGGCGCGGCGAGGCCCACGCAACCGGGCGAGACCCGCATGGTGGCGACCAGGTCGGCGGCGAGCTGGACCACCTCGGCGGAGGCGGGATCCACCTCCGGCCCGGGCCGGCTGAGCACCGGATCGGGCGCGGCGACCACCGGGCGCACCTCGCCGGGCACGCCCAGCGCATCGGGCGTCCAGCCGTCGAGGCCCGCGTACCCGGCTGTCACAGCAGGTCCGGGTCGGCCGGGCGGAGGCTGACGCCGACGCCCAGCTCCGCCGCCGCACGCGTCAGCCGGCCGGCCACCTCGTCACTGCTTCCCGGCGGCAACTCGACCTCGGCGACCACCACGTACAGGGAGCCGGTGAGCCGGGTGCTCAGGTCGGTGACGTTGCCGCCCGCGTCGGCCAGCACGCGGGTCATGGTCGCGACGATGCCCATCCGGTCCGCGCCGTGCACCGCGAGCACGTACGGCTCGCCCGTCGGCGCGACGACGCCGTCGGGGGTGACCGCCCGTACGGTGGCCAGGAGCTGACCGTCGGCGGCGAGCGGGGCCAGGGCGGCCTCGACGTCGGCGGCGGCCGGGCCGACGCAGATCAGCGTCATCGCGAAGTGGCCCCGCAGCCGGGTCATGGTCGAGTCGGTGAGGTTCGCGCCGAGCCGGGCGAGCACCTCGGCGACGTCGGCGACGATGCCCGGCCGGTCCCGGCCGATGACGGTGATCGCTAGCTCGTTCATTCGGGCATTCTGCCCGACCCGGCGCCGACCTCGGCGGTGCCCCGCCCGGCCCGCCCAACCTGCGGGAAGCTCGCCCGTGACATGATCGGCGGCGCCATGTCTGAGCCCACTTTCGCCGCCCTGGTCAGCCGCTGGTACGAGAAGAACGCCCGTGACCTGCCGTGGCGCGAGCCCGGCGTGGGCGCGTGGGCGATCCTGGTCAGCGAGGTCATGCTCCAGCAGACGCCCGTGGCGCGGGTGCTCCCGGCCTGGACGGCGTGGCTGGAGCGGTGGCCCACGCCTGCGGCGCTGGCCGCGGACCCGCCCGCCGAGGCGATCCGGATGTGGGGGCGGCTGGGCTATCCCCGCCGGGCGGTGCGGCTGCGCGAGTGCGCGGTGGCGATCGTGGAGCGGCACGGCGGCGAGGTCCCGGACCGGCTGGAGCAACTGCTGGCGCTGCCGGGGGTGGGCACGTACACGGCCCGGGCGGTGGCCGCGTTCGCGTACGGCCAGCGGCACCCGGTGGTCGACACCAACGTACGGCGGGTGGTGTGCCGGGCGGTCGCCGGCGAGCCGGACGCGGGCCCGGCCACCCGCCCGGCCGACCTGGTCGCCTGCGAGGAACTGCTGCCGGAGGAGCCGGCCGCCGCCGCGCTGGCGAGCGCCGCGTTCATGGAACTGGGGGCGGTGGTCTGCACAGCCCGGTCACCGCGCTGCGGCGTGTGCCCCGTGGCGGCGGTCTGCGCGTGGCGGGCGTCCGGCCAGGAGGCTCCGGCCGGCCCGACGCGGCGGCCACAGCGGTACGCGGGCACCGACCGGCAGGTACGCGGGCTGCTGCTGGCCGTGCTGCGGGAGGCCACCGGACCGGTGCCGCACCAGCGGCTGGACCAGGTCTGGGCCGACGACGTGCAGCGGTCCCGGGCCCTGGCCGGGCTGGTGCAGGACGGCTTGGTCGAGCCGGCCGGCGCGTCGTCGTTCCGCCTGACCGGCGACGGCCCCCCGCCCCCCGCACCCCCGCCCTCACTCGACGCCTGACCCCGCCGTCACCCCTTGTGGCGCGTGGGGCGTGGGACGGGAAAGGCGACGGCCCCGGGTGGCTTTCGCCGACCGGGGCCGTCGCCCTGTCAGATGTGCCTTACTCGTCTGCGCCCGCGGTGGCGGCGCCACCGAGGTCGGCGGGGACGGCGTCCGGCACCTCGACCGGCTTGTCGGCTCCGCGGAACACGAGCTTGGACTTGTCGATGTTGTTGGGGTCGCCCTCGCAGTCGACGACGACGATCTGGCCGGGGATCAGTTCGTTGAACAGGATCCGCTCGGACAGGTTGTCCTCGATGTCACGCTGGATCGTGCGGCGCAGGGGCCGCGCACCGAGAACGGGGTCGAAGCCCTTCGTGGCGAGGTACTTCTTCGCGTTGTCGGTCAGCTCCAGGCCCATGTCCTTGTTCCGCAGCTGGGTCTCGATCCGGGCGATCATGATGTCGACGATCGACAGGATCTCGGTCTGACGCAGCTGGTGGAACACGATCGTGTCATCGATACGGTTCAGGAACTCCGGCCGGAAGTGCTGCTTGAGCTCGTCGTTGACCTTCTGCTTCATCCGGTCGTAGTTCGACTCCTGGTCCTCCGACGCCTGGAACCCGAGGCTCACGGCCTTGGCCACGTCACGGGTGCCCAGGTTCGTGGTCAGGATGATGACCGTGTTCTTGAAGTCCACGATCCGACCCTGACCGTCGGTGAGCCGACCGTCCTCCAGGATCTGCAGGAGCGTGTTGAACACGTCCGGGTGGGCCTTCTCGATCTCGTCGAACAGCACCACACTGAACGGCCGACGACGCACCTTCTCCGTCAGCTGCCCGCCCTCGTCGTAACCCACGTACCCGGGAGGCGCACCCACCAGGCGGGACACCGTGTACCGGTCGTGGAACTCCGACATGTCCAGCTGGATGAGGGCGTCCTCCGAGCCGAACAGGAACTCGGCGAGCGCCTTGGACAGCTCGGTCTTACCCACACCCGACGGGCCGGCGAAGATGAACGACCCCGACGGACGCTTCGGGTCCTTCAGGCCGGCGCGGGTACGACGGATCGCCTTCGACACGGCCTTGACCGCGTCCTCCTGGCCGATGACGCGCTTGTGCAGCTCGTCTTCCATCCGCAGCAGCCGGGAGGTCTCCTCCTCGGTCAGCTTGTACACCGGGATGCCGGTCCAGTTGCCCAGGACCTCGGCGATCTGCTCGTCGTCGACCTCGGACACGACGTCCAGGTCGCCGGCCTTCCACTCCTTCTCCCGCTGCGCCTTCTGGCCCAGCAGCTGCTTCTCCTTGTCCCGCAGCTGCGCGGCCCGCTCGAAGTCCTGCGCGTCGATCGCGGACTCCTTGTCGCGGCGCACCTGCGCGATCCGCTCGTCGAAGTCCCGCAGGTCCGGCGGCGCGGTCATCCGGCGGATCCGCATCCGCGCACCGGCCTCGTCGATCAGGTCGATTGCCTTGTCGGGCAGGAAGCGGTCGGAGATGTACCGGTCGGCCAGCGTGGCGGCGGCCACCAGGGCGGCGTCGGTGATCGACACGCGGTGGTGCGCCTCGTACCGGTCCCGCAGCCCCTTGAGGATCTCGATGGTGTGGGCCAGCGACGGCTCACCCACCTGGATCGGCTGGAACCGCCGCTCCAGCGCGGCGTCCTTCTCCAGGTGCTTGCGGTACTCGTCGAGGGTCGTGGCGCCGATGGTCTGCAGCTCGCCACGGGCCAGCATCGGCTTCAGGATGCTGGCGGCGTCGATCGCGCCCTCGGCGGCACCCGCACCCACCAGGGTGTGGATCTCGTCGATGAACAGGATGATGTCGCCGCGGGTGCGGATCTCCTTGAGGACCTTCTTCAGGCGCTCCTCGAAGTCACCGCGGTAGCGGGAACCGGCGACCAGCGCACCGAGGTCGAGGGTGTAGAGCTGCTTGTCCTTCAGCGTCTCGGGCACCTCGCCCTTGATGATCTTCTGGGACAGGCCCTCCACCACGGCGGTCTTGCCGACGCCGGGCTCGCCGATCAGCACCGGGTTGTTCTTGGTGCGGCGGGACAGCACCTGCATGACCCGCTCGATCTCCTTCTCCCGCCCGATCACCGGGTCGAGCTTGCCCTCGCGGGCAGCCTGGGTCAGGTTCCGACCGAACTGGTCCAGCACGAGGCTGGTGGACGGGGCGGCCTCACCCGCCGCGGCACCCGCCGCCGCCGGCTCCTTGCCCTGGTAGCCGGAGAGCAGCTGGATCACCTGCTGCCGCACCCGGTTGAGGTCGGCGCCGAGCTTGACGAGGACCTGGGCGGCGACGCCCTCGCCCTCGCGGATCAGGCCGAGCAGGATGTGCTCGGTGCCGATGTAGTTGTGCCCCAGCTGCAGCGCCTCGCGCAGCGACAGCTCCAGCACCTTCTTCGCCCGCGGTGTGAACGGGATGTGCCCGCTCGGCGCCTGCTGGCCCTGGCCGATGATCTCCTCGACCTGCTGACGCACACCCTCCAGCGAGATGCCGAGGCTCTCCAGGGCCTTGGCCGCCACGCCCTCACCCTCGTGGATGAGGCCCAGCAGGATGTGCTCCGTACCGATGTAGTTGTGGTTGAGCATCCGGGCCTCTTCCTGGGCCAGGACGACAACCCGTCGCGCTCGGTCGGTGAACCGCTCGAACATGCCCTCGTGCTCCTCACGTGCCGTGCGCCTTGATGGGTCAGATCTCGGCGGGGCCGGTGCGCGGACGTCCGGGATGGGCGTCCGTGCCTCCTTACTCTAACGTCGCGGACCGACTCCGCTGAGGTCGTGTGTCCTCGGCGGGATGCCGGTACGCGCCGTTTATGACAACCGTCCGCGCTCAGGCGGTGTTCCGGTACCTCTTGCTGTACGCGCAGAGCGAAATTCGGATCGCCGGCGAGCCGACGCACCCGGGGGCCTGGGAACTCCTCCCGCCGCCGCCCGGCGCTCACCGGACGGGTGGACGGCAATCCACAGGCTGTGGACAGAATCTCCACCGGCTGTGGACAACGCCGGGGACGGACCGATTCTTCCCGGCGCAGCCGGCCCGTACCGGCGGGCGTCCCGAGGCGTCCACGCCGACCCGGGCGGCACGGTCCGGAGGCGTCCTCGCCGACCGGGCGGCACCGCGCCCGAAAGACGGCGACGCCGGCCCGGAGGCATGCTCCGGGCCGGCGTCCGTGTCGCCCGTGTCGGGTCTGTCCCCCGGATCCCCCTACGCGCCCCTCAGGAGGCGGGCGGAGGCCCGGAACGACGGTCGTCGGTCAGCGACCGGCCTTCGAGTGGTACTCGTCGACGATCTCCTGGGGAATCCGGCCGCGGTCGGAGATCTCCCGACCCTCCTTCTTGGCCCACTCACGGATCGCCTTGTTCTGCTCACGGTCGGCGGTGGCGCCGCCCCGACCGCGTGCGGCCCGGCCGCCCACCACCACGCCGCCCCGGCCCACCTTGGTGCCGGCGCCGACGTACGGCGCGAAAACCTCGCGCAATTTCTCGGCGTTCACACTCGAGAGGTCGATCTCGTACTGAACACCGTCGAGCGCGAACTTGACGGTCTCGTCAGCGTCCCCGCCGTCCAGGTCATCGACCAGCTTGTGAATGATCTGCTTGGCCACGTCCCACATTCCTTTCGAGCAGGGTGTACCTGCAACAATCTGAGAGCACAATAACCCGCCCGACGCTTGTCACGTCAATAGGACGCGGTATCCGCCACCCCCAAGGCGCCCCCGCCTACTCGGGGCGGACCAAGGGGAAGAGGATGGTTTCCCGAATTCCGAGGCCCGTGAGGGCCATCAAGAGCCGGTCGATTCCCATTCCCATGCCCCCCGACGGCGGCATTCCGTACTCGATGGCCCGGAGAAAGTCCTCGTCCAGCCGCATGGCCTCGTCGTCGCCGCGGGCGGCCAGCTGCGCCTGGGCGACCAGCCGCTCGCGCTGCACCACCGGGTCGACCAGCTCCGAGTACGCGGTGCCCAGCTCGAATCCGAGCACGTAGAGGTCCCACTTCTCGGCCAGGCCCGGCTCGCTGCGGTGGCCGCGGGTCAGCGGGCTGGTCTCCTCCGGGTAGTCCCGGACGAACGTGGGCTCCCGCAGCCCCGGCACGACCAGTTCCTCGAACAGCTCCTCGGCCAGCTTGCCCGGCCCCCACTTGGGGTCCACGGACAGCCCGACCTTGTCGGCGTACTCGACCAGGCGGGCGTGCTCCGTGCGGACGGTGACCTCTTCGCCGAGCGCCTCGGAAAGCACACCGAAGAGCGTGACCGACCGCCACTGGCCGCCCAGATCGAGCTCCCGGCCATCCGCGTGCGTCACCACGGTCGACCCGGCGACGGCGATCGCGGCCTGCTGCACGAGATTACGGGTGAGCACCGCCATGGTGTCGTAGTCCGCGTACGCCTGGTACGCCTCGAGCATCGCGAACTCGGGCGAGTGCGAGGAGTCGATGCCCTCATTACGGAAGTTGCGGTTGATCTCGAAGACCCGGTCGACGCCGCCGACGACGGCGCGCTTGAGAAACAGTTCCGGCGCGATTCGCAGATACAGATCGGTGTCCAGCGCATTGCTGTGGGTCACGAATGGCCGGGCGGCGGCACCGCCGTGGAGCAACTGGAGCATCGGGGTTTCCACCTCGATGAAGCCCTCGCCGTGCATGGTCTCGCGCAGGGAGCGCACGGCCGTCGCCCGGGTGCGTACCATCTGCCGCGCCTGGGGCCGGACGACGAGGTCGACGTACCGCTGGCGGACCCGGGCCTCCTCGCTGAGCGGCTTGTGCGCCACGGGCAGCGGGCGCAGCGCCTTGGCCGTCACCGCCCACTCCTCGACCAGCACCGACAGCTCCCCCCGGCGGCTGGTGATCACCTCGCCGGTCACCCCGACGTGGTCGCCCAGGTCGACCAGGCGCTTCCAGTCCTCCAGGCGCTCCGCACCCACCCGGTCCAGCGAGAGCATCGCCTGCAGCTCCGTGCCGTCGCCGTCCCGCAGCGTCGCGAAGCACAGCTTGCCGGTGTTCCGTACGAAGATCACCCGGCCGGTGGTGGCGGCCCGGTCGCCCGTGGCCGTGTCCGTGGGCAGCTCCGCGTACTTCTCGCGGATCTGCGCCAGAGTGCTGGTCCGGGGATATCCCACGGGGTACGGCTCGACGCCCTCGGCGAGCATCCGGTCCCGCTTCTCCCGGCGGACCTTCATCTGCTCGGGAAGGTCGTCGGCGGGGTCGACTGGCACGGCGTTCTGCTCGGTCACGGCACGCTTCCTCAGCTAAGGATTCTCGGCGGGGTCAGCCCCCGAGCGTACTCAAGCCGCCCGCGGGTCGTTACGGGATAACCTGCCCCCCATGACGCACCCCACTCAGGCGCTCTCGTTCGGCGCGGCGGCGGTCGAATACGACCGGTTCCGCCCGCGGTACCCGGAGGCCGCGGTGAGCTGGGCGCTCGACGGGCTGGGCGCGCCCGCCCGCGTGGTCGACCTCGGCGCGGGCACGGGCATCCTCACCCGCGCCGTGCTCGCCGCCGGGCACGAGGTGGTACCGGTGGAGCCCGACCCCGGGATGCGGGCCCAGCTCGCCGCCGCAACCCCCGGCGTGACCGCGCTCGCGGGCAGCGCCGAGTCCGTGCCGCTGCCGGACGGCGCCGCGGACGCGGTGCTGGTGGGCCAGGCCTACCACTGGTTCGACAGGGAACGGGCGCACCCCGAGATCGCGCGGCTGCTGCGCCCCGGCGGGACGTTCGCCCCGATCTGGAACACCCGGGACGAGCGGGTCGGCTGGGTGGCCGAGCTGAGCCGCATCGCCCACCTCGGCGACCACGCGGGCGACGTGACCGAGAAGTACGGCGACTTCGGCCCGGCCTTCGAGGCGACGGAACTGGGCGAGTTCGGCCACGCGACCGTGCTCACCCCCGACGAGGTGATCGGCATGCTGCGCACCCGCTCGTACTGGCTGACCGCGTCGGCCAACGAGCAGGAGCAGATCGACCGCGGCCTCCAGGGCCTCTTCGCCACCCACCCGGACCTGGCCGGACGGGACACGGTCGAACTCCCCTACCGCACCTTCGTGATCAGATCCCGACGGCGCTGAACCGCGAACGGTTTCCGGGCAGCCCGGCCGGCGCAGGGATCAAGCCTGACCGTCGGAGCCGGCCGGGCTGCCCGGAAACCCCACGCGAGGCACCGGAGCGAAGCATCAGACGTTGCGCTCGTAGACCATCCGCAGCCCGATCAGCGTGATCATCGGCTCGTGGTGGGTGATCGAGCGGCACTCGCCGATGACCAGCGAGGCCAGCCCGCCGGTCGCGATCACCGCCTTCACCTCGCCCAGCTCCTCGGTCATCCGCTCGACGATCCGGTCGACCTGCCCCGCGAAGCCGAAGTACAGGCCGGACTGGAGGCACTCGACGGTGTTCTTGCCGATCACCGAGCGCGGCTTGGCCGCCTCCACCTTCCGCAGCTGGGCGGCGCGGGCCGCGAGGGCGTCGAAGGAGATCTCGATGCCCGGGGCGAACGCCCCGCCCAGGAACTCGCCCCGGCCGCTGATCACGTCGAAGTTCGTGGTCGTGCCGAAGTCGACGACGATCGACGGGCCGCCGAAGAGGGTGTAGGCCGCCAGGGTGTTCACCACCCGGTCCGCCCCGACCTCCTTCGGGTTGTCGATCGCGAGCTGCACGCCCGTCCGCACCCCCGGCTCGACGATCACGCTCGGCAGGTCGGCGTAGTACCGGGCCAGCATCGTACGCAGCGAGCGCAGCGCGGCCGGCACCGTCGAGCAGGCGGCCACCCCGGTGATCTCCACGGCGTCACCGGCGAGCAGCCCCCGGAACATCAGACCCAGCTCGTCCGCAGTGGAGCGGGCGTCGGTCTTGATCCGCCAGGAGTGCACCAGCTTGTCGCCGTCGAAGGTCGCCAGCACGGTGTTGGTGTTTCCGATGTCGATGCAGAGCAGCACGCACGCAGCCTAGACGCCGCGCAACCCCTACTCCGTGCGCAGGTCCAACGCGATGTCCAGGATCGGCGAGGAGTGGGTCAGCGCCCCCACCGACAGGTAGTCCACCCCGGTCGCCGCGTACGCCGCCGCCACGTCCAGGGTCAGCCCGCCGGTCGCCTCCAGCTCGGCCCGGTCCCCCACCGCGGCGACCACCGACTCCAGCGTGGCCGGGGACATGTTGTCCAGCAGCAGGAAGTCCGCGCCGGCCTCGACCGCCTCCAGCGCCTCGGCCAGCGTGTCCACCTCCACCTGCACCGGCACGTCGGGGAACGCCTCCCGGACCCGGCGGTACGCCGCCGCGACGCCCCCGGCCGCGAACTTGTGGTTGTCCTTGATCATGGCGACGTCGTGCAGGCCCATCCGCTTGTTCGTGCCGCCGCCGGCCCGGACCGCGTACTTCTCCAGGGCCCGCAGCCCCGGGGTGGTCTTGCGGGTGTCCAGCACCATCGCCTTCGTGCCGGCCAGCGCGTCCGCCCAGGCCCGGGTGTGGGTGGCCACCCCCGACATCCGGCACAGCAGGTTCAGCGCCGTCCGCTCGGCGGTGAGCAGCAGCCGGGTCGGCCCGGTGACCGTGGCCAGCACGTCGCCGCGGGCCACCCGCTGGCCGTCGTGGGCCACCAGCGACACCTCGACCGCCGGACCGGTCGCCGCGTCGGCCGGAAACCCGGTCATCTCGCCGACCAGCTCGAACACCGCCGCGGCGACGGCCAGCCCGGCCACCACCCCGTCGGCGCGGGCGACCAGGTCCGCGGTGTCGGCCTGGCTGGCCGGGATGGTGGCCACGCTGGTGACGTCGAGGAAGTCCGGGCCCAGGTCCTCCGCGAGCGCCGTGACGATCACCTGCCGCACCTGCACCGGGTCGAGCCCCCCGGCCCGCAACGACTGCTCCGTCGACTGCCTCATCACGACTCCTCCCAGCGGGACGTCAGCCTGCCCTGCGCCCCGATCGCGCCCACGGTATGACCCAGCCACCGCTCGTCTGCCGTCGGGAAGTCCTCCCGCCAGTGACAGCCCCGGGTCTCCCGGCGGGTGTACGCGGCGGCGACCAGCGCCGACGCCACGGTGACCAGGTTCGTCGCCTCCCAGTCCGCGGTACGCGGGGTGCCCCGGCCCTCGCCCAGTTCGCCGAGGGTCCGCGCGGTGGCGGCGAGCGTGTCCGCCGAGCGGAGCACCCCGGCGCCCCGGGTCATCGCCCGTTGCATGGTGGGCGTGCCCCCGGCCGGCACGACCCAGCCCGCCCCGCCGACCCAGGCGCCGGTCGCCGCGGGGCGGGCCTGCTCGGGCAGCCCGGTGGCCACGTCCTCGGCGATCCGGCGGGAGAAGACCAGCCCCTCCAGCAGCGAGTTGCTGGCCAGCCGGTTCGCGCCGTGGACGCCGGTGCAGGCCACCTCGCCGCACGCGTACAGGCCGGGGATGGAGGTGCGTCCGCGCAGGTCCGTACGCACTCCGCCGGAGGCGTAGTGGGCGGCCGGGGCCACCGGGATCAGGTCGACGGCCGGGTCCACGCCGATGGCGAGGCAGGAGGCGACGATGGTCGGGAAGCGCCCGGCCAGGTAGTCCCCGCCGAGGTGCCGGGCGTCGAGGTACACGTGGTCCGCGCCGGTCGCCAGCAGCACCCGGTGGATGCCCTTGGCCACCACGTCCCGGGGGGCCAGCTCGGCCAGCTCGTGCTGGCCGAGCATGAACCGCTTGCCGTCCCCGTCGACCAGGTACGCCCCCTCGCCGCGCAACGCCTCGGAGACCAGCGGCTGCTGTGCCCGGCCGGCCCCGGGCACGCCCGCGCCCGGCGGGGTGATCAGGGCGGTCGGGTGGAACTGGACGAACTCCACGTCGGTGACGTCCGCGCCGGCCCGCATGGCCAGGGCCACCCCGTCGCCGGTGGAGACCGCCGGGTTGGTGGTGGCGGAGAAGATCTGGCCCATCCCGCCGGTGGCGAGCACCACGGCGCGGGCGAGGATCGCGCCGACCCCGTCCTCGCTGCCCTCGCCGAGCACGTGCAGGGTGATCCCGCAGGCCGGGCCGAGCCCGCCCGGCCCGTCGCCGGGGGCGCGCAGCAGGTCCAGCACGAGGGCGTGCTCGACCAGGCGGATCCACGGGTCGCGGCAGACGGCCGCGTGCAGGGCCCGCTGTACCTCCGCGCCGGTGGCGTCGCCGCCCGCGTGCACGATGCGGTCCGCCCGGTGCCCGCCCTCCCGGGTGAGCATGAGCGAACGGTCCGGGTTGCGGTCGAACTCCGCGCCGATCCGCATCAGCTCGCGCAGCCGGGCCGGGCCCTCCTCCACCAGCACCCGGACCGCCGCCGGGTCGCACAGGCCGACGCCGGCCACCTCCGTGTCGTACGCGTGCGCGGCAGGCGTGTCGGCCGAGTCGAGCACCGCGGCGATGCCGCCCTGCGCCCAGCGGGTCGAGCCGTCGTCGATGTTGACCTTGGTGACCACGGTGACGTGCAGGCCGGTCTCGCGCAAATGCAGCGCGGCAGTCAACCCGGCCACCCCGGAGCCGACCACGACCACGTCCGTCGTCTCCACCCAGCCGGGCGCGGGCGCGGCCAGCAGCGACGGCAGGGCGGGCAGGTCAACTGTCGGAACGTCCATGAGCACAGTCAACCCGAAGCATTCTCGCTCCGCGCAGCGGGGGCGGGACGAGTGGTTTGGGCTACGGGACGCGACCAGGGTCACTTCGTCCGGACGGGGAGCCCCGCCGGACCGGCGCCCCGGAGCGAGGCGGTGACCGTACGGTCGCTGAGCCACAGGTAGCAGCGGACGCCCCGGTCGCCGACCCGCCAGCGGCCGGCCCCCGGCGGGCGGACCACCACGCCGCTGCGGAAGCGCAGGTCGTCGTCGTCCGGCACGCCGACGTAGCGGGCGAGGACCGAACGGCAGCCGGCGTAGAGCGGAATCCAGTCGGCGTCCCGGGCCGGGTACGGCTTGTCCGGCGCCTTCCACACCCCGACGAACTCGGCGTCGTGCCGGGTCCCGCACGCCACCGGCACCAGCGCCTGCGCCTGCGCCCCCCGAACGGCGGCGGACCGGGTCCGCTGGCAGCCCAGCCGCAGCGCGGAGGTGGGGGACTTCAGGGCGTCCCGCAGGCTGCCGGTGCGGGTCACCACCTTCGCTCCCGCCTCGACCGTGTCGACCTCGACCAGGTCGCAGCGGTACCAACGGGCGCCGGACGCCCACCCCACCTGCGACGGCAACGCCACGGCCAGCCGCAGCCGGCCGGCCCGCCAGTCGTCCCCGAGGTAACCGGCGGCCTGCGCGTCGCAGTCGGCGAACGCGGAGCGCAGCTCCACGGAGTCGGCGGCAGGCGGCCCGCCCCTGCCGGCCCGGAAGATTCCCACGTGCACGGTCTCCACCCGGTGTGCCGCGGCGCAGTCCACCGGCTGGTACGCCGCCAGGGCGACCACCTCGGTGAAGTCGGCGACCTGGCACACCCCGGCGGCCGGGACGAACGGCCCGGCGGGTGCGAGGGCAGCCCAGTCGTCGGTCAGGTCGCCGTCGATCCCCGCGGCGGCGCCGCATCCGGCCAGCGTCACCGCCGCGACCAGGGCCGCGGCCAAAGCGGTCATCGCACGGCGCATCGGGCCTCCCCAGCCACCAGCTCACACGGCGATCCAAGGGTAACCAGAGACGACCTTCCGGTGACAGACCGCGCAGGCAGGCAGAATCCGCCCGCGGTCGGCCGGTCGACCCCGCCGGGTCAGCCGACGACGGCGAGCGGGCTCGGGGTCGGGTCGCCCGCGGTGCCGGGGGCGACCGCGGCCGGGTCGGCGCCCAGCTCGACCACCCGGTTGTCCGCGTCGACGTGCACCACCCGGGGCCGGTACGTCCGCGCCTCCGCGTCGTCCATCTGCCCGTACGAGATGAGGATGACCAGGTCGCCCGGGTGCACGAGGTGGGCGGCGGCACCGTTGATGCCGATCACACCGCTGCCCCGCTCGCCGGGGATCACGTACGTCTCCAGCCGGGCCCCGTTGGTGATGTCCACGATCGCCACCTGCTCGCCGGGGAGCAGGTCGGCGGCGTCGAGCAGGTCCTGGTCGATGGTCACCGAGCCGACGTAGTGCAGGTCTGCCTGGGTCACCGTGGCCCGGTGGATCTTGGACTTGAGCATGGTGCGGTACATGGGGTGCCTTCCGGGAAAAGGGGAGGTCAGGAACGCGGGGCGAGCCGGATCGCCGCGTTGTCGATGAGCCGCGTGTCGCCGACCCAGGCCGCGACCAGCAGCCGGGCCGGACCGGAGACCGGGCCGGGCTCCAGGTCGGGGTCGGTCAGCACGAGATAGTCGAGTTCAGCGCCGGGCGCGCCCGCGCCGAACGCCCGGTGGGCGGCGGCCAGCACCTCGCCGGCGTCCAGCCCCCGGTCGGCGGCCTCCCCGCCGGCCCGCAGCGCGGCCGACAGGCTCAGCGCCGCCTCCCGCTCGTCGGGCGAGAGGTAGCGGTTGCGGCTGGACAGGGCCAGCCCGTCCGGCTCCCGGACCGTCGGCACGCCGACCACCCGCACCGGCACGTCGAGGTCCCGGGCCATCCGCCGCACCAGGGTCAACTGCTGGTAGTCCTTCTCGCCGAAGAAGGCCAGGTCGGGGCGGGTGAGCTGGAACAACTTGAGGACCACGGTCAGCACACCGTGGAAGAAGCCGGGACGGCTCTGCCCCTCCAGGTCCTCGCCGAGCAGGCCCGGGTCGACCCGCACCCGGGGCTCGCCGTCCGGGTACATCTCCTCCCGGCCCGGCGCGAAGACGACGTCCGCCCCGGCCCGCCGGCAGATCTCCAGGTCGTCGGCGAGGGTGCGCGGGTACCGGTCGAAGTCCTCGTTCGGGCCGAACTGGAGCGGGTTGACGAAGATCGTGACCAGCACGTGGTCGGCCTGCTCCCGGGCGGCGCGCAGCAGCGCCTCGTGGCCGGCGTGCAGGGCGCCCATGGTCGTCACCACGCCGACCGTGCCGGTCATGCCGGCGCGCGCCTTCGCCAACTCCTCACGGGTCCGCACCAACTCCGTCACGCTCTACTCACCTCAGTTCGCGACTGCGGGGCTCGCGAAACCGGCTCACTCCTCGCGCTCACGCTCTACTCACCTCAGTTCGCGACTGCGGGGCTCGCGAAACCGGCTCACTCCTCGCGCTCACGCTCTACTCACCTCTCGGTAGGTCCCACCCAGCACGTCCAGCAGCGCCACGGCGTCGCCCGGCCGCAGCCGGCCCGCGGCGATGGCCCGGTCGGCCGTCCGTCTGGCCAACGCCAGGTAGGGGGCCACGGATTCCGGCGCGGTCGCGGCCAGCCGTTCCAGGTGCCTGCGTACGGTGCCCGCGTCGCCCCGGGAGACCGGGCCGGTCAACGCGTCGTCGCCGAGCCGCAGGGCGTTCTCCAGCGCCGCCCGCAGCAACGGGGCGAGCACCTTCTCCGGCTGGGTCACCCCGGCGTCGCGCAGCCGGTCGGCCGCCTCGTTCACCAGGGTGACCAGGTGGTTCGCGCCGTGCGCCAGCGCGGCGTGGTACAGCGGGCGGTCGGTCTCGCCCACCCACTCGGGCACCCCGCCGAGGTCGGCGACCAGCCGGGCGGCGAGCGGACGCAGCTCCACCGGGGCGGTCACCCCGTACGAGATGCCGGCGAGCCGGCCGAGGTCGTCCGGCGTACCGGTGAAGGTCATCGCCGGGTGCAGGGCCAGCGGACGGGCGCCGACGGCGACGGCCGGGGCGAGGACGCCCAGCCCGTGCGCGCCGGAGGTGTGCGCGACGACCCGGCCGGGCCGCAGCGCGCCGGCCTCGGCGAGGCCGGCCACCACCCCGGCGAGCGCGTCGTCGGGCACGGCGATCAGCAGCAGGTCGACGGCCGCCCGGGCCACCTCGGCGGCGGAGCGGTTGCGGGCGCCGGGAAGCAGCAGGGCGAGGCGGGCCGCGGAGGCCCCGGAGCCGCCGGAGGCGGCGACCACCCGGTGGCCGGCGGCGGTGAGCGCGGCGCCCAGCACGGCGCCGACCCGGCCGGCGCCGACGACGCCGACGGTGAGCACGCGGGGAAGGTTGATCGGGGCGCCGGTGCCGGCGCCGCCCGACCGTACGGCGGCCCCGAACGGGGCGGCCGGACGCGGGCGCAGCGGTGCGCTCATGGCGACGATCCAGTCCTCTAGGGGGTACCGGTCGATGGCAAGTATGCGCCGCGGCCACGGAGCCCGAACAAGGATGTGTGAAAACCTTCACCGGCCGGCAGCCCGTAGCGTCGGCTGCGTGACGCACCCTGGATCCGAAGCCGGCCCGATGCGCTGGCGCGACGCGATGGACGGGGCCCTCTACGGGCCGGGCGGGTTCTTCGTCTCCTCCGGCGGACCCGCCGACCACTTCCGGACGAGCGTGCACGCCTCCCCTTTGTTCGCGTCGTGTCTGCTGCGCGTGCTCGCCGCCCTCGATTCCGCCCTCGGGCACCCCGCGCGGCTGGACGTCGTGGACGTCGGGGCGGGGCGGGGTGAGCTGCTGCGGGCGCTGGTCGCGCTCGCCGGGGTGGGGGGTTCCGGGGAGCCCACCCGCTCCGGGCGGTCAGGCTTGATCCCTCCGCGGGCGGGCTCCCCGGAACCCCTGCCACTCGCCCACCGCCTGCGGCTCACGGCCGTCGAGGTCGCCCCCAGGCCGGTGGACCTGCCGCCGGGCATCGGCTGGGTCGCGGAGGTCCCGGCGGGGATCACCGGGCTGCTGCTGGCCACGGAGTGGCTGGACAACGTGCCCCTCGACGTCGCCGTGCCCGCCGAGGACGGCTGGCGGTACGTGCTGGTCGACCCCGCCACCGGCGAGGAGGCGGTGGGCGACCGGGTGAGCGCGGCTGACGCCGGCTGGCTCGCGGCCTGGTGGCCGGGCACCGACGCTCCCACCGTGACCGGGTCGGGTTTCCGGGCAGCCCGGCCGGCGGAGGGATCAAGCCTGACCGCCCGGAGCCGGTCGGGCTGCCCGGAAACGCCCACGGCGACCGGCACACGGGCCGAGATCGGGCGGACCCGCGACGAGGCGTGGGCTGAGGCCGTGGGACACCTCGACCGCGGGCTTGCCCTGGCCGTGGACTACGGGCATCTGCGGGAGGACAGGCCGGTCGGCGGCAGCCTGGCCGGGTACCGGGGCGGGCGGCAGGTGCCGCCCGTACCCGACGGGTCCTGCGACGTGACGGCGCACGTCGCGTTCGACGCCGTCGCCGCGGCCGGGGCGGCGGTCGCCGGGTGCGCGTACACCCTGGTGAGCCAGCGGGAGGCGCTGCGGGCGCTCGGGGCGGACGGCGCTCGGCCGCCGCTGAGCCTGGCCGCCGCCGACCCGGCCGGTTACGTGCGGGCGCTGGCCGCCGCGTCGGCGGTGGCCGAGCTGACCGACCCGGCCGGCCTCGGCGGGCACCGGTGGCTGCTGCAACCGGTCGGCGTCGCCGCCGATGCGCTCATGGCACGATGACGGGCATGACCACGGACGCCGGCGACCTCCGCGAACTGACCGTCGGCACCGGTGCCGGTGGGGAGCAGCTCGGCACCGACATGGTGCTCAACATCGGCCCGCAGCACCCCTCCACGCACGGTGTGCTGCGGCTGCGACTGGTGCTCGACGGGGAGCGCGTGGTCAGCGCCGAACCCGTCGTCGGGTACATGCACCGGGGCGCGGAGAAGCTGTTCGAGGTGCGCGACTACCGGCAGATCATCGTGCTCGCCAACCGGCACGACTGGCTGTCGGCGTTCTCCAGCGAGCTGGGCGTGGTGCTCGCGGTGGAGCGGCTGATGGGCATGGAGGTGCCGGAGCGGGCGGTCTGGCTGCGGATGGCGCTGGCCGAGCTGAACCGGGTGCTCAACCACCTGATGTTCCTCGGCTCGTACCCGCTGGAGATCGGCGCGATCACGCCGGTGTTCTACGCGTTCCGGGAGCGGGAGACCATCCAGGCGGTGCTGGAGGAGGCCTCCGGGGGGCGGGTCCACTACATGTACAACCGGATCGGCGGGCTCAAGGAGGAGGTGCCGGCCGGCTGGACGCGGCGCGCCCGCGCCGCCATCGGCGAGGTACGCCGCCGGATGCCGGACCTGGACAACCTGATCCGGCGCAACGACATCTTCCTGGCCCGTACGGTCGGGGTGGGCGTGCTGTCCGCCGCCGACGCCGCCGCGTTCGGCGCGTCCGGGCCGGTCGCCCGGGCCTCCGGGCTCGACATGGACCTGCGCCGGGACGAGCCGTACCTGGCCTACGACCAGCTCGACGTGCCCGTGGTGACCCGCACCGCCGGGGACTGCCACGCCCGCTTCGAGGTGCTGCTCGACCAGGTGTACGTCTCGCTGGACCTCGCCGAGCGGTGCCTGGAGCGGGTGGACCGGCTCACCGGGCCGGTGAACACCCGGCTGCCGAAGGTGGTGAAGGCCCCCGAGGGGCACACGTACGCCTGGACGGAGAACCCGCTCGGCGTCAACGGCTACTACCTGGTGTCGCGGGGCGAGAAGACCCCGTGGCGGCTCAAGCTGCGCACCGCGTCGTACGCGAACGTGCAGGCCCTGGCCACCCTGCTCCCGGGCTGCCTGGTGCCGGACCTGATCGCCATCCTCGGCTCGATGTTCTTCGTGGTCGGGGACATCGACAAGTAGGCGGGGCGACCCGCTCGGCCCGCCTGCCGTGCGGCGGCCTCGCCGGTCAGCGCCAGCGGTCGGACGAGCGGGCTCCCCCGGCGCGCGGCACCTCGTCGCGCGGCGGGTAGCCGTACCGCTCCTCGTCGGCGCGCTGGTGGCGGCTCGGGCGGCCCCGCTCGGGCTCCGCCGCGCGCCACCGCTCCCCCGACCGGGCGTCGTGCTGGGCCGGCTGGCGCCACTCGGTGGGCACCGGCACGCCGCCTGCGGGCAGCGCCGGCGGGGTGGCTTCGGGCAGCTCCGGCCGGTCGGACCAGGATTCGCCGCCCCACCCCGTACGGCCGCCCTCGTCGTGGCGTCCGCGGTCCCGGCCCGCACCCGGCTCGTCGTGGCGTCCGCGGGCCGGGTCGGCAGCCGGCTCGTCGTGGCGTCCGCGGGCCGGGTCGGCGTCCGGCTCGTTGTGGCGTCCGCGGGCCGGGTCGGCAGCCGGCTCGTTGTGGCGTCCGCGGGCCGGGTCGGTGTCCGGCCAGGAACCGGCCCGGTCCTCGCCGGACCAGTGGCCGGCCTGCTCCCGGCCCGGCCACGGTTCGCCCGGGCCCTGCCAGGAATCGCCCTGCCGGACGGAGGCCCAGCGGTCCTCCACCCGGTACGCCGTCCCGGAGGCGTCCGCGTGCGCCGCGGCCCGGCGCTCGCCGGCCCGAACCTCCCGGCCCCGTTCGTCCTCGCGCACCTCGGCCCAGCGGTCGCCGGCCCGCGCCTGCGACCACTGCCCGGGCCCGGCGGCCTCCCCGCCCGGGTACGGCCGGGCCCGTCCAGCGGGCTCTTCCGCCGGGTACGGCCGGGCCCGTCCGGTGGTGCCGGCGGAGGCCGGCTCGGCCGGCGCACCCCAGGAGCGGTCGGAGCGCCCGGCGTCGGCGGGCTCGTCCCGCTGCTCGGCCCAGCCCGGCTCGTCGATCCGTCCGTGCCTGTCGGGCTGGCCGGAGCGGTCGGGCCAGTCGGCCTGGCCGGGCCAGTCGGCCTCGTTGCGCTGATCGGGCCGGCCCGGCTGGTCGTGCCGGCCGGCCACCCAGCCGTGTTCCTCGCGGCCGTGCTCCTCGCGCCGGCCGGACCAGGCGGGCTCGGGGCGGGCGGGACGCTCGGGCCAGCGGTCGGGGGACGGCTCGGCGCGGGACCGGTCGTGCGGATCGGCGGCGTAGCCGGCCCAGCCGGCCTCGTCCGGCTCCGGCGTCGTCGGGCCGCCCCACGGCCGCTCCTCCGGCGCGGACGACCAGCGGCCGGCGTACCCGCCGCCGTAGAGGCCCACCTCCGGGTCCGGCCCGTCCACCACCGTGTGCCGGGTGGTGACGTGCACGGTCTCGGTGCGCCGGACCACCGGCCGGGGGCCGTGCCCGGCGACCGGCTGGGCGGCACGGGCGTCCGGGTCGGCCGGGCGGGCCGCGCCGTAGACCCCGGGCTGGGCGGAATCGGACCGCCCGTACCGGGGGGCCGGCTGGGGGCGGCGGACCGGGGGCTCGTCGTCCTCGCGGGCCGTCCCGGCCCGGCCGGAGGGCACGTCGTCGACGTCGCGGGAGCGGCCCGCCTCGTCGTACCCCTCGGGGGACGGCACCCGGGCGCGGCCTGCGCCGGCCGGCTCCGCCGACGGGTCCGCGGACTCGCCGGCGATCGTGGCCGCCGTGGCGTCGAGCCGGCGGCGCAGCGCGACGACCTGCTCCTCGATTCGCTGGGACGCGTCGAGCGCCTGGTTGCCGCGCTGGGCGGCGGCGACGATCTCCCCGCGCAACTCCCGGCGCACCTGCTCGATCTCGTCGAGCAGTTCGTCCGCGTCGACGGCACCGCCGCCGCCTGCGCGCAGCGCGATGGACAGGCCGATCAGCACGACGGCGACGATGGCCAGCACGGCGGCGAACCGGAGCGGACCGTTGCCGTCGGCGACCAGCAGGATCAGCGCCGAGACCGGGGCGAACGCCACACCGGTCCAG
Organism: Micromonospora sp. NPDC048830; assembly: GCF_043198215.1. Lineage (NCBI taxonomy): Bacteria > Bacillati > Actinomycetota > Actinomycetes > Micromonosporales > Micromonosporaceae > Micromonospora > Micromonospora sp. NPDC048830. The sequence continues at coordinate 130,293 of NZ_JBICUP010000004.1, forward strand.
AAGAGCACGGACAGCAGCCGGGGGTCACGCCTGTCGAGAGCGGAGGCGGGCATGGCTGTGCAGCCTACCGAGAGTTGCGGCCGCTGGAAACGGCGGGCGAACGCCCTGATCCGCAGCGGTCGTCGATTGTGGAGCGATGCCGGTCGCCGGCGGCGCGTGGACCGCCGGCGACCGGCCCGGCGTCAGCTCGCCGCGAGGGCGCCGTCGGACGAGAAGACCAGCCCGACGCTGGCGCTGCCCGTCTTCAGCGCGTTCTTGGTCTGCGGACCACCGGCGTCCAGCGAGCTGAACGAGCCGGCCTTGAAGTCGTAGACCTGGACGAGCCCGGCCTGGCACTTCGGACGCTGCGGGCACTCCGGCGGGCCGGCCAGCACGGTGGCGCTGCCGGAGCACTTGGCGGCCAGCTCGGAGAGCGTGTTCACCCCGTACTTGTCGGCGAAGGCCTTCGTGACGGCGAAGGCGTTCTGGTCCTGCGCGGCGGAGGGCGTCCCGAAGACGATGCCGGCCTTGTCGCCGGCGGCCTTGAGCGCCGCGACCGTCTTGTCCAGCTCGGGCGAGGAGACCGGCTGCGCGTCCTTGCCGTTGGCCTTGGTGTTGAGGAACTCCGCCATGGTCGCCGCGTACTCCGGGACGACCTGGATCTCGCCCTTCTCCAGGGCCGGCTCGTAGAGCTCCCGGTTGCCGATCTGCTGCACCTTGACCTGGTACCCGGCGGCGGTGAGCGTGATCTTGTACAGCTCGGCCAGCGTCTGGCTCTCGCTGAAGTTGCCGGCGCCGACCACGATCGTGCCGCCGGGGCCCTTGGCTACGCCCTGGGTGAGGTTGTTGGCCGTGGCGAACTCCTCGGCGGCGACCTTGGACGTCTTGCGGTCGACGTCGACGGCCTTGTTGAGCCCGATCAGCTTCGTGGTGTCCAGCGCCGCGGAGACCTTGTCCAGCGCCGCGAGCAGCTCCGGCTTGGCCACCTTGGCGTTGACCGCCGGGAGGATGTTGTCGGTGTTCTGCAGTTTCTTGTCGTCGGTCAGGACGACCAGTTGGTCGCCTGCCACCGGGGCGCAGCCGGCCCCCGAGGCGGCCTGCTGGGGCGCCTCGGTGCCGGAGGAGCCGGCGTCCCCGCAGCCGGTGAGGACACCCGCCGCGGCGAGGGCGCCGATCGCGCCGATCGCCAGCCGTGTACGTGCGCGCATGGGTCGAGCCCGCCTTCCGTGTCCCGGCGCGACCCCTCCGGGCCGGCCGCGTGTCCGACGGGCGATTCGGTGTTTTCGATCGCCCGTGATCTCTCACCCAACATCCTGCACGAGGGGCGGACAACTCAAGGCGGCCATTGTCACCAGATCGTCACACCGCCCCGGTACGGGCGGCGCTCAGCTCCCGGGGACGGCGGCGGCGCGCCGATTCGCCCGGCGCCGGACCGGGCGCAACGGGCGCGGGGTGACCAGGCGCTCGACCAGGGCGAGGACCAGCTCGACCAGCACCGCCAGCCCGGCCACCAGCACGCCGCCGGCGATGATCTGCCCGCCGCCGGCGGCGATGTCCAGCCCGAAGCCGGCCCGGATGATCTGGCCGAGCCCGCCGCCGTTGACGAACGAGGCCAGCGCGGCCGTCGCCACCACCTGCACGGTCGCGGTGCGGAAGCCGGCGGCCAGGTACGGCACGGCCAGCGGCAGCTCCACCCGGCGCAGCACCTGCCCGCCGGAGAGGCCCATCCCGCGCGCCGCGTCCCGGGCCTCCGGGTCGGCCTGGCGCACCCCCGTGTACGCGTTGGCCAGCAGCGGCGGCACCGCGAAGACCGCCAGCGCGACCACCACCGAGGAGCGGCCGAAGCCGAGGAAGGTCAGCGGCAGGATGGTCAGCAGCGCCAGGGTCGGCACGGCGAGGGTGACGTTGGACACCAGCACGACCAGCCCGCCGCCCCGGCCGGTGTGCCCGAGCCACAGGCCGACCGGCCAGGCCACCAGGCAGCCGAGCAGCACGGCGGCGGCCGACATGGCCAGGTGCTCGCCGAGCCGGTCCAGGATGCCGCCCGGATTGGTCCAGTTCAGCGGGTCGTTGAGCCAGAGCACCGCCTGGCCTACCGGGTTGCTCACCGGGCCCTCCCGCGCAGCCAGGGGGTGACCGCCCGACCCAGCCCGGCCAGGAGCAGGTCGAGGGCCAGGGCGAGCAGGACGCAGAGCAGTGTGCCGGTCATGATCTCGGCCTTGTAGAAGTTGTTCTGGAAGCCGGCGAAGATGAGCTGGCCGAGACCGCCCCGGCCGACCACCACTCCGACCGTCACCAGCGCGACGGTCGACACGGTGGCCAGCCGCAGCCCGGTCAGCACACCGGGCAGGGCCAGCGGCAGCTCGACCCGGAACAGCTGGCCCCAGCGGCCGTACCCCATCCCCTCGGCGGCCTCCCGGACCTCGGGGGGCACCTGGGCGAGCCCGGCGAGCACGTTGCGGACGATCACCAGCAGCGCGTACAGCACCACCACGCTGAGCACGGTCAGCGCCCCGATGCCCAGGTACGGCGCGAGGAAGGCGAACAGCGCCAGCGACGGGACCGTGTACAGCACTCCGGTGAGTGCGAGAATCGGGCCGGCGAGCGAGCGGTACCAGTGGGCCGCCACGGCCAGCGGCAGGGCCACCAGCGCGGCGATCAGCACGGCCCGGGCGGTCAGCCAGGCGTGGTCGCGCAGCGCGGCGAGGATCGTGTCAGAGTTGTCCCGCACGTACTGCCAGGAGAACCACGGGTTACCCGGGTCGGCCCGGTAGCTCAGGCGGAAGGACATGCGTGGACGTTACCTTGGAAACCCCCGGCGCCGCCGAACTCGACGGCGCGCATCCGGGTGCGGCGTCGATCACCCTCGAGGGCGTCGGCAAGCGGTACCCGGACGGCACCGAGGCGGTCCGGGAGCTGAGCCTGGAGGTCCGGGCGGGTGAGCTGGTGGTGCTCATCGGCCCGTCCGGCTGCGGCAAGTCGACGGTGCTCCGGATGATCAACCGGCTGGTCGAGCCGAGCGGCGGCCGGATCCTGCTGGGCGACGAGGACGTGACCCGGGTCGACCCCGTCGCGCTGCGCCGCCGGATCGGGTACGTGATCCAGAACGTCGGCCTGTTCCCCCACCAGACCGTCCTCGCCAACGTCGGCACGGTGCCCCGCCTGCTCGGCTGGTCGCGCGACCGGGTCCGCGGCCGCGCGGCGGAACTGCTGGAACTGGTCGGGCTCGACCCGGGGCAGTTCGGCCGGCGCTACCCGCACGAACTGTCGGGCGGGCAGCGGCAGCGGGTCGGGGTGGCCCGGGCGCTCGCCGCCGACCCGGTGGTGCTGCTCATGGACGAGCCGTTCTCGGCCGTCGACCCGATCGTGCGGACCCGGCTGCAGGAGGAGTTCCTGCGGCTCCAGGCCGAGGTGCGCAAGACGATCGTGCTGGTCACCCACGACCTGGACGAGGCGGTCCGGCTCGGCGACCGGATCGCCGTGCTCTCCGAGGGCGGCCGGCTGGAGCAGTACGACAGCCCGGCGGCCGTGCTCGGCACGCCCGCCTCGGGGTTCGTCCGGCAGTTCGTGGGCGCGGACCGGGGCATCCGGGCGCTCGCGGTGACCCCGGTCACCGCGGAGGCGCTGGACCCGGTGCCCGCCGACCCGGCCGGGCTGCCGGAGGTCACGCTGGGCTCCTCGGCGTACGACGCGCTGGCCGTGATGCTGACCTCGGGGGCGGACCGCGTGCTGGTCACCGCCGACGGGCGGGCGGCGGGGCTGCTCACCCGGGAACGCGCGCTCGCCCCGGCCCGGCGCCAGGACTGACGACGGTAGGTCTCGGTCCGCCGCGGGGGCGGCGTTCGCCGGGCAGCCGAGCCGCAGGGAAGGGGCGGCCCGTCAGGCCCGGCCCCCGAGGCTGGCCGTGCCGATGATCCAACCGGAGAGGAAGCCGTAGCCGGCGCCGGTGGCGGCGGCCTGCACCGCGCCGAGCAGCGACGGGTCCGGCCCGAGCAGCGTGCCGAGCAGCGCGGCCAGTCCGGCGGCCAGCACGTACGCGCCCCAGCCGGAGAAGAACTGGCTGAGCGAGCCCTGCACCCGGGCGACCTGCCCGGCGGGCAGTACGTAGAGCAGGGCGGCGGTGAGGATCACCAGCAGGATGGCCCGCAGGTCGGTGGCGAGCACGCCCGAGTCGCCGGAGCCGAGCCGCCAGGCGGGCCAGGCGAGCAGCCGCAGGAACCAGCCGCCGGCCGAGTTCGGGTCGGTGGCGTCCTCGGCCCACCCGACGTACAGGGGGCTGCCGCAGACGCCGACGAGCACCAGCGCCGCCAGCGTGCCGGTGCCGGCCGCGGTCCCGTACCGGCTGACCGCGCCGTTGGTGAGAGCCATGCGGCGCCCAGTTCCCGGCGCGGGCCGGCGGGCAAACCTACGAACCGTCACGGTCGGGGCTCGTCAGCGCTGCATCAGGTAGTCGATGAACTTGGCCCGCAGCAGCGGCGCCGACTCCTCGTAGCCGTGGCCGGTGAGTTCCCGCCACAGCGCCGCCGCCTCGTCGACGGTCGGGCCGACCGAGTTCGGCGCGCCGTCCAGCGCGGCGGCCTCGTCGGCGTTCGGCAGGTGCCGCAGGACCGACCAGAAGAACCGGACGTCGTGGCGCTCCCGGGCCAGCGCGAACGCCCGTTCCCGCAACTCCTCGGTGGACAGCGCGTCGAGCTCGTCGAACGTGGTCCCGCCCGGACCGGTGGAAGGTGTCTCGGTCATGTCGCCGAGCCTAACCGGCGAGATCACCACCGGCGCGCCGGACGCGGGCGCGTCGGTCTCAGCGGTCGCCGCCGTCCCAGCGCGGCGGGCGGGTCTCCCACCGGGACGCGTCCCACGGGTCGGTGGGGGTGTCGTCGGGGCGGACGGGCAGGGCGGGCGGCCAGTCGTCCAGCTTCGTCGGCCGGGGCACCGACCAGCCTGAGCCGAGGGTGGAGTCGGCGAGGGCCGGGGGCTCCGGGTCGGCGCCCGCCGGCCGGGGCCGCCCGTACGCCTCGACCAGCCGGGTGACCAGCAGTCCCACGCCGAGTGCGGCGCCGCCGACCGCCCACCGGCTCACCGCCCAGCCCTCGACGTGCGCCCAGGCGAACACGACGCCGACCAGGCTCACCGCGAGCAGGGTGCCGAAGATCCCGCCACGCCGGCCGTACGCGCTGGTGCCGGCGAGCAGCGCGGTGCCGACCGCCAGCACCGTCCAGTCCAGGCCGTCGCCGGGGCCGACCGTGTCCCTGCCGTTGGTGGCGACGAGGATCCCGGCCAGCGCGGCGAGCACGGTGGACACGACGCAGGCGAGCGTGGCCACCGTCGCCGCCACCGCGCCCCGCCGGCGGGCCGGGTCGGCCACCGGCCGGAACCGGCCGACCAGCCGACGTACCGGCCGGATCGCCCCGAACAGCCCGCCGAGGACCGCCACGGCGGCGAAGCCCGCGAAGAGGTAGAACGTGCTGCCCCGCGGGTCGTACCCGCTCTGCACCAGGACCGGCTCGGAGCGGGGCCCGATGTACACCACGACCCCGGCCGCCCCGGCCAGGCTGGCCGCCCAGCCCGGCACGTGCAGGACGGTCACCGCGAGCCCCAGGGCCAGGCCCCCCACGGCGGCCACCGCGGCGGCCTGGCCGAGCGCCAGCGCCACGCCCCGGTCGCCCTGCTCTGCGCAGTGCAGCGCGGCGGCGACCATCACCGGTCCGATCGCCAGGTTCACCGCGGCGGTCCGCAGGCTCAGCCCGGCGGCCAGGGCGAGCAGCCCCAGCGCCACCACGTCCACCAGCAGAACCCGCAGGCCGGGATCGCCCAGCACGGCCGGGTCCGCCTGCCAGAGCAGCCAGATCAGCACGGCCAGGCCGGCGGCCAGCACCACCTCCCAGACCACGTGCACGGCCAGCCGGTCCCGCCCCGGCTCACCGTGGGCGGGGTCGTCGAAGACGTTCTCCAGTACCGCCGCGGGCACCCCTGACGAGGGCTCCACCGGGGCGTGCCGGCCCGGATCGTCGTACCCCATGACGCGCGCCCTCCCCAGGTACGGCCGCGACCGGTCCGCCCGGGGCGGACCGGTCGCGGCCGTTGGTCACCGGTCGCCAGGCACGGTACCCCCGCGCCGCGATCGGCGTAACCCCCGTGATCAACGCTGGCCGGGTCGGCTCTCCCGGTGGTCGGGCTCGCGCTCGTCCTCCGGCCGCTCCGGCACCCGGCAGGACCGCTCCAGCCACAGCGCGGCGGCCACCAGCGCGAGGGAGGCGAGCAGGCTCGCCCCGGCGGCCGGGCGGTCCGTCGCCGCGGCCTGGGTGGGCTCGATGAGCAGCCACCCGGTCAGCCCGGCGGAGAAGCCGGCGAAGATCGCGCCGGCCAGGGCGGACGCCTTGGCCAGCACCACGAACCGGGCCACCATCAGCGGGTTGACCGGGTCGCGACCCGGCCGGCGCTCGATCCGGCCCCGCGTGTTGACCGCGGCGTACCCCTCGAGCACGGCCAGCACGGCGAGGGTGATCACCGGCAGCCAGGGCAGCCGGGGGAACTCCCGGTACGTGCTGCTGATGAGCAGCCAGGCCACGGCGGCGGCGGCCAGGCCGGCGACGACCAGCGTGGAGATCCGGGTGGGGCCCATCCTGAACCGGTCGTGGTCCGTTCCGCGTGGGGACTGCGCCTGGGTCATGCCGGCCGGCTCCACTGGCTCATGCCGACGACTCTAACGCCAGATCGGGCCGCGGGCTCAGTTCCAGCGCGTCGCCGGCCACCGGTTCGGCGTTCAGCAGATCGGTCAGCCAGCCATGGCCGGGCAGCCGCCCGTACGGCTGGATGTCGATCCAGGGCCGCAGCACGAAGGCCCGCAGGTGTGCCCGGGGGTGCGGCAGGGTCAGCTCGGGGCCGTCGCGGAGCACCGGCTCCCCGGCGTCGTCCCAGACCGCCACGACGTCGACGTCCAGGGTGCGGGGGCCGAACCGGCGGGCCGGATCGCGCTCGCGTCCGGCCCGGCGTTCGGCGGCCCGGGCCCGCTCCAGCCAGTCTTCGGGCGCCGCCGCCGGGTCCTCGACCAGCGCCACCGCGTTCAGGTACGCGGGCTGGTCGGCGTCGCCCCACGGCGGGGTCTCGTAGACACCGGAGACCAGCAGCACGGCGTCGCCGAGCCCGGCCACGGCCGTCCGGAGGTGGGCGTGCCGGTCCCCGAGATTGCTGCCGAGGGAGAGCAGGGCGCGGGTCACCAGGCACCCCCGTTACCGGGGGTCTGCTGCCTGGGGCCGGCCGCCCGCTCGCCGGTCTCGACCCGGCTGCGGGTCATGGTGACCGCCACGTCGGTGAAGGCGTGCGGGACCGGGGCCTCGGGCTTGTGCACGGTGATCGTCGCGCGCGCCACCCGTGGGTCGGCCAGGCAGACCGCCAGGAGCCGGTCGGCGAGCGTCTCGATGAGGTTGACCGGTTCCCCGGTCACCACCGCCACCAGCCGCTCCGCCAGTTCCCCGTAGTGCACGGTGTCGGCCACCTCGTCGGAGCGGGCGGCCGGCGTGAGGTCCAGCTCGAGGACGGCGTCGACCACGAACTCCTGGCCCCGCTCGCGCTCGAAGTCGTAGACGCCGTGCCGCCCGTGCGCCCGCAGGCCCGTCAGCGTGATCCGGTCGGTCATCGATTCTGTTCCTTTCCCACCAGCTGGGTGGCGACCAGTCGCGGGCTACCGCTGGCCCGCCAGACGGCCAGCGCGTCGACGGTGCCGAGGACGTCGTGCACGCGTACCCCCCAGGCGCCCGCCGCCACCGCGAGCAGGCTCGTGGCGGCGGTGGCCGCCTCCCGGCCGCCGGCCGGCCGGGGATGCCCGTCCGCGTCGGCCAGCAGCTGGCCGAGGTACGACTTGCGGCTGGCGGCGAACAGCAGCGGGAAGCCGAGTTCCAGCAGCTCGGGCAGACGCGTGCTGAGCTGCCAGTTGTGCTCGGCGGTCTTGGCGAAGCCGAGGCCCGGGTCGATCACGATCCGGTCGGGGGCCACCCCGACTGTCAGGGCCGCCTCGACCCGCTGGGCCAGCTCGGCCTTCACGTCGGCGACCACGTCGGTGTAGGTGGCCAGCTCGCGCATCCCGCGCGAATGCCCCCGCCAGTGCATCAGCACCCAGGGGCAGCCGGCGTCGCGGACCACCCGGGCCATGTCCGGGTCGGCCAGGCCGCCGGAGACGTCGTTGACCACGGCGGCACCGGCCGCGAGGGCCGCCTCCGCCACCCGCGCCCGGGTGGTGTCGATGCTGACGGTGACCTCGGCGGCGGCCAGTTCCCGGATCACCGGCAGCACCCGGGCCGCCTCGGTCTCCGCGTCCACCCGGTCCGCGCCGGGACGGGTCGACTCGCCCCCGACGTCAACCAGGTGCGCGCCCTCCGCCCGGAGTCGCACCCCGTGTGCGACGGCCGCGTCGAGATCGGCGTACCGACCGCCGTCGGAGAACGAGTCGGGCGTGACGTTGAGGATGCCCATCACCACCGGGCCCTGCGCCCGTACCAGATCGGTCACGACTGCACCGTACCGGTCCGACGGGCGGCTCTCGGCGGCCCGGTCGCAACGTCCCGCAGCGACCCTGACATGCACATTGGAACAGGTGTACGATCGGTCGCCGAGGTCGTTCCCGGTCGACTCTTCGCGGCTTGTCGCAAAGGAGGGCGGCCCGTACCCTTTGGAATTGCCCAGCAGCGAGACGGCGAAGCCTGGAGGGAGGGCCGAAGCGGGAAAAATCCCCCCAAAGCTCACCACCCTCCGTGGTGGGCGCCGAACGCAGGGTTGCGTACCTTGCGCAGAGTGAGCATCATCCCGCCAGGCTTGCCTACTGCACCGCCGCGGCTCCGCCGGCCGCGATTGGGGAGGTTCCAGTGATCGCCATCGAGCTCATGGAGGCGGCGTCGTCCGGCGCCATCCACGCGCTCCACGCCCTGGCGTCGACTCCACTCGCCGAGCCCGCGCCCAAGGGCATCGACACCAACGGGGTCGTCACGTTCTTCGCGAGCAAGATCGCCCCGATCCTGCTCGCCGTGCTCGGCGTCATCTTCATCGGCCGGGCCAGCCGGGGCGAGATCTCCAAGGTGCTGACCAGTTCCGCGATCGCGATCGTCGGCCTGGCCTTCATCGCGGGAGCGGCCACGCTCTTCTTCGTCGGCGACTACCTGATCAACCTGATCTTCGAGTAGGCACGGGCAGAGATGCGGCTGCGGACCGACGACGACATCTACCGGGCCCGCCTGGTCTATCTCGGGCCGCCCGGCTACACCCTGCCCGTCCACCTGCCGTACGCCCAGTACGGCCTGTTCATGCTGCTCGTGCCCCTCTACATGTTCATCCACTGGCTGCTCACGCTGAAGGTCGAGCTGTTCCCGGCCTGGGAGATCGCGCTCGCCATCGTGAGCACCTCGTTCATCTTCCGGCACGTCGACCCGGACCGGCCCGCGCGCATGGTGATCCGCACCGCGCTGACCGACTGGCGACGGACCCGGGAGCCGGCCGCCGAGCTGCGCGATCCGCGCCTGGTGGCGAGCCGGATCAGGATCCGGGAGGAACTGGCATGACCGGGCGTACCCCGACCGGGCGGCAACGACGGCACTCGGGCGAGGCGATGGCATGAGTCGCTCTTCCACGCCGGGTTCCCCGGGACGTCACGCCGCGCCGCACGGCAACCGTGCGCGTTCGTTCGACTACCCGGCGAGCGAGGAGCTGGACGAGACCGCCGTCGATCCCGCGCTGGCCACCACGCCCGGGCACGGCCGGGTCGGGGTCTTCCAGGCACCGCGGCCCGCTCCCGGGCGCGGCGCACCGAACGCCGACGCCCCCGCCCCGGTGATCCCCGACGGCGCCGACATCGACTCCCCGTTCCTCGACCTGTTCGGGGGCGCCCACCCCGGCGCGTCCCGGCCGGCGCTGCCCGCGCCGCCGCGGCGGGAGCATCCCGCGATCCCGCACCAGCAGCCGCCGGCCGCGCAGCCGCCGGCCGTCGAGCGGCCCGCCCCGTCCCCGGCCCGGACCCGGGTCCCGCAGCAGGCGGGCGACCGGTTGCCGGTGGTGCGCCCGCCCGCCCAGCCGAAGCTGCCGCCCCCGCCGGTGATCCCCCCGCCCGCCGCCGCCGACGACGAGACGTACGGCTGGCGCGACGTGGAGCCGCCCGCGTCCGGGGAGTCCGGACGGTCCCCCCGCCGGGACCCCGAGCCGGGCCGGTGGGCCGGGCGCCCCGCGCCCGGGGCCGCCGCGCAGCCCCCGGCGGCCCGCGAGGTCACGCCGCCGCGACAGCGGACCGTCGACCGGCAGGAACGGCCGGTTAAGCCGGCGAAGTCGGCGAAACCCGCCAGGCCGGTGCGCCCGCCGAAGATCAAGTTCGGGGACCGGGACCCGTCGGTCGAGCTGGCCATCACCGAGATCGCCGGGCACCTCACCTTCACCCCGAACACCGTCACCGCCTGGTACTGGCTGCCGGAGGTGCGCTGGGCGTTCCGGCCGGACGCCGAGCGGGAGGCCCTGCTCTCCGCGATCTCCGAGCAGTACGCCGGCCTCGCCGGCTTCCGGCTGCACCTGCGCCGCACCACCCGGCCCTTCCCGGCCGACGAGTGGGCCCGCACCATCGACGCGCACACCCCGGCCCCGCTGCCCGACGTGGCGGGCACCCCCGGCTGGGGCGACCACCTGGTGGCCGCCCAGCGGCACCTCCTCTCGGTGAACCACGCGGAGGGGCAGACGTACCTCGGGGTCACCTTCGCCCGGCGCTCGCTCGGCGACACGCTCACCGAGCGGCTGCTGCGCACCTTCGGCCGGGGCGTCGCCGGGGGCGAGCGCCGCAAGCTCGGCCGTACCGTCGAGCAGTTCGACGAGGTGCTGGGCGCCTTCGGCATGCGCGGCCGGCGGGTGACCGCGCAGGAGCTGGAGTGGCTGCTGTACCGCTCCGTCGCGCTCTGCATGGCGCCGCCCGGCACCCTCTCCCCCGTCACCAACGGCCGGTGGGAGCGCGGCGACCTGCTCGCGCTCACCGAGCAGGTCGAGCGGTACCGCACCCCGTACGGGTCGACGGTCAAGCTGGTCAACCGGATGACCGGCGAGGAGCGGCACGTGGCCGTCCTCGCGGTCGGCCGCATGGAGCCGCTGGAGATCCCCGAGCGGCACGAGCCGTGGCTGCACTTCCACGAGCGGCTGCCCTGGCCGATGGAAACCTCCACCCGGGTCGACATCCTCGGCTCCGGCGACTCCTTCCGGAACCTCGAGCACCGGCTGCGGATGATCCGCTCCCAGCAACTCGACTACGCCGAGCACGGCATCGACGCCCCGCCGGAGCTGGAGCGGCTGGCCAAGCGGGCCCTGGTGATCGGCGACGAGATGACCACCGGGCTGCCGGTGGACTCCGCCCGCGCGCACGGCTGGCACCGCATCGCCGTCGGCGGCCGTACCCGGGAGGAGTGCCTGGAGCGGGCCCGGCGGCTGATCCAGCTCTACTCCCGCGAGCTGCGCATCTCGCTGCAGCACCCGAAGAACCAGGACTGGCTGGCCCGGGAGTTCATCCCCGGCGAGCCGGTCGCCAACACCGGCTACGTCCGACGGATGCCCGTCCACCTGCTCGCCGCCGCGCTGCCGCAGGCCGCCTCCACGGTCGGCGACCGCCGCGGCGACCTCATCGGGCGCACCGCCGGCACCTGCCGCCGGCCCGTCTTCCTCGACCTGCACTTCCCGACGGAGGTGCGGGAGCGGTCCGGCCTGGCGGTCTTCGTCGCCGAGCCCGGCGGCGGCAAGTCCACCCTGCTGGGCGCGCTCGGCTACCTGGCCGCGCGGCGCGGGGTGCAGGTGACCCTGCTCGACCCGTCCGGCCCGCTCGCCCGGCTGTGCGACATGCCGGAGCTGCGACCGTACGCGCGGGTGCTCAACCTGACCGGCTCGGAGCAGGGGACGCTGGCCCCGTACGCGCTGATCCCGACCCCGCTGCGCAGCGAGTTCGGCGCCGGCGCGGCGGGCGACCGGGAGTTCGAGATCTCGGTCTCCAACGCCCGGGCCGAGCGGCGGATGCTGGTCCAGGACATCTGCATGATGTTGGTGCCGCCGCAGGTCGCCCGGGAGGCGTCCACGGCGACCCTGTTCCGGCACGCCGTACGCCAGGTGCCGGCGGAGGAGACGTCCACCCTGGACGACGTGGTCGCCTGCCTCCAGGGGCTGGACGACGACGCCGGCAGGGAGCTGGCCAACCTGCTGCTGGACACGGCCGAGATGCCGCTGGCGATGCTCTTCTTCGGCCGGCCGCCGGAGGGGCTGCTCGGCGCGGACGCGGCGCTCACCGTGATCACCATGGCCGGCCTGCGGCTGCCCGATCTCAAGATCGAACGCGAGTACTGGTCGGCCGAGGAGGCCCTCGCGCTGCCCATGCTGCACACGGCCCACCGGCTCGCGGTGCGCCGCTGCTACGGCGGTTCGATGTCGTCGCGCAAGCTCGTCGGCCTGGACGAGGCGCACTTCATGGAGGGCTGGCGCTCCGGCCGGTCGTTCCTGGTCCGGCTCGCCCGCGACTCCCGCAAGTGGAACCTCGCCGCCCTCGTGGCCTCGCAGAACCCCCGCGACATCCTCGGCCTCGACGTGCAGAACCTGGTCTCCACCGTCTTCGTCGGCCGGATCGCGGAGGACAGCGAGATCGCCTCCGAGGCGCTACGGCTGCTCCGGGTGCCGGTCGACGACGGGTACGAGGCCACCCTGGCCTCGCTGTCCATGGCGGACGCCACCTCCGCCGCCCGGCTCGGTTTCCGCGAGTTCGTCATGCGGGACGTCGACGGACGGGTGCAGAAGGTCCGGGTCGACGTGTCGTACGTGGACAGACTGCTGGAGCATCTCGACACCACCCCCGCCGCGGTCGCCTCGGCCGCCGGGCAGCTGCCGACCATCCTGCCGGATCTGGAGGCGTGACATGGCGAGGGCCCGGGCACGGATAACGGCGTTCCTGCTCGCGCTCGGCGTACTCGCCGGGGCCACCGTCGCCTGGCCGGCGGTGGGCGGCGGGAGCGCGTACGCGGCGACGCCGGTCGCGCAGGCGCAGGCACGGGCGGATCTGTGCAGCACCCAGGAGTGGCAAGCCGACTTCCGCGCCTGCGTCACGAAGCTCAGCGAGGTCAGCAAGAGCGAGGTCCAGTGCCGCAACGCTCCGGTACCCGGGACACCGGACTCGGGTCTCGCCGGCTGGTTCGCGGGCCGTCCCGACGCCGCCAAGCTGCCCGGCCCGAAGGGCCTGTACAGCGACTACGGGTACGCCGGATACAGCTACCCCACGTACGACATTCCGGGCGGCTGTGCCTCGTCGGTACTCCACCCGGACTACAAGTTCACCACCACCGTCGCCAACGGTGAGTTCATGATCGCGACGGCGATCATCGGTGCCTCGAACGCGCTGCGCGAGCGTGCGTGGAACCCGCGGTCGATGTGGGGCTGGGCCGACCCGCTGGTCGAGCAGGCCACGAAAGCCGTCTACCAGAAGGTGTTCAGCGTCTTCGGCATCATCACGCTCTGCGTGGTGGGTCTCTACCTGCTCTGGCGCTCCCGCCAGTCCGACATGAGCAACGCCATGACCACGGCCGGCTGGGCCCTGGTCGTGATGGTCGCGGTGACGGCCCTGGCGGCGTGGCCGGTCAAGTCGGCCAACATCGCCGACGGGACGCTCGTGACGACCCTCGGCGTCGTCCACGACGCTGTCGGCCCGGCTTCCAGGGACATCCCGCCCGACAAGTGCGCCCTGCCTAACCCGGATGCCTGCGTCGACAAGCGCCCACCGGCCGTCCGGGCCAGCGATACCGCGACCGAGGCGATGCTGTATCGGAACTGGCTGCGGGGAGTTCTCGGTTCGGCAGACAGCGAGACCGCCAAGAAGTACGGCCCGGCACTCTACGACGCGAAGTCGCTGTCCTGGGAGGAGGCCGAGAAGCTCCGGGCCAACCCGAAGACCCGGGAGGCGACCATCGACGCCAAGCAGCAGCAGTGGGCGCGGGTCGCACAGCAGATCAAGACCGAGGATCCCGAGGCTTACGAATACCTCCAGGGCATCCGGGACATGGACCGGGTGGGATCCGGCTTCATCGCGGTACTGGCCGCGCTGCTGTTCGCGATGTTCGATCTCACCGCCTCCGTGCTGGTTCTGCTGGGCTTCCTGATCTTCCGGTGGGCGGTGATCGCAGCACCGATCCTGGGCACGGTCGGCCTGCTGCGGCCAGCGAGCGCCGGGCTGCGGAGGCTGGCCAACGCCGTCGTCGCGGCGGTCTTCAACATCGCGATCTTCGGCACCGGCGCCGCCATCTACCTCTTCGCGGTTGACCTGATCATGAGCACCGCCACCCTGCCCGGCTGGCTGCAGGTGGTGCTGGTCTGGCTGTGCGGAGTGGTCGGCTGGCTGCTCCTTCGCCCGTACCGACGGATCACGCAGCTCGGCGGCAAGGACAGCAGCGAGGCGGTCAGCTCGGCCGGTTCGTGGCACCGCCGGTTCTTCCGCGACATGCGCACGGCCGCGCGGCTCGACCTGGCCGAGCCCGGCGGCACCGCCGAGCCGGCCCTGAACCGGCACAGGGGTGCCACGCTGGCGCCGAGCACCCTACGGCCCGAAGCCCGGAGCGAGGATCCCAGCCAGTCCAGCGCAGCCGCCGCCCAGACGAGCGAACGGCAGCGGCCCGACGGCCGGGAGCGCCCAGACGAGGCGACTGTACCGGAGCAGAGCGCGGCCACGCCTCCCACCGCGCCGAAGCCGCGTCGTCGCCAGCCGGCGACGTGGACCGAGCCGGACGTACCCGAGGAGAGCCCGTCCTTCGTCATCTACCGCCCTGGCTCGGCTGAGCCCGCCGCGCCTCGTCCCGCCGCGCCCCGGATTCGCACCGAGGCCCGGTGACAGGCGATGCGGCGTGCGGTGGAGTTCCTGGTCACCAGGTTGTTGCGGTCCCGGCTGGGCGTTGCCCTGGCGATCGCCGTCCTGGTGCTCGGCGTGATCGGCGCGGCCCGACTGGTCTCCGGTCCCGCGGACCCCGGGACCGGTCTGAGCAGCCGGCCGAGCCAGCCGATCACCACCGTCGACCCGGAGGCCGGTGACGACGGCGTGGTCGGCAGCACGGCGCCCCCGTCGCCCAGGACGCGGGCCGGCGCGCTGACGCCGGAGCAGACCGCCGACAGATTCACCGCCGCCTGGCTGGGAGGTCGCGGTGACAGCGCCGAGGAGTGGCACGCCAGGCTGCGACCGCTGTCCACGCCGGAGCTGACCGAGAAGCTGTCCGGCGCTGACCCGGCGGGTGTCCCGGCACAGCGGACGACCGGCGAACCGAGCGTCCGCCCACGGACGGAGAAATTTGTCGAGGTGCTGATCCCGCTCGACTCGGGGCAGCTCCGCCTCGAGCTCGTGGCCCCCGACGGGCAGTGGCTGGTAGACGCGGTGGACTGGGAGCGGACATGAGCGATCACGTACGGGAAGCGGGCGCTCCGCCCCGTCGCCGGCAGCTGCGCCTCGGTGCCCTGGCCACGGCGCTGACCGCCGCCCTGACCCTGCTTTGCTGCACCGGCGGCACGGCCGCGTTCTTCCTGACCGAGCTCAGCGGCGGGGCGGACGACGTGTCCCCCGAGTCCCGGTCCGCCTGCGGTACGAGACACGAGGTGAACATCACCGGGGCGATGCCGCGCTTCGCCCAGTACGGCGACAGCCAGATCCGCAACGCCGCGGTGATCATCAAGGTCGGCTCGGACATGAAGGTCCCGCCCCGGGGCTGGGTGATCGCCGTCGCCACCGCCATGCAGGAGTCCGCCCTGCGCAACCTGCCCCATCTCGGGAGCCGCAACGACCACGACTCGGTCGGCCTGTTCCAGCAACGGCCGAGCCAGGGCTGGGGCTCTCCGGAGCAACTGCAGGACCCGGCCTACTCCTCACGGAAGTTCTACGAGAAGCTGGTCAAGGTCCCCGACTGGGAGCGGATGCCACTGACCAGGGCCGCCCAGCGGGTGCAGGTCAGCGCCTTCCCGGACGCCTACGCCAAGCACGAGGAGCTGGCCAGCAAGATCGTCGACGCGTTGGCCGGCGGGGCGGCGCGGACGGCGCAGATCTCCCAGCGCAGCATCTGCAACGCGGCCGCCCGGGGTGCGATCGCCGCCTCCGGTTGGACGGCACCGATTCCGGGCGGCGTCGGCTCCGGGTTCCGGACGGCGGAGCGGCCCAGTCACAACGGCGTGGACATCGCCGCGCCGAAGCACACGCTCATCCGAGCCGCGGCCACCGGCCGGGTGCTGGTCGCCCGCTGCGACCCCGACCACAGTGGTCGGCTGAGCTGCGACGTGGACGGCTGGCCGAACAAGGGCGGATGCGGTTGGTTCGTCGACATGCTGCACGCTGGCGGATACATCACCCGGTACTGCCACATGATCGTCAAGCCGAGGGTCGTACCCGGTCAGCTCGTCGAGGCCGGCGAGGTGATCGGCGAGGTCGGGACGAGCGGCAACTCCTCCGGTCCGCACCTGCACTTCGAGGTGCACCGCGACGGAGACCGGTCCCGTCACGGCGCCATCGACCCGGTGCCGTTCATGCGCGACCGCGGCGCGCCGCTGAACGGCAAGGCGTGAGGCGTCCGGACGCATGACGGGGCCGCTGCCCGATCCCTTCGCGGACCAGCCCGACTGGGCGCCCCGCCCACCCCGCCCGATCGAGATCGTGCCCGCGGGCGGCCGGATCGAGCTGCGCGGCCGGCGGGTCCTGGTCGGGCTGCCCGGGTTCGGCTGGCGTGGCGACCTGCGGGCCGACGAGCGGGTCGTGCAGAACAGCCGCACGTACGTGCCCGTCATTTCGGAGCACGAGTGGTATCGGGCCGAATCCGAGCAGGTCGAAGTTTTCGCTCCGCTCGTCCCGGTCGAACGGGTGTGGGTGGAGACGCTGGGTGACGCGCGTGACGTCAGCCCCGGCGGAGGGTCGAGCGTCAACCTGGTGTCCCTGGACGCGCCCACCCACCGGTCGCCGACGCCGGTGTTCGAGGCCGACGCCGTCACCGGCCGCCGGGTGGTGCACGCGACGGACTCCGGCGAGCAACGGGACCTGCGGGCCGTGACCGAGACCTACTCGGGCGCGGAGGGGGACATCTGCGTCCGGGTCACGCCGGAACTGGAGTGGTACCGGTGGGCCTGGCGCGGCCAGCCACCCACCACCCTGGAGGTTCCGGTCCACCTGCTCTGGATCGAGTGAGACGACTCAGCCGGCAGGCGCTCCGTCGCACACTTTCCACCCATTGTCAACGCGACTGGCCTTGAATCGCCACGGCTGGCGATCGCTCTGTGACATGCCTTCGACAGAGGCGGAAATTATCAGGTCGACGCGCACGTGGGCGCTGTCGCCCTGCTCCTGAACGTCGAGCCTGCCCCAGGTCACCAAAATTGTCGTCGCAAATCGCGTCTCTCGCGCGACTAGGTCGTCGCGCAACAGTCGGATCTCTTTCAGCCCTGGCGCATCGTCATCGCAGGTGAACTGGTTCGCCTTGATGTCGTTGCGATCGACCAGGAAGGCACGCAGGTAGTTGTCGACCACCACGTCGGGGGCGCTGCGGTCCGGGGTTGTCGCGCGGTCGTACAGGACGAAGGCGGCGATGCCGCCGCCGAGAAGGAGCAGGGCGACCACCCCGGCGACCACGGTGACGGCGGTCCGGAGCCGACGTGGCGGGCGGGCCGGCGCCGGTGCCGGCGGCGGGGGCGCCAACTGGTCCGGCGGCGGGGTCCGCTGCGCCGGCACGCGGGATACCTGGGAACCGGCGGGGGGATGCACTGATTCCACCCCCTGAGGCTATCGGCTGGACGCCCCGTACCCAATGCCCCGGAACCCCTCATCGCGATGCGCACGGAGGGCTGGAAGCGGTGCCGGGCGGACGGCGGGCGACGGGCCTGCGGTGCCGGTAATCACCCGGCGCACCGCCGTGCCGCATCCCGCTGGACGGGCCGGACCTGGGATACCGTCACTGCTCGGGGAGGTTGCCAGCCTCGGGACGAGGGGGTGGACGCGGTGGCCGGTCCGAGGGCACGTACGAACCGCGCCGCTGCCCTGCACCGCCGGGCGGAGGCGACCGCCGCAGCAGCAGCCAACATTCTGGACGAGACCCGGCCCGCGCCCGCCGACCAGCGCCGCCAGTACGAGTTGGCGGATCGACTGCGGTCGGCCGCCGCGCTGCTGGCTCCGGGGTGGGCCGGGGCGCCACTGGAGACGGCCACGGTCGAGGCTCCCGCTGGCGAGGGTCCGCCACCATTCGTCCGGGTCGGCACGGCCGCGCCGCTGGAGGACGCGCGTTTTCCCGCGCTGGTGCCCCTGCTCGGCACCGGGCACCTGGCGATCGACACCGACGCCCGCGATCCCCGGGTGGCCGGGCTGCTGCGGGCGATCCTCCTGCGCCTGCTCGCCGCGACGCCCACCGGCTGCCTGCTGGTCCGCGCCGTGGACGCCGTCCCGGTCGACGCCGGCACGGCCCCGGACGCGCGTACCGGCACGTTCTCGCCGTTCGCGGCGCTGGCCGACGCCGGTCTGCTGCCGCCGCCCGCGCAGGACGTCGCGGAGCTGCGGGCCGTGCTCACCGAGGCGGAGCAGTGGGTGGCGCCGGGGACGGGCCGGCCGCGCCGCCACGACCGGACGCTGCTGCTGATGATCGCCGGGCTGCCGGAGCCGATTGGGGCGAGCGACCTGAGGCGGATCGAGGCGCTGGCCGAGCAGGGGCCGGCCGCCGGGCTGCACCTCGTCGTCGCCGGCTGGCCCCCGGCCGGCCCGTACGCCACCCGTCCCGCGTTGCCACTGGCCACCGCGCTGAGCCTGCGCAACGCGTACGCGCTGCTCGGCGCCCCGCCCGGCACCTCGTTCGCCAGCCCCGGGGCGGCGCCGCCGGGCGGGCTGAACTCGCCTGTCTTCGTCGACGACGACCCGCCCCCGAAGCTGGTGAACGTCGTCTGTCGGCGGCTCGCCGAGGAGGTCGAGGCGGGTTCCCGGCTCAGTCTGGCCGATCTGCTGCCCGATCCGGACGCGCCGCTGTGGACGGCCAGCTCGGCGGAGGGGATCTCCACCACGGTCGGCGACGCCGGCGGCCGGCCGGTCCCCGTCGGCTTCACGGAGCTGACCCCGCACTGGCTGGTCAGCGGACGGTCCGGCGTGGGCCGGTCGGCGTTCCTCACCAACGTGCTGCTGGGCCTCACCGCCCGGTACGGCCCGGCCGAGCTGGCCCTGCACCTGGCCGACCTGGGCGACGGTGAGTCGTTCGCCGACTTCCTCCAGACCGCCCGGGACCGTTCCTGGGTGCCCCAGGTGCGCTCGGCGGGGATGGCCGCCGACCGGGAGTACGTGCTGGACCTGCTCGACGAACTGGCGGCGGAGGCTCGGCGCCGCGAGGAGGCCGGGCGGCGGGCGGGCGGGCAGCGGTTCACTGCGCTGCGGGAGCACCAGGATCTGCCCCGGATGGTCTGCGTGATCGACAATCTCGCGCTGCTCTTCGCCGAGCGGGACGGGGTGGCGAGCGAGGCGGCGGCCCGCCTGGACGCCCTCGCCCGCACGGGCCGCGCGTACGGGATCCACCTGGTCCTGGCCGGCGAGGGTGACCTCGGTGTGGCCGGCGGCCCGACGCCCCGCGACTCGATGCTCGGGCAGTTCCCGGTGCGGGTGGCACTGGCCGGCGGCGGCGCCGTGCTGGAACCGAGCAACGACGCCGCGGCCGGGCTGCCGGTGGGCAGCGCGGTGGTGAACACCGCGGGCGGGCTCGGCGGGCCTCGGGGCGCGACCCGGGGCCACGAGCGGACCGTCCGGTTCCCCGACCCCCACGGCAGCCCCGACAGCATCCAGGAGCTGCGGCAACGGCTCTGGACGGCCCGCCCCGAACGCTCCGCCCCGCCGGTGGTCTTCGCCGGCTGGGCGCGTCCGCGGCTGCGCAACGATCCCCGCTACCGGGCGGCCTCCGCCGGCCGGTCGAGCGGTCCGGCCGCCCTGCTCGGCCGGGCCGTGGACCTGCCCCGGTCGACGGTGGCGGTCCCGCTCGGCCCGGCCGCCGGCCGTAACCTGGCCGTCCTCGGCCCGACCGCGGCGGCGCCCGCCCTGCTGGCGACCGCGGTCCGCAGCGTCGCCGCGCACCATGCTCCAGGCACCGGGCGGTTCCTGGTGGCGGCGCTGACCGCCGATGCGGCTCCGGTGGCCGGGGCGCTCGCCGCCGATCTCGCCGCACAGCACCGGGTGGACCGGGTCGACCTGCCGGGGCTGCTCGCGGCGCTGGACGCGGACGAACCGGGCTACCTGGTGGCCTTCGGGCTGGACGGGCCCGCGCCGGCCGACCTGCCTGCGGACCGGCTCCGGAGCCTGCTGCGGGAGGGCCCGCCCGCCGGCCGGCACCTGCTCGGCTGGTGGCGTACGGTGCCGCCGTTCGTGGCGGCGGTCAGCCAGCCTGGGGACGAGGTCGGCAAGCTCGCCGCCGTGGTGGCGGTCGACGTGCCGGGAACGCAGTTGGCGCCGCTGTTCGGGCACCCGGTGCAGTGGCGGCCCCGGCCGGGCCGGGCCATGCTCTGGGACGGCCCGGCCGAGTCGGGCATCCTCCTCGTGCCGTTCGCCGAGCCCGGGGAGGAAAGGTCATGAGGCCGGAGCAGGTTCGCGCCGGCGCGCCGTCCGTGACCGGCCCGCTGCCGCAGCGGACCGCTGACCGTTCCGGCCCCGCGCCGTCCCCTCCCGCCGAGGCCGGGGATCCGGGCGCCGGGGCCACCACGAACGCCTCAGGCGGCGCCAGCCACCACGCCGCCGGAGGCAGCCGGGGCGCCGGGGCCGGCGTCGAGGCCGCCTGGACGGCGTACGTCGCCGCGGCCCGTCAACTCGACGGGGTGCGCCGGGGCGCCGCGGCCGCCGCCACGGAGCAGGCCCGGGCGGTCCAGGCCGCCCGTGAGGAGCTGACCGCCGTACGCGAGCGACTCGCCCCGCAACGCTCCCGGCTGCATGAGCTGGGCGTACCGCCGATGGCGCTGGTGCCGACGCCGCCGGAGCTGACGGAGGCGGCCCGGGCCATGGTCGGCGGGCCGACCGCGGTGCTCGCAACGCTGGGCGCGGCCCGGGGCTGGGCGGACGTGGCGGACGACGTGCTCACCGCGCGGCGCCGGCTCCACCCGGGCAGTTGGCCGCCGCGGGCGCGCAACCTGCTCGTGTACGGGCCGCTGGCGCTGGTCGTGCCGCTTCTGCAGGTTGCGCTCCACGCGGCGTTCGGCACCGGCCCGGCGAGCGTGGCCGCGTTGCTCTGCGGCCTGCCGATGCCCGCGGTCGCCTTCGTCGCCGGCTGGTGGGGCGTCGGCCGCCTGTTCGGCGGGAACTCCCGGGCGGGCGTCGACGGTCCGGCGCGGCCCGTCCCGCCGCCCGGCTTCGGCGTGGGCGGCGCAACCGGCACGGGCAGCCCACCCAACACAGGCGGCCCAACCGAGGCGAGCGGCCCAGCCAACGCGAGCGGCGCACCTGAGGCGGACGGCGCCGTGGGCGGCGCACCCGAGGCCGGCGGCGGTGCCGGTCCGGGCAGTTCAGCCGCGGCGAGCGGCGCCCGTCCGGACGGTTCAGCCGCGGCCGGCGGTGCCGGTGTGGGCGGTTCAGTCGCGGCGAGCGGTGCCGGTGTGGGCGGCGCTGCTGGCGAGCCCGTGCCCGGCGTCGAGGGTCCGGAGGGTCGGGCGGCCTCGTCCGCCGGGACGCCGGATCAGGTCGCACCCGTTCTGGCGGCACCGGCCGGCTGGCTGGACCGCACGCCCCGCTGGGGAGCGCTGGTGTGCCTCGTCCCGGCGGTGCTGGCCACGACCGGGATCCTGCTGTCGATGCTCGCCGGCTGACCCGCCCCGGCCGGCGCGATGTGACGACGAGCGCGGGGGCGACCCCGCGCACCGACCACCGCCGGCCCCGGTCCGAAGGCGGCGTCGCCGGGCCGGGCGGACGCCCGACCCGGCGACGCCGGGGAAGCTCCCGCGGTCAGCGGGGGATGATCAGGGCCATCGCCTCGGCGCGGGACTTCGCGTCGCGCTGGAGCGTGCCGCGTACCGCGGAGGTGATGGTCTTCGCGCCGGACTTCTGGATGCCGCGCATCGCCATGCACATGTGCTCGCACTCCAGCACCACCACGACGCCGCGCGGGGCAAGCCTGTCCATCAGCAGGTCGGCGATCTGCGACGTGAGTCGCTCCTGCACCTGGGGGCGGCGGGCGAAGACCTCGACCAGCCTGGCCAGCTTGGACAGCCCGGTGATCCGGCCGTCCGGCCCGGGGATGTAGCCGATGTGCGCGCTGCCCCGGAACGGGAGGAGGTGGTGCTCGCAGAGGCTCATCACGTCGATGTCCCGGACGAGCACCAACTCCTCGTGGTTGGCCTCGAAGGTGGTGCTGAGCACCTGCGCCGGGTCGACCCGCAGCCCGGCGAACAGCTCGGCGTACGCCCGGGCCACCCGGGACGGGGTCTTGACGAGCCCGTCCCGGTCCGGGTCCTCCCCGACCGCGATCAGGATCTCGCGGACCGCCTTCTCGATCCGGCCCAGGTCGACGGACTCCTCCACCGGTCGGCCGGTCAACCGGCCGTTGACCAGGCGCGCGGCGAGATAGTCCAGCTCGTCGGTATCGGGCTCGGTGGAGGAGGCGGCCAGCGCCGCCCCCTCCTGGCCGACTGTCGATTCGGTGCTCAGTGCGTACCGTCCGAGTTGTTGGGGCTGCCGCTGCTGACGGCCGCGCCGTCGGCCTGGGCCTGCGCCTTGAGTGCGTCCTTCTCCGCCGGCGTGAGCACCGGGGGCTCGGTGGACGGCTGGCGCTTGCCGAACCCGTTGTACGGGGCCATCGGCGGGCGCTTCACCACCCGGCCGCAGATGCGGGCCATGTCGGCGGTGGAGAGGGTCTCCTTCTCCATCAGCTCCAGGACGATGCTGTCCAGGACGTCCCGGTACTCGACCAGGATCTCCCAGGCCTCGTCGTGGGCCAACTCGATGAGCGCCCGCATCTCGCTGTCGATCTCGGCGGCCACCGCGTCGGAGTAGTCCCGCTCGTGGCCCATGTTGCGGCCGAGGAACGGCTCGTCGCCGCTGGTGCCGTACTTGATCGCGCCGAGCTTGGAGCTCATGCCGTACTGGGTGATCATCGCGCGGGCCAACTGGGTGGCCTTCTCGATGTCGTTGCCGGCGCCGGTGGTCGGCTCGTGGAACACCAGCTCCTCGGCGGCCCGGCCGCCCAGCGCGTACGCCAGGGTGTCGACCATCTCCGCGCGGGTCTGGGTGTACTTGTCCTCGGTCGGCAGGACCAGGGTGTGGCCCAGCGAACGGCCGCGGGACAGGATCGTCACCTTGTGCACCGGCGCGGCGTGCGGCAGCGCCCAGGCGACCAGCGCGTGCCCACCCTCGTGGTACGCGGTGATCTTCTTCTCCTGGTCGCTCATCACCCGGGTCCGGCGCTGCGGACCGGCGATCACCCGGTCGATCGACTCCTCCAGGGAGTCGTTGGTGATCGCGCGCTGGTCCTTGCGGGCGGTGAGCAGCGCGGCCTCGTTGATCACGTTGGCCAGGTCGGCGCCGCTGAAGCCCGGGGTACGCCGGGCCACCGAGTCGAGGTCGACGTCGGGGGTGAACGGCTTGCCCTTGGCGTGCACCCGCAGGATGGCCTTGCGGCCCTCCATGTCGGGGGCGTCCACCGGGATCTGCCGGTCGAACCGGCCCGGGCGCAGCAGCGCCGGGTCGAGGATGTCCGGCCGGTTGGTGGCGGCGATCAGGATGACGCCGCCCTTGGTGTCGAAGCCGTCCATCTCGACGAGCAGCTGGTTGAGCGTCTGCTCGCGCTCGTCGTGACCGCCGCCCATGCCGGCGCCGCGGTGGCGGCCGACGGCGTCGATCTCGTCGACGAAGACGATCGCCGGGGCGTTCGACTTGGCCTGCTCGAACAGGTCGCGGACCCGGCTGGCGCCGACGCCGACGAACATCTCGACGAAGTCCGAGCCGGAGATCGAGTAGAACGGTACCCCGGCCTCGCCGGCGACGGCGCGCGCGAGCAGGGTCTTGCCCGTTCCGGGCGGGCCGAAGAGCAGCACGCCCTTCGGGATCTTGGCGCCCAGGGCCTGGTACTTCGCCGGGTTCTGCAGGAAGTCCTTGATCTCCTGCAGCTCCTCGACGGCCTCGTCCGCGCCCGCGACGTCCGCGAAGGTGGTCTTCGGCGTGTCCTTGGTGATCATCTTGGCCTTGGACTTGCCGAAGTTGAGCACCCGGGAGCCGCCGCCCTGCATCTGCGACATGAAGAACAGCAGCAGCAGCACGAGCAGCGCGATGGGCAGCAGGTTGACCAGCAGGCTCACCCAGACGCTGTCGCTCGACACCTTGGTGTCGGCGGGGCCGGTGATCCGGTTGGCCGCCTTGGCGGCGAGGACCTCGTTCCAGACCTGCTCACCGGCCTGGTACGGGAACTGCGCCTCGATCCGGTCGGTGGTGGTGTCGTCGAACTTGGTCTTGCTCTCCAGGTCGAGCTGGAGCGTCTGCTCCTTGTCCTGGTAGACCGCCTTCTTGATCTTCGCGGTATGCAGTTGATCGAGCGCAACGGACGTGTCCACGCGGTGGTAGCTGGGACCAGCGGTGAACAGCTGACTGAGCACAACGGCGCCGAGGATGACCAGGATGATCCAGACCACCGGTCGGCGGAAGAAACGCGTACGTTCCATACTGTCGTCGGGCGAAGAGACGCCCGCATCCTCCTGATCGACGTCCTGACCGTCTTCAATGGCGTTTGCCGCCGTGGCGGCGGCCGGAGCCGCCGTGCGGGCCGGCCTCGACCCCGGGCGCGTCACTTCCGCGCCACGGTCATTCGACGGTACACCGTGTGCGCGAGATGTGAGCTTGTGAGCCCAGCAGTTACGCGTACGGCGAACCGGGACGGCCGGCGTGCCGGGAGCTCCGCGCCCGACCATCCGACCGCCCGGTCACGCGGTTCGAGGGGTCGGGCAGGGAGAAAGCCTCCACGTCACCGGCCCCTACCGTAGTCCCGTTGGCTGAGAGCGCGCTGAACGTCGGCTTGACGCGTGCCGGGCGTGGGCCGGGCCGAGCGGGTCCGCGGCCGCGTCGGCCGCGCTCACGCCCGCGCGTAGACCTCCGGCTTGAGCACGCCGACGTAGGGCAGCTCGCGGTAACGCTCGCCGAAGTCGAGGCCGTAGCCGACGACGAACTCGGTCGGGATGTCGAACCCGACGTACTTCACCGGGACCGGGACCTTGACCGCGTCCGGCTTGCGGAACAGGGCGACGACCTCGACGCTGGCCGCCGACCGGGACTCCAGGTAGCGCAGCAGCCAGGACAGGGTCAGCCCGGAGTCGACGATGTCCTCGACGACGACCACGTGCCGGCCGGCGATGTCCCGGTCCAGGTCCTTCAGGATCCGCACCACACCCGAGGAGGTGGTGCCCTGGCCGTACGACGAGATGGCCATGAAGTCCAGCTCGGCGGGCGGGCCCTGCCGCCCGAGCGCCCGGGCGAAGTCGGCCATGAACATGACCGCGCCCTTGAGCACGCAGACGAGCAGGAGGCCGTCCTCGACGTGCGCGTAGTCCGCGGACACCTGCTTGGCGAGTTCCGCGGTCTTGTCGCGGATCTGCGCCTCCGAAATGATCACGTGGTCGATGTCGGCGTCGTACCAGGAGCCGTCAGCCATAGCTCCTAGCCTGCCGTACGCCGGATGCCCCCCGTCGGCGGGGCCGCCCCTTTCGGCGCGTCCCCGCCCACGATTTTCCGGTACGAAGGGAGCGGATCGGGTCAGCAGGTGCGGGACGCCCATCGCCGGCCCTCCTCGGTGGGCTTCCAGTCCGCCGAGTCCCTGGTGTCGGTGGCGAGGCCGGCCGCCGAGGCGACCGCGAGGAGGAGCAGGAAGAGCAGGAGCAGCAGGAATTCCATGACGAGCTCGCTTTCGCGTGGCTTTGACTGGTTTTCGCCGCTGGTGCGCACCGGGCTGCACCCAGTCTGCGCGGCGCCCGAACCGGCGGACAGCGGCAGCAATGCCACGGGGCATCGATTTCCTGCCAATCGGCGGGTTACCCTCGTCACATGCTCCGCTCGGTCGCCGTCGTCGCGTTGGATCAGGTCGCCGCGTTCGAGCTGGGGGTGCTCGCGGAGGTGTTCGGCACGGACCGCACCGCCGACGGCTTCCCCGGTTACCAGTTCGCCGTCTGCACCGTCGACGGCGGCCCCGTGCAGACCGGCTCCGGGTTCCACCTCACCCCGCACGCGGACCTCGGGCCGATCGAGCACGCCGACCTGGTGGCCGTGCCCGCCCACGGCAAGGACGGCGCCGCCGTTCCACCCCCGGTCCTGGATGCGCTGCGCCGGGCCGCCACCCGGGGCGCGTACGTCATGAGCGTCTGCTCCGGCGCGTTCGTGCTCGGCGAGGCCGGGCTGCTCGATGATCGGGAGTGCACCACCCACTGGCGGCACGTCGACGAGTTGCAGCGCCGCAACCCCCGCGCGCGGGTGCGCTGCAACTCGCTCTACGTAGCCGACGGCCGGCTGCTCACCAGCGCGGGCACGGCGGCCGGCATCGACGCGTGCCTGCACCTCGTACGGCAGGAGCACGGCTCGGCCACCGCCACCCGGCTGGCCCGCCGGATGGTCGTGCCGCCGCACCGCGACGGCGGCCAGTCCCAGTACGTCGAGGCACCCATCCCGAAGGCCCCCGAGGCGCCGACGCTGGAGCCGGTCCTCGCCTGGCTGATGGGGCGGCTGGACCGGCCGGTGACCGTCGACGACCTGGCCGCCCGGGCCGGGATGTCCCCGCGCACCTTCGCCCGCCGGTTCCGCGCCGAGACCGGAACGACGCCGCACGACTGGCTGACCAACCAGCGGGTGCTGCTGGCCCGGCGGCTGCTGGAGGAGACGGGGCTGAGCGTGGAGAGCGTCGCCGGGCGGGCCGGCTTCGGCGACGCGGCGGCGCTGCGGCACCACTTCACCCGCCGCGTCGGCACCACCCCGAACGCCTATCGAGCCACCTTCCGCGACCGCATCGGGGCGCACTGATGCCGCGACCGTCCCTGCGAAACCAGCCGCCACAGCGCCAGCGGACAGCGGCCAGCGGACAGCGGACAGCGGACAGCGGACAGCGGACAGCGCCACAACGCCACAACGCCACAACGCCACGACGCCACAACGCCACGACGCCACAGCGCCACAGCGCCACAACGGGCACGACGGGCACGACGGGCACGACGGGCACGACGGGCACGACGGGCACGGTGACAGAAGGGCTGGCACGGCGGGAGCCGTGACAGGGACGGCCGGGTCAGCAGCCGACGGCGGCGCCGTCCACCCGGGGCTCGGTGCCCGCCACGTAGCCGCCGGCCGGTGACCGCCACAGCGCCTGCCCGTACCCGAAGACCGCGGGCTCGTCGGCGACGGTGACCTCGTGCCCCCGGGCGCGCAACCCCGCGACCAGGCTGGGCTCGGCCGCCAACTCCGGCTCGACGAGCAGCGACCGGCCGGCGTGCCAGTACCAGCGCGGGGCGCCCAGCGCGGCCTGCGGGTCGAGCCTTCCGTCAAGGGTCGCCGAGACCAGCTGGACGTGCCCCTGCGGCTGCATGTGCCCACCCATCACCCCGAACGGACCGATCGGCTCGCCGTCCCTGGTCAGGAAGCCGGGGATGATCGTGTGGTACGGCCGCCTGGCCGGCCCGACCGCGTTGGGGTGACCGGGGTCGAGCCGGAAGCCGAGGCCCCGGTTCTGCAGGGCGAAGCCGTGCCCGGGCACCACCACGTGCGAGCCGAACGCCAGGTACGTGGACTGGATCAGGCTCACCATCATCCCCCGGGCGTCGGCGGCGCAGAGGTAGACCGTGCCGCCGCGCTCCGGGTCGCCGGCCGTGGGGCTGCCGGCCCGATCACCGACCAGGGCCCGGCGGGCCTTCGCGTACGCCGGGGACAGCAGCGCCTCGGTGGGCACCCGCGCGTAATCCGGGTCCGCGACGTGGGCATGCGCGTCGGCGAAGCCGAGCTTGACCGCCTCGATCTGCCAGTGCAGCCGCTCCTCGGGCGGGAACGCGGCGAGGTCGACCCCGTCGAGGACGCCCAGCGCGAGCAGTGCGGCGAGCCCCTGCCCGTTCGGCGGCAGCTCCCACACCTCGTGCCCCCGGTAGCGGACGCTGACCGGGCGCACCCAGGTCGACCGGTGCCGGGCCAGGTCGTCGGCCGTGACGAGCCCGCCGGTGCGGGCCGCGTGCGCGGCCAGGGCCTCGGCGATCCGGCCCCGGTAGAAGTCCTCCGCACGCGTGGCGGCGATCCGGCGCAGGGTGGTGGCGGCGTCCGGGTTGCGCCAGCGCTCGCCGGGCCGGGGCGCCCGGCCGTCGATCGTGAACACCCGGCCGAATTCGGCGTACTCCGGCCCGGCGAGGCCGGCGTGCCCCGCCACCCCGCGCGCCCAGGTCGCCGCCGCGCCGGGGCTCACGGGATGGCCGTGCTCGGCGTAGCCGATCGCGTCGGCGAACAGGTCGGCGAACGGCAGGGAGCCGAACCGGTCGTGCAGGTCCCGCCAGCCGGCAGGGGCGCCGGGAACCGTGACCGGCAGCCAGCCCCGGGCCGGCATGGCCCGGCCGGCGGCCTGGTCGCCGCCGAGCGCGTCCACCGGCTCGGCGCCTAGGCCGCCGGTCGCGGCGAGCACCGCCTCGCGGGTGAGCGCCGCCGGGGACCGGCCGGAGGCGTTCAGCCCGTGCAGCCGCTCGCCGTCCCAGACGATGGCGAAGAGGTCGCCGCCGATGTCGTTCGACGGCGGTTGCACCACGGTCAGCGTGATAGCGGTGGCCAGCGCGGCGTCGACGGCGGTGCCGCCACGCCGGAGCGCGGCCAGGCCGGCCGCGGCGGCCAGCGGGTGGCTCGTCGCCACCGCGCCGTTCCGGGCGTGGAGCGGCTGTCGGGGGTACGCCATCCGCCATGTCTACCGCGCCGGGCGCGGCGGCGGGAGCCCGCACCGGCAGGCGCTCCGCCATGTCGGCGACATAGCGGTGACCCGGCACCGGCGACCCCGCCATGTCGCCGACATGGCGCGTTGCGGGGCCGGGAAGGCCGCCACGTCGGCGATGTGGCGCGTTGCGGGGCCGGGGAGGCCGCCACGTCGGCGATGTGGCGGTATCCCGGGGCCAGCGACCCCGCCAACCGCGCTACCGCCCGCCGTCGACCACCAGCCGGCCGGCGCGGCGGACAACCTGAATCCCGCCGGGAAGATGGGCGGGCCCCTGCCCGCGCCAGCCGGTGACCAGCGCGTCGAGTGCGGCGACGTGCCGGTGTGACAGCGCGGCCGGCGACGCGCCCAGTTCCCGGGCCCAGGCGTGCAGCACCCGGGCCCGGACCGCGGGCACCAACCCGGCCAGCGCCGCGACCGACAGCCCGCCGCCGGCGGCCCGCACTCCAGCTGGCGGCTCGCTCCGCACCGTGAGCGCCTCCGCCGACACCCCGTCAACCCCGGCCCCCACCCCGGCCGGCCGCTCGCCCTCGGCGGCTGGCGGCGAAACGGCGACCGGCGGCGAAACGGCGGCCAGCGGCGAAACGGCGACCGGCGGCGAAACGGCGGCCAGCGGCGAAACGGCGGCCAGCGGCGAAACGGCGGCCAGCGGCGAAACGGCGGCCAGCGGCGAAACGGCGGCCAGCGGCGAAACGGCGACCGGCGGCGAAACGGCGACCGGCGGCGAAACGGCGACCGGGCCAGCCGCGAGGGCGGCGGCGGCCAGGTCGTCGAGGGCGGCGGTGTCGGCGGCCACCAGCCGGGCGGTGCGCGCCAGGTTGTCCACCACCGCGGGGCCGAGCGCCCGGATCAGCGCGGGCAGCAGCTCCGCCCTGACCCGGGCGCGGGCGTACGAGGGGTCGGTGTTGTGCGGGTCCTCCCATGGCGTCAGCCCGAGCGCCGCGCACGCCTTGCGGGTCTGCTCCCGGCCGACGTCGAGCAGGGGCCGCAGCAGCGGCACCCCGGACAGGTCCCGCCGGGGCGGCATCCCGGCCAGCCCGCGCGGGCCGGCACCCCGGGCGAGCGCGAGCAGGACGGTCTCCGCCTGGTCGTCGCGGGTGTGCCCGGTGAGCAGGGCGGCAGCGCCGTGCCGCCGGGCCGCCTCGACCAACGCCTGGTAGCGCGCCTGGCGGGCGGCCGCCTCCGGGCCGCCCGGGCGGCCGGCGACCTCGACCCGTACCGCCTCCGCCGGTGCGAACCCGGCGCCGGCGGCCCAGGCGGCGACGTCGGCGGCCCGCCGGTCGGAGCCGGCCTGGAGGCCGTGGTCGACGGTGATCAGCCCGGCCCGCCGGCCGAGCCGGGGCGCCACGAACGCGGTGGCGGCGGCCAGGGCGAGCGAGTCGGCCCCGCCCGAGCAGGCGACGAGCACCGGGCCGTCCCCGGTCAGCCCGGTGAGCGCCCGGCGGACGGCGGCCCGCAGCGCGGCGACCGGCGGGGAGAGCGCGGCCATCGGCGTACGGTCAGCCGACGGTGGGGGTGGCGCCGGTCGGCCCGTGCACCCGGGCCACCCAGGCGTCCGGGTCGCCCAGCTCCTCCAGCCGGGGCAGGGTGAGCGGCGAACCGAAGACCTTGTTGAAGCCGTCCATGCCGACCCGCTCGACCACGCCGTGGACGAACTTGCGGCCCTCGGCGTACTGGCGCATCTTGACCTCGACGCCGAGCAGCCGGCGGACCGCCTTCTCCAGCGGGTTGCCGGCCTCCCGGCGCCGGTTGAACGCGGCCCGGATGCGCTCGACGCTCGGGATCACCTGCGGCCCGACGCCGTCCATCACGAACTCGGCGTGCCCCTCCAGCAGCGTCATCAGCGCGGTGAGCCGGTCCAGCACGGCCCGCTGGGCGGGGGTCTGCACGAGGTCCAGGACGCTGGTCCGGCTCTCCGGGTCCCGGATCGCATCGGAGAGGGTGGCCACGCCCCGGCGCAGCCGCTCCAGCAGGTGCTCGCCGCCCTGCGAGGCGTCCACGAACGCCTGCACCTCGCCGAGGAAGTACGCCCGCATCCAGGGCACGGCGGTGAACTGCGTCCGGTGGGTCACCTCGTGCAGGCAGACCCAGAGCCGGAAGTCGCGCGGGTCGGCCTGAAGCTTTCGCTCGACCTCGACGATGTTCGGGGCGACCAGCAGCAGCTGGCCCGGGTCGCCGGAGAAGACCTCGTACTGGCCGAGGACCCGGCCGGAGAGGTACGCCAGCACGCTGCCGGCCTGCACCCCGGTCAGCCGGGAGCCGATCGCCTCGGTGAGCGGGCCGGGCCGCTTGTCCCCCGCGAGGCGGCTGACGAGCGGGGCGATCACCTCGCGCAGCCCCGCGATGTTGGTCGCCGCCCAGTCCCGCCGGTCCACCACCCGCACGGGCGGGTGGTGGACCTGGGAGTGCAACCCCGTGTAGTCGGCCACGTGGCCGGCCGCCTCGTCGGTGAGCCGCCGCAGCTCGGCGACGACCTCGGTGGCCTCCGCGTACGACACCCGGGGGCCGGACTTACCCAGTGCCCCCGCGGTCGCGGCGGCCAGATCCCAGTCGACGAACTGCGCCATGGACCCACCGTACCCGCGCCGGAACACCTCGCCGGCCGGCGATCAGGCCCATACCGCCTCCAATCACCGCCAACTCGCCCCGTATCGGGTCAGCGGCAGCCGCAGGCGGCCAGGGCGGAGGTGATGCGGTCGAGTGCGCGGCGGGTCTCGTCCGGGGTGCCGGCCGGGGCCTCGTCGGTGAGCACGGCGAAGGTGAGCAACCGCCCGTCCCTGGTGGTGACCAGTCCCGCGATGGCGTGCACCCCGGTCAGCGTCCCGGTCTTCGCCCGCACCACGCCGGCCCCGGCCGTGGTGCCCGTCGCCTGGTACCGGCCGTCGAGGGTGCCGGACCAGGCGGCGACGGGCAGGCCGCCGAAGATGGCGGCCAACTCGGGGTGGCTGCCGTTGCCGGCGAGCGTGACCAGGTCGGTGAGCAGGGAGGGGCTGATCCGGTTGTCCCGGGACAGCCCACTGGCGTCGGAGAGGGTGATCTCATCGGCTGGCAGGCCCAGCTCGCCGATCACCGCGTCCATGGCCGCCGCGCCGCCGGCGAACGACCCCGGCTGGTTGCGGGCCAGCGCCACCTGCCGGGCCAGCGCCTCGGCGATCACGTTGTCGGAGTCGCTGATCATGATGTCGACCAGCCGGATCATCGGCAGCGACTCGACCCGCCCCAGTTCGGCGCCGGGCGTGACGGTGCCGGCCGGGGCCCCGTTGGCCGCGGGCGCCCTGCCCCGCCTCACCTCGGCGGCGTCCCCGGAGAGCCCGAGCAGCCTGGCGAACGCGCGTCCGGCGGCCAGGTCCGGCTGCGCCGACCGCTGCGCCCAACCGTGCATGTCGTCGAAGTTCTTCCGCGCGGCCTCCGGGTCCGTACGAGCGCCGTCCGTCATCAGCGCGGTGATCGCCGCGCCGAAGCCGCCGGTCGGGATGTCGGAGTCCCAGCCGGGCCCGTGCACCGGGCCGGGGAAGAGCGAGGAGTCGACGGTGACCTTGGTCGGCTCCGTACCCCCGAGGGCGTGCTCGACCTGCTTCGCCAGGTCGTCCAGGCGGGCCGCCCCGGGGTAGAAACCGTCGCCGTCGACCGCCAGGGTCGGGTCGCCGCCGCCCACCAGCACCACCTCGCCCGGGTCGGTGCCGGCCACCGCCCGGGTCGGGATGCGGTAGCTGGGACCGCGGGCGGCCAGCACGGTCACCGCGGTCGCCAGCTTGGTCACCGAGGCGGGCACGGTGCCGTCGTCGCCGCCCCGGGCGTAGAGCGAGTCGCCGTCCGCCACGTCCGCCACCGACACGTTGACCCGACCGCCGAGTTCGGGAGCGCGGACCAGCGGGTCCAGCGCGGCGCGGACCCCGTCGGGGGTCGGCGCCGGCGCGCCCGGGTCCGCGCCGGCGAGCACCGGCACGGGGGCGGACTCCGCGGCGTCGGCGGCCGCCTCCGGTGCGACCCGGTCCGCGCCGAGCCAGCCGGCCACCGGGCCGGGCCGGACCACGGCCAACCCGGCCCCGACCAGGGCGAGCAGCAGCACCGTGGCCAGCACGGCGAGCGGGAGCCGCCGGCGACGCCGGGCGGGAGTCGGGGGGACGCCGGGCGGCGGGCCGGGCGGCGGCGGGACGGCGGACACCGGGGGCGGGGTGTCGACCGGGATGCGCGAGGCGTCGGTGAGGTCGGCGTACCGGTCGGCGGCCGTCGGGCCGGCCGGGGGCGCCCACGCCGGCGGCGGTGGCAGGTCGCTCGGCGCGGTCAGGGCGCCGCCCGGGGGCGCGGCGGCGGGATCGGGCCTACGGGGCAGATTGGCCCCGGGCACCGGAAAACGGCCGTTCACCCTCCCGGAAGGCGGGCGTCCGTTCTCCCGTCCGTCAAGCCCCTCCGGGCGGTAGTGTGAATCTTCCCTCCCCACGGCCCCCTCCTCCCGGTGTGGAAAACAGCTTGGGTGACACTACTTCGGTCCGAACACTATGCGGCGGCCGGAGCCCGCGGGTGCATTCACCCGTACGGGAGCGGCGTCACTGGTTTCCGTCAGCCAGCGTGGGCAACGAGGGAGCGTGGGAGATGGATTTCGACGTCACGGTTGAGATCCCCAAGGGTCACCGGAACAAGTACGAGGTGGACCACGTGACCGGCCGCATCCGGCTGGACCGCACCCTCTTCACGTCCACGCAGTACCCGGCGGACTACGGGTTCATCGAGGGCACCCTGGGCGAGGACGGCGACCCGCTGGACGCCCTCGTGCTGGTCCCCGAGCCGACCTTTCCGGGCTGCCTCATCCGCTGCCGCACCATCGGCATGTTCCGGATGACGGACGAGAAGGGCGGCGACGACAAGGTCCTCTGCGTGCCCTACGAGGACCCGCGCCAGGAGCACCTGCGGGACATCCACCACCTGGGCGAGTTCGACCGGCTGGAGATCCAGCACTTCTTCGAGGTGTACAAGGACCTGGAGCCGGGCAAGTCGGTCGAGGGCGCGACGTGGGTCGGCCGGGTCGAGGCCGAGGCCGAGATCCGCGCGTCGTACCGGCGTGCCAAGGAGGCCGAAGAGCGCGGCGAGTCCGCGCACTGAGCCCGCCGGGGAGCGCGGCGCGAGCGTTCGCCGCGAACCGCCGGTGAAGCGCGCGAGCGCGCCGGGGACCGCCGGTGAAGCGCGCGAGCGCGCCGGGGACCGCCGGAGAGCGTGCGAGCGCGCCGCAAACCACCTGACGTCGACGGGCCCGCCGGGCCGCTCAGCCGAGCAGCCCCCGGGCCCGTTCGTACAGGTCGAGCACCGCGCAGGCGACCGGCACGACGGCCACCACCAGCGCGGTGTCGGCCAGGTCGGCCGCCCGGCCGACGTACGGCGAGACGGGCCGCCGGGCGTAGGCGGTGCCGGCCGCCACGGCGGTCAGGGCCACGGCGAGCCCGCCGGCGGCCAGCAGCAGCAGCCGCCCGGCCGGCCCGGAGTCCGCGGCGAGCACCCCGCCCAGCAGGGCATACCCGGCCAGCCCGGCGACCACTGCGGGCACCCGCTGGCGCACCGCCACGAAGAGTCGGGAGCGCAGCAGCAGCACGGCGGAGACGACGGCCACGAGCAGGCGTCCGGCCAGCCCGCCCGCCGTGGCGAGCACCGCCGCCGCCCCCACCACCAGCACGGCGTGCCCGAGCAGCATGCCGGTCAGCATCTCCTCGGTCCGGGCCACCGCCGCGTGCACCCGGGCCCGGTCCGGCAGGTCCCGGACCGCCGCCGCCCCCGGCGTCGGGTCGCCGGGCAGGGTGATCGGCGGCAGCGGCAGCTTGCCCAGCCGGATGGCGACCAGCGGCAGCGCGCCCAGCGCGAACACCAGGGCGCACAGCAGCACCGCCGTGGCGCCCTCCGGCGGCAGCGCCAGCGCGCCCAGGGCGGCGAGGGCGGCGCTCAGCCCGACCGTCGCGCCGGCCACGAAGACCCGTACCCGGCTGGCCACGCCGAGCAGCCCGAGGACCGCCGCCAGCAGCAGCGCGACCGCCCCGGCCAGCAGCTCGGGGGCCCCCAGCCAGGGCAGCGCCCGGACCGGGCCGACCGGGTCGCCGGAGCTGACGGCCAGGGCGCCGGCCGCGGCGGCGTACGGCAGGGCGTAGCCGCCGAGGGTCGCGCCGGCCGCGCCGTCGGCGTACGCCCGGGAGGCGGCCGTGCCGGCGAGCGTGAGCAGCAGCGCCACCGCGACCGCGACGGGCCAGCCGGACCGGTACCCCGGCCCGGCGGCGAGCAGGGCGAGCAGCCCGACGGCGAGCGGCACCCCCGCTCCGGCCAGCGCGGCGGCGCGGGTGGCGGCGGGCGACCAGGCGGCGCCCCGGCGGCGGGCGCCGTCCACGATCGCCTCGACCACGTCGTCGTACTCCAGCTCCGGCCACTCGGCGCGGGCCGGCACCAGGTGCAGCACCTCGCCGTCGCGCACGCCCTGCGGCAGCAGCGCCTGGGCGGTCAGCAGCGCGGCCCCGTCGGCGCGCCGCAGCACCCAGCCGCCGTGCCGCTCCCCGTCGTCGGCCAGGCCCTCCCCCGCGTGCCGCAGCACCTCGGGCAGCAGCTCGGCCAGCGGCACCTGCTCCGGCAGGGCGACGTCGACCCGCCGCCGGGGGGCGCTGATCGTGACGCGGGCGAGCCCGGTTGCCATCGACGTGTCTCCAATGTCAGGCGGGGAGTGGTACGGCGCGGACGACAGGACTTTACCTACGATGAGCCAGGCTCGGGTTACCGAGCGCTGTGGGGAGGCCGAGTGTCCACTGTCGTCGTCAAGCGACCGCCCCGGCGTCCGGCGCCGGACATCCCGGTGGGCGAACTGCCCGTCGACGGGCCGCCGGAGATCCCCGCCGTCGCCGGCGGGCGCTGGCAGCAGGCGCTGATGCTGCTGCCCATGCTCGGCGGCACGGTGGCCATGGCGATGATGTTCGGCCGCGGCGGCGGGGCGTACTCGTACGTGGTCGGCGGCCTGTTCGGGCTCTCCTCGCTGGCGATGCTGGTGACCTCGTGGGGCAGCGCGTCGGGCACGCCGAAGAAGTCGGAGATGATGGCGGCCCGGCGTGAGTACCTGCGGCACCTCACCACGCTGCGCCGCCGGGTCCGGCAGACCGCCGGGCAGCAGCGGGCGGGGCTGTACTACCGCCACCCCGACCCGGGGCGGCTCTGGTCGACCGTCGACAGCCACCGGGTCTGGGAGCGCCGGCCGGCCGACCCGGACTTCGCGGTGGTCCGGGTGGGCGTCGGGCCGCAGACGCTGGCCACCCCGCTGGTTCCCCCGGTCACCCGGCCGCTGGAGGAGCTGGAGCCGATGACCGCGGGCGCGCTGCGCCGGTTCCTCGACGCGTACTCGGTCGTGCCCGACCTGCCGGTGGCGCTGTCGCTGCGCAGCTTCGCCCGGGTGTACGTGCGGGGCGGGCCGGCCCGGCAGGGGGCGGACGGGACCGTCCGGCCCGGCACCGGGTCGCCGGACGCGCAGGCGCTGGCCCGGGCCGTACTCGCCCAACTCGCGGTGTTCCACACCCCCGACGAACTGCTGATCGCGGTCTGCGCCGGCCCGGAGCGCCGACCGCTGTGGGAGTGGGTCAAGTGGCTGCCGCACGCCCAGCACCCGACCCGCTACGACGCCCTCGGCCCGGTCCGCCTGGTCACCAGCTCCGCCGTGGAGCTGGAGGGGCTGCTCGACGAGGTGCTGTCCAGCCGGTCGCGGTTCAGCCCGGCCGGCCCGGCCACCGACGGCCCGCACGTCGTGGTGGTGCTCGACGGCGGCGACCTCACCGGCGCGACCGACCTGGTCGGCGACGGCGGCATCGACGCGGTCACCGTCGTCGACCTGGACACCCCGCCGCCCCGCCTGCTCGACCGGTACGCCCTCCTGCTCGACCTGCGCGGCGGCCGGCTGCACTCGCACTCCGCCGACGGGGCGGCCGAGGTCGGCACCCCCGACCGGTTGGCGCCGGCCGACGCCGAGGCGGTCGCCCGCCGGCTGGCCCCGCTGCGGCTCGCCACCGCCGTACGCGGGCCGGACGCCCCGGTCAACGCCGAGCTGGGCCTGCCCGAGCTGCTGGGCATCGGCGACCCGGAGAACTTCACCGCCGAGCAGGGCTGGGCGCCCCGCTCGGCGCGGGACCGGCTGCGGGTGCCGATCGGGGTGGGCACGGACGGCGGCGCGATCGAACTGGACCTCAAGGAGTCCGCGCAGGACGGCATGGGCCCGCACGGCCTGCTGATCGGGGCGACCGGATCCGGCAAGTCCGAGCTGCTGCGCACCCTGGTGCTCGGGCTGGCCGCCACGCACAGCTCCGAGCAGCTCAACTTCGTGCTGGTCGACTTCAAGGGCGGGGCGACGTTCGCCTCCTTCGAGCGGCTGCCGCACACCGCCGCGGTGATCACCAACCTGGCCGACGCGCTGCCCCTGGTCGACCGGATGGTCGACGCGATCAACGGCGAGCTGGTCCGCCGCCAGGAGCTGCTGCGCCGGGCGGGCAACTTCGCCAGCCTGCGCGACTACGAGCGGGCCCGGGCGGCGGGCGCCCCGCTGGCCCCGCTGCCGTCGCTGCTGCTGATCTGCGACGAGTTCTCCGAGCTGCTGTCGGCGAAGCCGGACTTCATCGACCTGTTCGTGCAGATCGGCCGGCTCGGCCGGTCGCTCGGCGTGCACCTGCTGCTGGCCTCACAGCGGCTGGAGGAGGGCCGGCTGCGCGGGCTGGACACGCACCTGTCGTACCGGATCGGGCTGCGCACCTTCTCGGCGCTGGAGTCCCGGTCGGTGCTCGGGGTGCCCGACGCACACGAGCTGCCCCGCTCGCC
Organism: Micromonospora sp. NPDC048830; assembly: GCF_043198215.1. NCBI lineage: Bacteria > Bacillati > Actinomycetota > Actinomycetes > Micromonosporales > Micromonosporaceae > Micromonospora > Micromonospora sp. NPDC048830. Next base: position 168,002 of record NZ_JBICUP010000004.1, read on the forward strand.
CGGCCACGGCTACCTGCGCTTCGGCACCGAACCGCTGGTCCGCTTCAAGGCCGCGTACGTCTCCGGGGCGCTGCGCCGCACGGGCGGCGCGGCGGGGGCCGGCGGGGCCGGCGCGCCCCGGCTGCTCGCTTTCTCCACGCACGTCGTGCCGGTCCCGGAGCCGGTCACCCCGACTCCGCCCCCCGCCGAGGCGGAGACCGGCGTGGAGAGCCTGCTCGACGCGCTGGTGGGCCGGCTGGCCGGGCAGGGCCCGCCGGCGCACCAGGTGTGGCTGCCGCCGCTGGCCGAGGCGCCGACCCTGGACGAGCTGCTCGGGCCGGTCGGCACCGACCCGGCGCGCGGGCTGACCGTCGCCAACCCGGAGCTGCACGGCGCGCTCCAGGTGCCGGTGGCCGTCGTCGACAAGCCGTTCGAGCAGCGCCGGGACCTGCTCTGGCTGACCCTCGGCGGGTCGGCGGGGCACGTCGGGGTGGTCGGCGGCCCGCAGAGCGGCAAGTCCACCCTGCTGCGCACGCTGGTCTGCGCGCTGGCGCTGACCCACACCCCGGCCGAGGCGCAGCTCTACTGCCTCGACTTCGGCGGCGGCGGGCTCGGCGCGCTGCGCGACCTGCCGCACGTCGGCGGGGTGAGCGGCCGGACAGACCCGACCGCCGTCCGGCGGACCGTCGGCGAGCTGGTCACCCTGCTCGCCGACCGGGAGCGGCGCTTCGCCGAGCTGGGGGTGGACTCGATGGGCGCGTACCGGCAGCGGCGCGCCGCCCTCGCCGCCGCCGGGCAGCCGGCCACCGACCCGTTCGGCGACGCGTTCCTGGTGGTGGACGGCTGGGACGCCCTGCGCAAGGAGTACGAGGACCTGGAGCCCCTGGTCACCGAGCTGGCCACCCGGGGCCTGTCGTACGGGGTGCACGTGGTGGCCACCGCCCACCGCTGGACGGACTTCCGGCCGGCGGTCCGGGACCTGTTCGGCTCGCGCGTCGAGCTGCGCCTCGGCGACCCGACCGACTCGCTGCTGGTACGGCGGAACATCGCGGCGAGCGTGCCGGAGCGGACGCCGGGCCGGGGGATCACGGCCGACAGCCAGCACTTCCTCGCCGCGCTGCCGCGCCTGGCCGGGCTGGGCGGGGAGACCGCCGACCTGGTCAAGGCGGTCGCCGCGGCGTGGACCGGCCCGGCCGCGCCCGCCGTCCGGCTGCTCCCGCCCGTGCTGCCGTACGCGGAGCTGGACCTGACCGTGACGACGGGCCTGGCGCTGCCGATCGGGATCGCCGAGGCCGACCTGCGGCCGGTGGCGCTGGACTTCGCCACCGAGCCGCACCTGCTGGTCTTCGGCGACGCCGAGTGCGGCAAGTCGTCGTTCCTGCGGGCGCTGGCCACCACCATCGTCGGCCGGTTCACCCCCGACCAGGCCCGGGTCATCCTGGTGGACTACCGGCGCAGCCTGCTCGGCGCCATCGAGACGGACCACAACATCGGGTACGGCATCGACGCCGCCCACACCACCGACCTGGTCGAGTCGGCCGCCGGGTACATGCAGCTCAGGCGTCCCGGCGGGGACATCACCCCGGCGCAGCTGCGGGAGCGGTCCTGGTGGTCGGGGCCGGAGCTGTTCGTGCTGGTCGACGACTACGACCTGGTCGCCAGCGCCCCGGTCAACCCGCTGCGCGCGCTGGAGGAGTACCTGCCCCAGGCGCGGGACATCGGCCTGCACCTGGTGCTGGCCCGCCGGGCCGGCGGCGCCGGCCGGGGGTACGACCAGTTCCTCCAGCGGCTGAAGGAGCTGTCCACCCCGGGGCTGGTGATGGCCGGCAGCCCCGAGGAGGGGCCGCTGGTCGGCCAGGTCCGGCCCGGACCGCTGCCCCCGGGCCGCGCCCGGCTGGTCACCCGGCGGGAGGGCGTACGGCTGGTGCAGCTCGCCCACCTGCCTCCGCAGTGACCGCTGTTCGCGGTTCGTCCCGTCGCGGACGCGGGAACCGGTAATCTCCGAGCAGCATGTGTCCACGGCGACGAATGGCGGGGATGTGACTGGGGTTCGGCACGGCCGCCAGCCGACGGGGCGAGGGCTCACCGGCCGCGCGCTGCTCGGCGCGACGGTGGTCGCGGTGTCGGTCGCCGGTCTCGCGCCGCCGCCGGCCCACGCCGCCGACCTCGCGCCCGTCGCCGCCCCGGCGGTCCACGCCGTCGGCCTCGCGCCCGTCGCCGCCCCGGCGGCCCTGCCGGTCGCCCGGCCGGCAGCGCCGGTCGACACGCCGGCGCGCACCGACCAGATCCGCGACGAGCAGTGGCAGCTCGACGAGCTGCGGGCGGCGACCGCCTGGCAGTCCTCGACCGGGCGCGGGGTCACCGTGGCGGTGATCGACTCCGGGGTGGACGGTTCGCACCCGGACCTGGCCGGTCAGGTGCTGCCCGGCATCGACCTGGTCGGCGACGGCGACACCGACGACGGGGCGGACCCCGTCGGGCACGGCACGACCGTGGCCGGCCTGATCGCCGGGCGCCGCGACGACAGGCGGGGCGTGGTCGGGCTCGCCCCGGACGCCAGGATCCTGCCGGTCCGGGTCCTGGACGACAAGAACCGGTACGACGACGCGATGATCGTCGCCAAGGGCGTGCGCTGGGCGGTCGACAACGGCGCCCGGGTGATCAACCTGTCGCTCGGCGGCAGCGGTGACAGCCCGGCCCTGGCGGCCGCGCTGGACTACGCGTTCGTCCGCGACGTGGTGGTCATCGCCTGCACCGGCAACCTGGCCACCTCCTCCGACGTCAGGGTCTGGTACCCGGCGCGGGAGCCGGGCGTCGTCGCGGTCGCCGGCCTGGAGCAGGCCAGCGAGAACCTCTGGGCCGGCTCGATCACCGGCCGCGCCACCGTCCTCACCGCACCGGCGACCGGCCTGGTCGGCGCCCGGCCGGGCGGATACTGGCGGGTGCAGGGCACCAGCTTCGCGTCCCCGCTGGTCGCGGCGACCGCCGCGCTGATCCGGGCCCGCTGGCCGCAGATGTCGGCCGGCGACGTGGTGAACCGTCTGATCAGCACCGCCCGGGACATCGGCCCCACCGGCCGCGACGACCGCTTCGGGTACGGCCTGGTCGACCCGGTCGCCGCGCTCACCGCCGACGTACCAGCGGTGTCGCACAACCCGCTCGACGACCACTCATCCCCCGGCGTGGTCGGCTTCGGCCCGGCACCCGGCGTCCCCGAGCACGACCGGCTGACCGCCACGGACAGCGCCCCGCCCGGCCTGACCACCGCCGAACAGCGCAGCGGGTGGTTGGCGCAGCCGGCCGGCGGCGGGCACGATTCGGACCGGGAACGGCTGTGGGCGGGGATGGTCCTCGCCGTCGCCGTCGTCACCGGAACCGCGCTGATGGTCCGCCGCCTGCGGCGATGGGGCCGCTGACCGGCCCGCGCCGGCCCCGTCGCAGCCGCCCGGTCTGATCGGGTGCTGCGCGGGGTAGGGATGCGAGCATGAACAGGCCAGGTCGCACAGAGCTGCCAACCCGCCCGCCGTGGCCGGTCCGCCGGCTCGACCCCGACGCGTCCCTGGGGCTGCGGCTGACACTCGCCGCCACCGCGGCCTTCCTGATCCTGGTGCCGTTCGCCCTGCTCGCCGTGCTGGTCGTCGGAGCCTGGCCGCCGCTGCACCGGCTGGACGCCGCGGTGACCGACGCCCTGCACGGGTACGCCCTCGGCCATCCGGCCTGGGTGCGCTTCATGACAGTGTGGACAGACGTCTTCGGCCCGGGACCGCTGCGGCTGGCCGCGCTCGCGGTGGTGGTCTGGCTGTTCCGCCGGGGCGCGCACCGGCTGGCCTGGTGGGCGATCACCACGATGGTGGTCGGTGGCCTGCTCGGTCCGCTGCTCAAGCTGCTGGTCGGCCGCCACCGGCCGGACCTGCTCGACCCGGTGGCCTCGGCCGCCGGCTACGCGTTCCCCTCCGGGCACGCGCTGAACGCCGCCCTGGCCGCCGGGGTGCTGCTGCTGGTGTTCCTCCCGTACGGCCGGGGGCGCCCGGCCGCGCGATGGGCACTGTGGGCCGGGGCCGTGCTGCTCACGGGGCTGACCGGGGTGAGCCGGGTGGCGCTGGGCGTGCACTGGGTCAGCGACGTGGCCGGCGGTTGGCTGCTCGGCACGGCGACCGTGGCCGCGACGACCGCCGCCTTCCGCACCTGGCGGGCCCGGACGGGCCGGCGGCCGGGGCACCCGGTCACGGAGGGCGTCGAGCCCGAGTTGGCCGACCGGGGGGAGCCGCGCCGGCCGGACGACCGCCGCGCGTAGTTCGGCGCGCGCCGGGGTAATGGGCGGGCCATGTCCGATTTCGCGGTACGGGCTCTCCGGTGGGTGGTGCTGCCGGTGGCCCTGCTTCTGGCGGTCATGGTGCTACTGGGGGTCCTCGTCACCCGGGTGTTCGACCGGACGTGGCCGTTCACCGTGGAGGACGCGGTCAACCGCGAGCTGGCCGCCGACCGGACCGAGGGCTGGAACAACGTCTCGCTCGTGTTCAGCACCCTGGCCAGCACGCAGGTGATCGTCGTGGTCACCGTGCTGGTGGCCCTGGTTCTCTTCCTGGTGCTGCGCCGCTGGCGGGAGCCCATCTTCCTGTGCGCGGCGGTCAGCGCCCAGGCGCTGGTCTTCCTGCTGACCACGATCGCCATCGACCGGCGCCGCCCGGCGGTCGAGCACATGGACGTCTCTCCGCCCACCTCCAGCTTCCCGTCCGGGCACACGTCGGCGGCGGTGGCGCTCTACGTCGGCGTCGCGGTGCTGCTCGCGGTGCGGTCGAGGGGCACCGGGGCGAAGGTCGCCTGGTGGGCCCTGCTGCTGGTGGTGCCGGTCGGCGTCGCGCTCACCCGGATGTACCGGGGCATGCACCACCCGAGCGACGTGGTCGCGTCCTTCCTGAACGGCGGCGCCTGCGTGCTGATCATGGCGCGGGCGGTGCTGGACCGCGGGGTGCGGTGGGGGCGGGGGAAGCTGTCCACCGTCACCGGCCGGGCCGGCGAATCGGCCCGTGCCACCACTCCCGCCTCCTGACCCCGGCTCGGGCGTCGGTCAGGTGCACTTGCCGGTGCTGACGGGGCGGGTCCGCTCGGCGCCGGCGAGGGCCACCGGACGGGCCTCGGCGGCGGTCACCGCGAAGCCCGTGTGCGGGTCGTCCGCCGCCGCCGCGAAGATCACCCCGAGCACGAGCCCGTTCGAGGAGAGCAGCGGACCGCCGGAGTTGCCGCTGCGGACCCACGCCCGGATCGTGTAGATCTCCCGGGTGACGTCCCCCGAGGAGTAGATGTCCGGCCCGGTGATCCGGTCGACGTCCCGAACCCGGGCCGACTGGGCGTTGTACGGCCCGTCGAGCGGGAAGCCCAGCACGACGGCGTCCGCACCGCTGCCCGCGTTGCCCGCGGCGAAGCGCAGCGACGGGCCGGGCAGCCCCGGCACCCGGAGCACGGCCAGGTCCCGGTCCGGGTCGTAGACCACCACCTCGCCGTCGTACCGGTCGCCGTCGAGCTCGACCGACACCGAGCGGGTGCCGGCGACGACGTGGGCGTTGGTCATCACCCGGTCGTCGGCGTACACGAAGCCGGAGCCCTCGATGCGGCGCGCGCAGCTCGGCGCGGAGCCCAGCACCTTGACGACCGAGCGCCGGCCGTCGGCCACCACCTCCGAGCCGGCCAGCGCCGGGTCCGGGGGATCGACCTGCCGCGCGCGGGTCGGCGCGAGGTCGCCGAAGACGTCCGGGAAGCCGTTGGTGTCGACGGTGTCCCGCAGCGCGTTCGAGACCTGCTTGGCCCGCTCGGGCATCACCTCGTCGACCACGGTCAGCAGGGCGCTGTTGCGCACCGAGGCGGCGAGCCAGGGCAGCGACGACGAGCCCAGGGGCGCCACCACCAGCCAGGCGGCCAGCAGGACGGCGACGGTCGAGACGAACACGCCGCCGATGTCGTCGGCGTGTCTGCCGACCTCGCTGGTGATCGTCTTGCGCAGGTGGGAGCCGACCCAGCCGGCCAGCGCCTGCCCCGCCACCGCCAGTCCGAAGACCGCGGCCAGGGAGACCAGTACGCGCGTGCCGGGTTCGGCGAACTGCCGGGCCAGCAGCGGCCCGGCCTGGAGGCCCACGAGGACGCCCAGGAAGAAGCCGGACAACGACAGCAGCCCGATCACGAAGCCCTGGTGGTATCCGCTGATCGCGAACACGAGCATGAGCAGGAGCAGGACGACATCCACGGCGGACACGGGTCAAGGGTACGGGCACAGCGCTCGGCTGGCCGTCGCTCGCTGAACGTGACGGTCAGGTCAGCGGGCCGGCCATCTCGTCGACGGCGTCCGTGCCGGCCGACGGTGCCGGGGCCGCCCCGGTCGGCGGCAGGTCGACGACCCGGTCCCGCGGCCACGGGCGGGCCCAGCCACCCATCTCCAGCAGTGTGGCGAGCACCCCGGCGGTGAAGCCCCAGACCAGCATCCCCCGTACGGAGAAGGCGGGGCCGATCCAGCCGCTGGGGTGGCGTACCCGCATCCGGTTGTCCGGGTCGACCAGCTCGGCGATCGGCAGCCGGGCGACGTGCGCGACCTCGGCCGGTTCCCGGGGGTGCACCGGGTGCGGCCGGTGCCACCAGGCGAGCACCGGGGTCACCACGAAGTCGCTGACCGGGATCCACAGCTTCGGCAGTTCGGCCAGGACGGTGACGCTGGCCGGGTCGAGGGCGACCTCCTCGTTCGCCTCGCGCAGCGCGGTGGCGGCGGCGTCGGCGTCCTCCGGGTCGGCCGCCCCGCCGGGGAACGCCGGCTGCCCGGCGTGGTTGCGCAGGGTGGCGGCGCGCTGCAGGAGCAGCACGTCCGGGCCGGCGGCGGGCTCCTCGGCGAGCAGGACCAGCACGGCGCTCTCCCGCCCGCCGCTGGCCGGGGTGGCGATCCGGGTGAAGTCCTCGGCGCGGGCGGTGCCGAGCCGGGCCAGCAGCGGGTCCAGCCACGGCGGCGGCTGCCGGGTCATGACTCGCCCTCGGTGCGCGACAGCGCGGCTGGCGAGCCCGGCCCGGTCCACGCGCTCATGACTCCACCGCCACGCCCAGGTGCTCGCGGACGAGGGCGGCGAGGCGGGCGTCGTCCAGCGCGCCCGAGGTGTCCACGTGCCGGATCCGCCCGTCGCCGTCGACCAGCACGGTCAGCGGGATGGCGTTGCGTTCCAGCCCCCGCCGCAGGCTCTCCCCCTGGTCGAACAGGACCGGGAAGCGGATGCCGAAGTCCTCGCCGATCGACTGTGCCGCGTCCCGGCTGTCCCGGGTGTTCACGCCGATCACCTGGAGCCGGCCGGCCGTACGCTCGCTGAGCCGCTGGAACGCGGGCAGCTCCTTGCGGCAGGGCGGGCACCAGGACGCCCAGAGGTTGATGACCGCCGGCCCCCGGATGTCGCGCAGCGCGACCGGCTCGCCGCCGGTGAAGCAGGGCAGCGCCAGGTCGGGCAGCGCCGGGCCGCCCGGCGCGGCGGCGGGTGCCGTCCCGGCCGGGCCGGGCGCGGCCGAGGAAGAATCCGCGGGTGCCGCCGAGACGGAACCCGCAGGCGCGGCGGAAGCGGAACCCGCGGGCGCGGCCGAGGCCGGCGGCGCGGTCAGGCCGGCGCAGGCGGCGAACGGCGACGGCCGGGTGTTCTTCCGGGGCGCGGTGGCCGACGGCTCCTCGGCGGTCGCGGTGCAGGCGGCGGTCAGCAGGGCCACCGGCAGGAGCAGGGCGGCGAGGCGGCGCTTCACGGCACCTCCGCCACGACCGCCTGCTGCGGCACGAGCGCCGGATCGACGCCGGCGGCGACGGCCAGGTCCCGGGCCCGGGGGCCCTTGAGCAGCTTCGCGGCCGCGGCCGCCTCGGTCGGCCCGGTGCCGTACGACGGGCAGAGCCTCGCCAGCGTGCACGCGCCGCAGGCCGGTTTGCGGGCGTGACAGACCCGCCGGCCGTGGAAGATGATCCGGTGCGACAGCATCGTCCAGTCGCGCTTCGGGAACCGCGCGCCGACGGCGTGCTCGATCTTGACCGGGTCGGTTTCGGCGGTCAGCCGCCAGCGGTGCACCAGCCGCTGGAAGTGGGTGTCGACCGTGATGCCGGGGACGTCGAAGGCGTTGCCGAGGATGACGTTGGCGGTCTTGCGCCCGATCCCGGGCAGCGTCACCAGATCGGCGAGCTTTCCCGGCACCCGCCCGCCGTACCGCTCGACGAGGGCCTGGCCCAGCTTGATCAGCGAGTCCGTCTTGTTCCGGTAGAAGCCGGTCGGCCGGATCAGTTCCTCCAGCTCCGCCCGGTCCGCCCCGGCGTAGTCCGCCGCCGTCGGGTAGCGGGCGAACAGCTTCGGCGTGACCTCGTTGACCTTCTTGTCCGTGCACTGCGCGGAGAGGATGGTGGCGACGGCCAACTCCAGCGGGTTGGCGTGGTCGAGCTCACAGTGCGCGTCAGGATGGGTGTCGGCCAGCATCCGGCCGATCTTCCGCGCGCGCCGGGTGCGGCCGAGATCGGTCTCGGTGGCTCGGGAGGGACTGGTGGTCACGACGGCCAGCCTACGTCGGACCGCCCGCGGACCGGCGGGTCCACGGGCGGCACGCCTAACCCTGCGTGATCCGGCCCCGGTCGCCTAACCCTGCGTGATCCGGCCCCGGTCGTCGAAGCCGGCGCCGGTCTCCGGGAAGTCGCTGCGGCTGAGCTGCCGGACCAGGCCGAGGCCCCGGTCGTCCGGGTCCATCGTCGGCTTGCCGATCGAGTTCATGTACGTCGAGGTGAACGACCCGCCGGCCCAACTGCCGTCCGGGTTGAGCGACACCTTGAGGACGCCACCCCAGCCGAGCCGGCCGTTGCCGCTCAACTGGTTGCCGCCGCCGGCGAAGTTGCCGAGGCTGTACGCGATCAACCGGCCCTTGTAGAACTCCATGCCGCGCAGCACGTGCGGGCCGTGCCCGACGATCAGGTCCGCCCCGGCGTCGATCATGGCGTGCGAGAACCTGACCGGATCGCCCCGGTTCTCACCCAGGAACATCTCCGTGCCGGGCCGTACCCGGGTCTTGTCGGCGCCCTCGCCGCCCATGTGCACCTGGACGACGACGAGGTCGGCCATGGTGGCCGCCTTCTTGATCACCTGCCGGGCGGCGGCGATGTCGACGAGGCTGTTGGACCAGACGTACGACGAGAAGCCGGCGACCGCGACCTTGACGCCCTCGACCTCGACGACCGTGATCTGGTCGGGCGCGCCGGTGTGCTGGAGGTCGTACTTCTCCAGCGCCCGCTGGGTGTTCTCGTACCCCTTGGGGCCGTAGTCGTAGCCGTGGTTGTTGGCCTGGTTGAGCAGCATGAAGCCGGCGTCGCGCAGGTGCGCGGCGTACTCCGGCGGGGCCCGGAACTGGAAGCAGCGGGTCGAGTTGGTCCCGCACTTGCCGGTGCCGGTGTCCACCGTCAGCGGCTCCTCCAGGTTGCCCATCACCAGGTCGGCCTTGAGCGCGCCCTTGACGGAGTCGAAGAAGCCCTTGCCCCCGTTGGGCGGAACCCGGTTCGGGGCGTTGCCCATGATGATGTCGCCGGTGGCCGCGAGCGAGATGCTCTTCGCCTCGGCGGCCGGGGTGGTGGCGGCGGGAGTCGGGGAGCCGGTGGCGCCGGTGGCGTCGCCCTCCGGCCCGGACTGCCAGGCGGGGCCGCCGCCGGACCCGGTGCAGCCGGCGGCGAGCAACGCGGTCAGTAGCACGCCGAGCGCGAGCGCGAGGCGGCGGCGCGGGCGGTTTCCGGAGCGGACGGAAGCGGACATCGAGCGCGACGCTACCTGTTGTCCGGCGCGTGGACGATGACCGATCGGCCGGAGTTTCATCCCGCCCAACGGTCCGACCACGGGACGACCGTGCCGGCTCCGCCGGCCAGCACTGCGGCGTGCACGGCCCGGGCGAGCGGCGCCCCCCAGGTCGAGCGCGGCCCGCCGTACGCGACGGGCGGGCCGTCGGCCGGGCACAGGACGGCGACCGCGTCGGTGGGCGTGCCGGTGGCGGTCAACCCCAGCTCGCGGATCGCCTGGGTCTTCGCCTCGGTCGCGGTGGCCACGGCGTTGACCAGCGCCGCGTCGCCGAGTCGGGCGGGCACCTGGACCACGATGTTGACCGTGCCGACCCGGGGCGCGGGGCACCCGGCCGGCTCGGGCTCCGCGGCGGCGGCCTGGACCGGGGTGCCCAGCCCGACGGTCGCCCAGACGCGCACGCCGCCGTCCGCGCGGGTGACCACCTCGGCGACGTCGACCCCCGTGAGCAGGCCGACGCCGGGCCCGTCCAGGCCCAGCTGGTCGGCCAGTTCGGCCAGGTGGTCGGCCGGGTCGTCCCGGTGGTACGACATCGGCACGGTCGCGTTGACGACCCAGTTCCGTACGCCGATCCCGCCGCCGAGCGGCGCGGAGCTGACCGCCAGCAGCGGCCGGCCGGAGCGCCAGACGAGCAGCGGAACCTCCCGCCCGTCCTCGCGGCGGCTGGTCAGGGTCGGCTCGGTCAGCACGGGGCCGACCCTACGTCCCGGTCCTCGGGGCGGGTGTGCAGGTCCCGGGGTATGGCGGGGATCAGGGGTGCACCTCTGATTACCGCTCACGTGCGCCTAGACTGGCCACGCGCGAGGGATCAGCGGACGGCGGAACCGACGGACGGTACGCGCAGGCGGAGGTGCGGGATGGACGAGGTACTGGCTCGCAGCGGGATCTTCCAGGGCGTCGACCCGGAGGCTGCCGAGGCGCTCGCCAAGGAGATGGAGACGCTCGAGGTTCGCAAGGGCGAGGTCATCTTCAACGAGGGCGAGCCCGGCGACAGTCTCTACATCGTCCTGGCCGGCAAGATCAAGCTCGGCCGTCGCGCGGCCGACGGGCGACAGAACCTGATCTCCGTCATGGGCCCGTCCGACATGCTGGGCGAGCTGTCGCTCTTCGACCCCGGCCCGCGTACGGCGACCGCCACCGCGGTTACCGACACCCGGCTGGTCCGGCTGCGCAAGCAGGCGCTGCGGCCGTGGCTGAACAACCGGCCCGAGATCGCCGAGCAGCTGCTCCGGGTGCTGGCCCGCCGGCTGCGGCGGACGAACGACTCCCTGGCCGACCTGATCTTCACCGACGTGCCGGGCCGGGTCGCCAAGAACCTGCTCCAGATGGCCGGCCGGTTCGGCACCCGCGACGGCGGGGTGCTCCGGGTGACCCACGACCTGACCCAGGAGGAGATCGCCCAGCTCGTCGGCGCCTCCCGCGAGACGGTCAACAAGGCGCTCGCCGACTTCGCCTCCCGGGGCTGGCTGCGGCTGGACGGCAAGAGCATCATCATCCTCGACCCGGAGCGCCTGGCCCGCCGCGCCCGCGTCTGAGCCGCCGCGCGTCATGCCCGCGCCCGGGCACTCCGCGTCCGGGCCGGGCGGCGCTCTGCCCGGCGCAGAATCGCTGGACGGGGGCGGCCGGCGGGCGGGACGGTGGGGCGATGCTGGAACGAGTCGCCGTCCTCTCCGACGTCCACGGTGCGCTGCCCGCGCTGGAGGCCGTCCTGGCCGAACCGGACGTGGCCGCCGCCGACCTGATCGTGCTCACCGGCGACATCGCCGCCGGCCCGCAGCCGGTCGAGGTGCTCGACCTGCTCGCCGGCCTGGGTGACCGCGCCTGCTGGGTGGGCGGCAACGCCGACCGGGAGCTGGTCGAGGCGCGGGCCGGCAAGCCGTGCCCCGTCGAGGTGTCCGAGTGGGCCGCCGGCCAGCTCCGCGACGACCAGGTCGCCCGCCTGGCGGCGCTCCCGCTGACGGTCACCCTGCCGGTCGCCGGGCTGGGCGACGCCCTCTTCTGCCACGCCACCCCTCGCGACGACGAGGAGGTGGTCCTCGTCGACACCCGGATGTCCCGGTGGGCGGAGGTCTTCGCCGGCCTCCCGGCCGAGGTCACCACGGTGGTCTGCGGCCACACCCACATGCCGTTCACCCGGCTGGTCGACCGCCGGCTGGTGGTGAATCCGGGCAGCATCGGGATGCCGTACGGCGGGGCGGGCGCGTGGTGGGCGCTGCTCGGGCCCGGGGTGCAGTTGCGGCGTACCCCGTTCGACGTGGACGCGGCGTGCGCCCGGGTCGCCGCGGAGTCGGCCTACCCCGACGCCGCCGCCTGGGCCGACGAGTACCTGCGTTCCCGGCACAGCGACGCCGCCGCGCTGGCCGTCTTCGGCCCTCGCGACGGCCGCTGAGCCTGCCGGCGGGGCTGGCCGCCGTGTCGGCCCTCCCGACGGCCGCTGAACCCGCCGGCGGGGCTGGCCACCGTGTCGGCCCTCCCGACGGCCGCTGAGCCTGCCGGCGGGGCTGGCCACCGTGTCGGCCCTCCCGACGGCCGCTGAACCCGCCGGCGGGGCTGGCCGCCGTGTCGGCCCTCCCGACGGCCGCTGAACCCGCCGGCGGGGCTGGCCACCGTGCTCGACCGTGCCTCACTTGCGCGCTGTGGAGCTGCCCCGCGCACGCTCCCGCCCGAGGGGCAAGGCGCGCCGGACCCGCGACTCGGGGCGCGGCGAGCCGAGGCGGAGCGGGCCGTCCGCGGTTGCCCCGCCCGTGCGGGCAGCTCCACAGCGCCGCCGACAGCCGCCGCCGGGTGGCGGGAAATCGTCATTGGCCTCGACGCCGTCCGTGCGGGCAGCTCCACAGCGCCGCCGACAGCCGCCGCCGGGGGGGCGGGAAATCGTCATTGGCCTCGACGCCGTCCGTGCGGGCAGCTCCACAGCGCCGCCGACAGCCACCCGGCCCCGGCCGGGAAGCGGCGGCGGGCGGGAAACGGCGGCGGGCGGGGCGGAAAAAGTCAGGCTTGACTGTTTGTTTTTGCGCGAGCACGCTGTCCCCGTGCCCACCGCATCGACCCGTGTCGCTCAACAGGAGCGCAGCCGCGCCACCCGGGCCCGGCTCCTGGAGGCGACCGTCGAGTCCCTGGTCGAGCACGGCTGGGCCGGCACGACCACCACCGTCGTGGCCGCCCGGGCCGGCGTCTCCCGGGGCGCCCAGCTGCACCACTACCCCACCAAGGCCGCCCTGGTCACCGCCGCCGTCACGCACCTGACCGAGCGTCGGGCGGCGGAGCTGCGCGCCGAGGCGGAGGCGCTGCCCGCCGGCCCGCAGCGGCTCGACGGGGTGATCGACCTGCTCGGCGCGGCGTTCACGGGGCCGCTGTTCGTCGCGGCGCTGGAGCTGTGGGTCGCCGCCCGCACCGACTCGGAGCTGCGGGCGGCCCTGGTTCCGCTGGAGGCCCGGGTGGGCCGGGAGATGCACCGGCTGACCGTGGCGCTGCTCGGCGTCGACGAGCGCCGCCCCGGCGTCCGGGAGGCCGTGCAGGCCACCCTCGACCTGCTGCGCGGGCTCGGGGTGGCGAACCTGCTCAGCGACGACTCCACCCGGCGCACCGCCCTGCTCGCCACCTGGAAACGACAGCTCGCCACCCTGCTCGCCCCCTGACCGGCCCGCCCTGGAGGCACCATGGTCGACGACCGCACCGACCTGCTCACGGAGCTGCTCACGGACCTGACGGCCGAGTCCGAGCAGCTGGACGCCCTGGTCCGCCCGCTGCCGCCGGAAAGCTGGGCGCGCCCGACCCCGGCCCCCGGCTGGACCGTCGCCCACCAGATCGCGCACCTGGCCTGGACCGACCACGTCACCCGGCTCGCGGCCACCGACGTCGAGGCGTTCGTCACCTCGGCGGCCTCGGCCCCGGACGTGACCCGGCTCGTCGAGGGCGGCGCGCAGGCGTTCCTGGCCCCGCCGGCGGAGCTGCTGGCCCGCTGGCGCGTCGGCCGCGCCGCGCTGGCCGACGCGCTCGCCGCCGTCCCCCTCGGGCAGAAACTGCCCTGGTACGGCACCCGGATGTCGCCCGCCTCGATGGCCACCGCGCGGCTCATGGAGACCTGGGCGCACGGCGAGGATGTCGCCGACGCGCTCGGCGTCACCCGTACGCCGGCGGCCCGGCTGCGGCACGTCGTGCGCCTCGGCTTCCGTACCCTCGGGCACGGCTTCGCCGCCCACGGCCGGGCGGTCCCGACGGCGCCGGTGCGGCTGGAGGTGACCGCGCCCGACGGTGCCACCTGGGCCCACGGCCCGGCGGACGCCGCCGACCGGGTCACCGGCCCCGCGCTCGACTTCTGCCTGCTGGTCACGCAGCGCCGACACCGGGACGACCTGGCCCTGATCGCCGCCGGCCCGGTCGCCGACGAGTGGCTGGACGTGGCCCAGGCGTTCGCCGGGCCGCCGGGCGTGGGACGGGCGCCGCTGGCCACGCCGTCGGGGGTGACCGCATGACCGGGCCGCTGCGGGTCGGCAACGCGTCCGGCTTCTACGGCGACCGGTTCAGCGCCTGGCGGGAGATGCTGGACGGCGGCGAGCTGGACGTGCTGACCGGCGACTACCTGGCCGAGCTGACCATGCTGATCCTGGGCCGGGACCGGGCGCGCGACCCGGGCCTCGGCTACGCGCGGACGTTCCTGCGGCAGCTGGAGGGCTGCCTCGGCACGGCGCTGGAGCGCGGGGTGCGGATCGTGACCAACGCCGGCGGACTCAACCCCGCCGGGCTGGCCGCCGCGATCGGCGCGCTCGCCGACCGGCTCGGCCTTCCCGTCCGGATCGGGTACGTCGAGGGCGACGCCCTCGACCGCCCGGACGCGCTGACCGCGAACGCGTACCTCGGGGCGTTCGGGATCGCTGCCTGCCTCGACGCCGGGGCGGACGTCGTGGTCACCGGCCGGGTCACCGACGCGTCCCTGGTGGTCGGGCCGGCGATCGCCCGGTTCGGCTGGGGCCGGGGCGACCTGGACGCGCTCGCCGGCGCGACCGTCGCGGGTCACCTGATCGAGTGCGGGGCGCAGGTCACGGGCGGCAACTTCAGCTTCTTCACCGAACTGCCGGACGGCGGCCACCGCCCCGGCTTCCCCGTCGCCGAGATCCACCCGGACGGCTCGGCGGTGCTCACCAAGCACCCCGGCACCGGGGGTGCGGTCACCGTCGAGACGGTCACCGCCCAGCTCCTGTACGAGGTGGGCGGCCCGGAGTACCTGGGGCCGGACGTGGTGGCCCGGCTGGACACCGTCGAGCTGAGCGCGGACAGCCTGGACCGGGTACGCGTCGCCGGGGCCCGGGGCGCGCCGCCGCCGGACACGCTCAAGGTCGGCATCACCCGCCTCGGCGGGTTCCGCAACTCGATGACGTTCGTCCTGTGCGGGCTGGACGTCCCGGCGAAGGCGGAGCTCGTCCGGGGCCAACTGGAGGCGGCGGTCGGCAAGGACGGGCTGGAGTTCACGCTCGCCCGCACCGACCACCCGGACGCGGTCGACACGGAGACGGCGAGCGCGCTGCTGCACGTAGACCTGCGCGACGGCGACCGGGCGCGGGCCGGGCGGGCCTTCTCGGCCGCCGCGGTGGAGCTGGCCCTGGCCTCGTACCCGGGCTGCACGCTGACCACCCCGCCCGGCGACGCCACCCCGTACGGGATGTTCACGGCCGACGCCGTGCCGCAGGACGCGGTCGAACACGTGGCGGTGTTGCCGTCGGGCGAGCGGGTCGTGATCGCCCCGCCGCCGGTGACCCGACCGCCGGCGGCTCCCGAGCCGGTGGGGCCGGCGACCGGAGGCGCCGCGCCGGGGGCCACCCGGCGGGGGGCGCTGGGCGAGCTGGTGGGGGCGCGGTCGGGGGACAAGGGCGGGGACGCCAACCTCGGCGTCTGGGCGCGTACCGACGCGACCTGGGCCTGGCTGCGCGGCTGGCTCACCGTGGAACGGTTGGCCGAGCTGCTGCCGGAGACCGCCCCGCTGACCGTCGAGCGGTACGAGCTGCCGAACCTGCGCGCGGTCAACTTCGTGATCCGCGGGCTGCTCGGGCCGGGGGTGGCCGGGTCCACCCGGTTCGACCCGCAGGCCAAGGCGCTCGGCGAGCTGCTGCGCGCCCGGGTGGTCGACCTGCCGGCCGACCTGACCGCCGGGGGTGCCGCGTGACCATCGTCGACACGCCGGAGCGGCGGCAGTTGCGGGAGCTGACCCGGGCGTTCGTGACCCGGGAGGTGCTGCCGCACCTGGACGACTGGGAGCGGGCCGGCGAGGTGCCCCGGCAGCTGCACGCCACCGCCGCGAAGCTGGGCCTGCTCGGCATCGGGTTCCCCGAGTCCGTGGGCGGCAGCGGCGGCGACCTGCTCGACTCGCTCCTCGTCACCGAGGAGATCATCCGCTCGGGCGGCTCGTCCGGGCTGGTCGCCGCGCTGTTCACGCACGGCATCGCGCTACCCCACATGGTGTCCTCGGGAAACGAGGACCTCATCGACCGGTACGTCCGGCCCACGCTCGCCGGGACGATGATCGGCGCGCTGGCGATCACCGAGCCGGACGGCGGCTCCGACGTGGCGGGCATTCGCACCCACGCCCGCCGCGACGGCGACCACTACGTGGTGCACGGCGCGAAGACGTACATCACCAGCGGCGTCCGGGCGGACTTCGTGACCACGGCCGTGTGCGCCGACTTCCCGAGGTCCGGGGCGCTCAGCCTGCTCGTCGTCGACAGGGGCACGCCGGGGTTCACGGTCGGCCGGCCGCTGGAGAAGCTCGGCTGGCACTGCTCCGACACCGCCGAGCTGTCCTATGTGGACGTACGGGTGCCGGTGGCGAACCGGATCGGCGCGGAGGACACCGGGTTCCTGACGATCGTGCAGCACTTCGCCGCCGAGCGGCTGTCCCTGGCCACGCAGGCGTACGCGATCGCGCAGCGCTGCGTGGAGCTGGCGGTGCGCTGGTGCCGGGACCGGTCGACGTTCGGCCGCCCGCTGGCCGACCGGCAGCTGATCCGGCACCGGCTGGCCGAGATGCACACCCGCGCCGAGGCGGCCCGCGCGTACGTGCACGACGTGGCGACCCGGGTGGCCGCTGGCGAGCCGGTGGTGACCGAGGTGGCGATGGCGAAGAACGTCGCGGTGGCCGCCTGCGCGGAGGTGGTCGACCAGGCGCTGCAGCTGCACGGTGGGTTCGGCTACCTGCGCGAGGCCGAGGTGGAGCGGCACTACCGGGATGCCCGCATCCTCGGCATCGGCGGCGGCACCACCGAGATCATGAACGAGATCGTCGCGAAGGGGATGGGGCTGTGACCACCCTCGTCAGCGTCGTCGACCCGGCCGCGCCCGCCTTCCGGGCCAACCGGGAGGCGCTGCTGGAACGCCTCGCCGAGCTGGAGGCGGCGCTCGACCAGGCCCGCGCGGGCGGCGGCGAGAAGTACGTGACCCGCCACCACGCCCGGGGCAGGCTGCTGCCCCGGGAGCGGATCGAGCTGCTGCTCGACCCGGACAGCCCGTTCCTGGAGCTGTCGCCGGTCGCCGCGTACGGCACGGACTTCCCGGTCGGGGCCAGCGTGGTGACCGGGATCGGCGTCGTCGAGGGCGTGGAGTGCCTGGTCGTCGCCAACGATCCGACGGTACGCGGCGGCGCGGTGAACCCGTGGTCGCTCGCCAAGACCCGGCGGGCCGGCGAGATCGCCCTGGCGAACCGACTTCCCATGATCAATTTGGTGGAGAGCGCCGGCGCCGACCTGCCCACCCAGGCGGAGATCTTCATCCCGGGCGGCCGGGTGTTCCGCGACCTGACCCGGCTCTCGGCCGCGAGGATCCCCACGGTCAGCGTGGTGTTCGGCAACGCCACGGCCGGCGGCGCGTACGTGCCGGGGATGTCGGACCAGGTGGTCATGATCCGGGCACGGTCGCAGGTCTACCTGGCCGGGCCGCCGCTGGTGAAGATGGCCACCGGCGAGGTCACCGACGACGAGTCCCTCGGCGGGGCGGCCATGCACGCCACGGGGTCCGGCCTGGCCGACTTCCTCGCGTCCGACGAGCGGGACGCGATCCGGCTGGCCCGCCGGTGCGTACGCCGGCTCAACCGGCGCAGGCAGGGCCCGCCGCCGCGCACCCCGCTGCCCGCCCCGCCCAGGTACGACCCGGAGGAGCTGCTCGGGATCGTCAGCGCCGACCTGAAGGTGCCGTTCGACCCGCGCGAGGTGCTGGCCCGGGTGCTCGACGGCAGCGAGTTCGACGAGTTCAAGCCCGGCTACGGCAGCGCGCTGGTCACGGGGTGGGGCGAGCTGCACGGGTACCCGGTCGGGGTGCTCGCCAACGCCCGGGGCGTGCTGTTCAGCGAGGAGGCGCAGAAGGCGGCCCAGTTCATCCAGCTCGCCAACGCCGCCGACACCGCGCTGGTCTTCCTCCAGAACACCACCGGCTACATGGTCGGCACCGAGTACGAGCAGCGCGGCATCATCAAGCACGGCGCCCTGATGATCAACGCGGTGTCGAACTCGACGGTGCCGCACCTGACGGTCAACCTCGGCGCCTCGTACGGGGCCGGCAACTACGGGATGTGCGGCCGGGCGTACGAGCCTCGGTTCCTGTTCACCTGGCCGAACGCGAAGTCGGCGGTGATGGGGCCGGCGCAGCTCGCCGGGGTGCTGTCGATCGTCGCCCGGCAGGCCGCGCAGGCCCGGGGGCGGGAGTACGACGAGGACTCCGACGCCGCGATGCGGGCGATGGTGGAGCAGCAGATCGAGTCGCAGTCCGGGGCGCTGTTCCTCTCCGGGCGGCTCTACGACGACGGGGTGATCGACCCCCGGGACACCCGCACCGTCCTCGGGCTCTGCCTGTCGGCGGTGCACAACGCACCGGTACGGGGCGCCGACGGCTTCGGCGTCTTCCGGATGTAGGGGGCTGACTGTGAGTGCGAGGAACGCAGCGCAGCGGAGTCCCGCAGTCGCGAACGAAAGGGGAGACTCAGCACATGATCACGCGACTGCTGGTCGCCAACCGGGGGGAGATCGCCAGGCGGGTCTTCGCCACCTGCCGGGCGCTCGGCGTCGAGACGGTCGCCGTGTACTCGGACGCCGACGCCGACGCGCTCCACGTCGCCGAGGCCGACCGGGCGGTCCGGCTGCCGGGGAACAGCCCGGCCGAGACGTACCTGCGGATCGACCTGGTGCTCGACGCGGCCCGCCGGTCCGGCGCGGACGCCGTGCACCCGGGCTACGGCTTCCTCGCCGAGAACGCGGCGTTCGCCACGGCGGTGACCGACGCGGGGCTGACGTGGGTCGGGCCGCCCGCCAAGGCGATCGCCGCGATGGGCGACAAGGTCGAGGCGAAGGCGCTGCTCGCCGAGGCGGGCGTGCCGATGCTGCCGACCTGGACGGAGGCCGACCGGACCGCGGAGTTCCCGGTGCTGGTGAAGGCGGCGGCGGGCGGCGGCGGCCGGGGCATGCGCATCGTCCGGGACGCCGCCGGCCTGGCCGACGCGCTGGCCTCCGCCCGCCGGGAGGCCGCCGCCGCGTTCGGCGACGGCACGGTCTTCGTCGAGCGGTACGTCGAGCGGGGCCGGCACGTCGAGGTGCAGATCGTCGGCGACGCGCACGGCACGGTGCTCGCCCTCGGTGAGCGGGACTGCTCGATCCAGCGCCGGCACCAGAAGATCGTCGAGGAGGCGCCGGCGATCCTGCCCGACGGGGTGCGGGCGCGGCTGCACGAGGCGGCGGTCGCCGCCGGGCGGGCGGTCGGCTACGTCGGGGCCGGGACGGTGGAGTTCCTGCTCGCCCCGACCGGGGAGTTCTTCTTCCTGGAGATGAACACCCGGCTCCAGGTCGAGCACCCGGTCACCGAGGCGGTCACGGGCCTGGACCTGGTCCGCCTGCAACTGCTGGTCGCCGAGGGCGCGCCGCTGCCGCTGGCGGCGACCCCGCCGGCCACCGGCCACGCGATCGAGGTACGCCTCTACGCCGAGGACCCGGCCCACGGCTTCCGGCCCGCCACGGGAATCCTGCACCGGTTCGCCGTCCCCGGGGTGTCCGGCGAGTTCGCCCCGACCCGGGGGCTGCGCCTGGACTCCGGGGTGACGGACGGTTCGACGGTGAGCGTGCACTACGACTCGATGCTCGCCAAGCTGGTCGCCTGGGCGCCGACCCGCGCCGAGGCGGCCCGGGCCCTCGCGGGCGCGCTGGCCCGCGCCGAGTTGCACGGCGTGGCCACGAACCGCGACCTGCTGGTCCGGGTGCTGCGCGGCGCCGAGTTCGGCGCGGCGCGGGTCGACTCCGGCTTCCTCGACCGGCACCCGGAGGTCTTCGCCCCGCTCGTGCCGGCGGACGGGGTGCCGCTGGCCGCCCTCGCCGCCGCGCTCGCCGCCGCGGCGGCCCGCCGGGCGGCGGCGACCGTGCTCGCCGGCCTCCCCTCCGGCTGGCGGAACGTGCCGGCGTTCCCGCAGGTCGCCCGCTACGCGGGGCCGGGCGGCGAGATCGAGGTGCGGTACCGGCTGGACCGGACCGGGGCGCTGGCCGACTGGTCCACCGACCCGGCGACGGAGCGGACGGTGGCGCTGGTCGAGGCCGCCCCGGACGGGGTCGTGCTCGACGTCGACGGCGTACGGCAGGCGTGCCGAGTGTCCCGGGTGGGGTCGGCGGTGTTCGTGGACGGCCCGGACGGGTCGACGGCCCTGGCGGAGCTGCCGCGCTTCCCGCCGCCGGCCGCGGCGCTGGCCGCCGGCTCGCTGCTCGCGCCGCTGCCCGGCGCGGTCGCCCGGGTGCACGTCGAGGTCGGCCAGCGGGTCGCGGCCGGCGACGCCCTGCTGACCCTGGAGGCGATGAAGCTGGAGCACCCCGTGCTCGCGCCGGCCGACGGCGTGGTCGCCGAGCTGCCGGTGCCGGCCGGCGGCCAGGTCGAGGCCGGCGCCGTGCTGGCCGTGGTCAACCCCGTCGAGGAGGCCCCCGCATGAACTTCGACCTCACGCCCGAGCAGGAGCAGCTGCGCGACGCCGTCCGCGCGCTGGGCCGGCGGTACGGCCACGGCTACTTCGTCGGCAAGGCCAGGGCCGGCGAGCACACCACCGAGCTGTGGGACGAGGCCGGCCGGCTCGGCTACCTCGGGGTCAACATCCCCACCGAGTACGGCGGCGGGGGCGGCGGCATCACCGAGCTGGCCCTCGTCTGCGAGGAGCTGGCCGCGGCCGGCTGCCCGCTGCTGCTGCTGGTGGTCTCCCCCGCCATCGCCGGCACGGTGCTCGCCAGGCACGGCACCGACGAGCAGCGCAAACGCTTCCTGCCCGGCCTCGCCGACGGGTCGACGAAGATCGTCTTCGCGATCACCGAGCCGGAGGCGGGGTCGAACTTCCACCGGCTCGGCACGGTGGCCCGGCGCGACGGCGACGACTGGGTGCTGTCCGGCCGCAAGTGCTTCATCTCGGGCGTCGACGAGGCGCGGTACGTGCTGGTCGTGGCGCGGGTCGCCGTCGGAGACGGAGACGGGGGCCCAGCGGAGGCCGCGCCGCGCAAACTCAAGCCGGCGCTGTTCGTCGTGCCGACCGACGCGCCGGGGTTGACCCGCTCCAAGCTGGACATGGAGATCGTCTCTCCGGAGCACCAGTTCCTGCTCTACCTGGACGACGTGCGGGTGCCCGCCGACGCGCTGGTCGGCGGGTCGCTGGACGCCGGCCTGCCGGCGCTCTTCTCCGGCCTCAACCCGGAGCGGATCACCGTCGCCGCGATGGGCGCCGGCACCGGCCGGTACGCCATCGAACGGGCGTCGGAGTACACGGCGACCCGCCGGGTCTGGGGCGGCCGGAGCATCGGCTCGCACCAGGGGGTGGCGCACCCGCTGGCGCATGCGGCGGTGCAGGTGGAACTGGCCCGCCTGATGATCTACAAGGCGGCGAGCCTGTACGACGCCGGCCGGGACCTGGAGGCCGGGGTCTCCGCCAACATGGCCAAGTACGCGGCCGGCGAGGCGGCGGCGCTGGCCGTGGACACCGCCGTGCAGGCGCTCGGCGGGGCCGGCATGACCACCGAGTACGGCGTGGCCACCCTGCTCGGCGGGGTACGCGCCGGCCGGATCGCCCCGGTGAGCCGCGAGATGATCCTCAACTTCGTCGCCCAGCACGTCCTCAGGCAGGAGAAGTCGTACTAGGCGGTGGTGCGGCAGCCGGCGTCGATGCGGTGCACGGGGCGTACCCGCCGGCCCAGCGCCTCCAGCAGCGAGTCCTCCACGTGGAAGTCGTGGACGCGCAGCCGGTGCCGGGGCAGCTCCTCCTCGCTCGGGCAGAGCACCTGACGCTTCACCTGGTCGATCGGCACGTACCGGACGCCGCCGTGCTCCTGGAGGAGCACCATGTTGACGTCGTCGACAACCACCACGTGGCCGCGGACGTCCTCGGCGACGCCGGGGGCGGTCTCCACGGTGGTGACGGTCAGCGGCAGCACCGGCGTGGTGATCACCGGCAGCGCCGCCCACACCAGCATGGCGAGCACGGCGGCCTCGGTGATCGAGGCGAGTGGCCGGATCACCGCCCCGGGCAACGGCCCGGCGATGCCGAGCGCCAGCAGCGGCGGCGCGAGGAGCAGCGCCAGGACCAGGTACTCCCGCTGGCGCCAGGCGTCCAGCACGGTCGGCGCCAGGAAGAAGAGGTACCCGCCGAGCAGGGCGGCGACGATCAGCACCCGGGCCGGCATCAGCTCGTGCAGCCGCTCCGGGTGGAGCTGGAACGCGGCGACGAACGCGGGCAGCAGCAGCGGAAGGTACAGCAGCTGCCACGTGACCAGCGCCAGCAGGAAGCTGGACACCACGAACCAGGCCGGGGTGATGTCCGCCCAGCGGGCGAACAGCGGGCGGCGGTGCCCCGGCAGCCGGTCGACGCTGACTCCCAGCACCGCGCCGAGGGCGAAGACCGCGACGAGGCCGGTGGACAGCAGCCGGGCCGCCGTGGTGAGGAACCCGGCGAGCAGGTTGACCGGCCCCACGTTGGCGACCAGCAGC
Organism: Micromonospora sp. NPDC048830; assembly: GCF_043198215.1. Lineage (NCBI taxonomy): Bacteria > Bacillati > Actinomycetota > Actinomycetes > Micromonosporales > Micromonosporaceae > Micromonospora > Micromonospora sp. NPDC048830. The sequence goes on from NZ_JBICUP010000004.1 coordinate 190,774, forward strand.
AGGGTGGTCTGGAGCTCCCCGCCGGCCTCCACGCCGAGCCGGAGCACCGAGAAGACGGCGGGCACGCCGACCACCACCGTCCAGAACGACTGGCTGGCCCGCGCTCGGCGCTCCTCCCGGTCGTGCCCGGCGGCGGGCCGGGGTGCCGGCGGGGCGGCACCGCCGTCGCCGTTTCCGGCCGCTGCCGGCGCGGTCATCGCGGGGGCGCCTTGTCGTCGAAGTCGACGAGTTCCGGCACCCGCAGCGGCTGCGGCTGGGTCTTCGGGGTCTTCAGCCACGGCCCCAGCGTCCGGTGGTACGCGGTCAGCCACGGGCTGCTCAGCCCCTTACGCCCCTGGAGGTAGCTCTTGTTCAGGAAGAACGCCACCAGGTCGCGCAACGCGGGGTCGCCGATCGGCACCCCGACGCCCAGCAGCTCGCTGGTGCCGAAGGGCATGTCGACGATGGCGAGTTCCTTCGGGTGCTGGGAGAGGAAGCCGGCGAGGATGGTCTCGTCCGAGCTGACCGCGTCGTAGCGTCGCTCCAGGATGCCCTGGACGCAGTCGCCGACGTCCTTGACCACGAACGCCTTGATCTGGTGGTTCCTCAGCTCGGCCTGGGTGGTCGAGCCACCGCTGGTGCAGACCCTGGTGGCCGGGTTCTGCAGGTCCTCGATGGTGCGGATCTTGTCCCGGAGCCGGACCGGGATCATCGTCTCCTGCGTGGTCACGAAGTACGGCCCCGCGAAGCCGATCTGCTTCTCGCGTTCCTCGGTGATGGAGAAGCTGGAGACCACCATGTCGACCGTTCCACCCTGGAGGGCGGGGACGCGCTCCTCGGTGGCCAGGGACACCCACTCGATCCGCTGGTCGCCCTCGAAGCCCAGCTGCGCCGCGAGGTACCGGGCGATCTCGACGTCGAAGCCGACGTGGGCGCCGCTGGCCAGCTCGCCCATCAGCGGCTCCGTGGTGGACACCCCGATGCGGATCTTCGGCTGGCCGTACACGTTCGACTCGCGCAGCTTCTCCGCCACGGACGGGAGCTTCGGCTGTCGGCTCTCGCAGCCCGCGGCGGCGGCAAGGGTCAGGGTCAGGGCGACCGCCACGGTGGTGGCGACGGACCGGACCCGGAACCGGGTGAGAATCTGGTTCATCGGTGACCTCGCTGAGCAGTGCACCTGGAAAGACCGAGCGTAGCGGTTCCCGTCCATCCTCGTGGTCGCCCGGCGCTCCGCACCAGTCGGTTGTGGACGTTCGGACACCGGCGGGTTGACACGCGCGCCATCCTTGACGGGTGACTCGAATCCCTCGGCCCACCGCGCTCGCCGTGGCGGTCGCCGCGGCGCTGGCGGCGGCGTCCCTGGTGGTGACGCTGCTCGCGTGGCGCCCGAGCAGCATGGTCTCCGTGGTCCTCGCCCTGCTCTGCGTCCTGCTGGCGATGATCTCCGGAGTGGCGGCGACGGACGTCCGGCAGCGCCGCGAGGAGGCGGGCCGGGACGCCGACCCGGAGTCGACGAAGGGGCCGGGCCAACCGGTCAGCGGCGGCGTGGACGCCGACACCCTGGAGGCCCTGGACAGCCAGGACGCGCTGCGCGCGGTCGAGGAGCGCCGCCGCGCGAACGGGCTCAGCGGCCGGTGAGGGTGGGCTCGTACAGCCGGTCGGCCCCGCGCCCGGCCAGGCAACGGTAGGTCCGCTGCGGGTCGGACTCCGGCGGCGGCAGGACCTCCAGGTGCCAGCCGCTGGTGTACGGGATCCCGCTGGTCAGCCGGAACGTCACGGGATTGCAGACCTTGCGCACCGCCGGGTCGGCGGTCACCTCGTCGTGTCCCGCGCCGACCAGGGCGGCGGGCAGCTCGCCCTCGGCGTACGTCTCCCAGGTGTGCCGCCCGTCGCAGGGCAGCCGCGGCGCCTCGGCCCGGCTGCCGCGCACCCGGATCGGCCCGAAGCACTCCAGTTCGGCGGCGCAGAACGCGCCCGCCGGCAGGGCCTTCGCCCCCGGCGAGCCGGCCACACACCCGGGCAGGGTGCCCCAGCGGGCGGCCGGGGAGGTGCCGGCCGCGCTGGCCACCGGCGTGGGCGTCGGCGTGACGGGCGCGGCGCCGCTCGCGACCCAGGCGCCGGCGCTGGCCGAGGCGGCCAGGGCGAGCACGCCGGCGCCGCCGAGGAACCACCGCCGCCGCCACCGCCGGCGCGGGGTGGGCACGGTGGGGTGGCCGTCCTCGACCGGGGGACGCGGCACCGGGCGGCCGGGCTGGCCCGTGCCGTACAGGCCGCCGGACGTGGACGGGCTGCCGGTGCCGCCCGCCGACCCCGACGAGCCGCCGGAGACCGGGCCGCCCGCCGTCGGACCGCCGCAGACCGGGGCGCCGCTGACGGGCGCGCTCACCGGGTCCAGCGGCAGGCCGGCGAGCAGGCCGCGCAGCTCCACCGCCGACGGTCGCTCCCCCGGGTCGTTGGACATGCCCCGGCGGAGCACGTCGACAAGTTCGTCCGGCACGCCGGGCAGCCCGGGAATCGGCTGGTGGAACATCTCCAGGACGGTGACCAGGCTGGGATTGCGATCGGACTGCCAGCGCGGCGGCCGGCCGTGCATCACCGCGTAGAGGGTGGCGCAGAGCGCGTAGATGTCCACCGCGGGCGACGGCGGGCTGTGGTTGAACATCTCCGGCGGCGCGTACGCCGGGGTCAGCACCTCCAGGGTGACCGACGCGTCGCGCACCTCGGCCAGCACGGCGAGCCCGAAGTCGGCCAGCACCGCCGGGTTGAACTGGGAGTACAGGATGTTGGCGGGCTTGACGTCGCGGTGCAGCACCCCGTTCGCGTGGGAGTGGGCCAGCGCGTCGGCGATCTTCACCCCGAGGTCGCGGGTCTCCGCCGGGCCCAGCGGCGAGGTGCGCATCCGCTCGGCGTACGACCCGTCGCAGAGTTCCATGATCAGGTACGGGTGCCGGTCGACGGTGACCCCGACGTCGAACAGGTCCACGACGTGCGGGTGGGACGACATCTTCCCGGCGGCCCGCGCCTCGCGCAGAAACCTGGCCTGGTCGCGCTCGTTGTCGAGCGTGCGATTCTCGATCTTGACCGCGACCTCACGCCCCACGGAGATCTGGGTGGCGCGGTAGACGGTGGCATGGCCACCCCGGGCAAAGACCTGCAGATCGGTCAGACCAGGCACAATGGGCAGCCGCAGGGCGCCGGGCGGGGTGTCGGTCACGGCTCGAAAATACCCAATCAGCCCGGGAACTCAGTGCGCCGCACTCGCGGGCGGACCGGCAGGCGCCGCGGCGCGGCGGGCGTCCCAGCGCAGCGCGAGGGCGGTGACCAGCGCACCGACGCCCTCCCAGGCGGCCACCGTCAGGAACCCGGCCGGCGCCACCTCGGCCAGCACCACGATGGTGAAGACGGCGCACGTGACCAGCCGGAAGAACACCGTGAACCGGTAGAACGGCCGCCACTCGGTGGCCGTCGCCAGCAGGTAGTAGACCCCCATGTTGAACGACGCCATCGCGGACGCGGTCAGGAACGTGCCCGTGTAGTCGCCGGCCGCGCGGCGTTCCGGCACCTCGAAGCCGAGCAGCCGCAGCTGCGCCTCGGGCCAGAGCAGCCCGAGCGCGCCCATCAGCAGCGCCAGGACGCCGAAGACCGCGATCGTCCAGCCGGCACTGGAGCGCGGCAGCCTCATCACGTCCCTTTCGGTGTCCGGCACGGGCCGCCGCAGCGGACCGTCTGGACCTGACACGGTATCGGCTGCGAAGGATGTCCGCATCGGCGGAACCGGCAGACTCAGGACGCGGCACGCCCGCCCGGGTCGGCCGTCGCCGCCAGCCGGTCCCGCAGCGCGTCCGCCGCGGCCCGCTCGCTGCGCTGCTCCGTCGCGTACGCCAGGCGGACCGCCTCGTCGGCGCTCGCCAGCGCCTCGGCGGAGCGGCCGTCGGCGGCGAGCGCCTCGGCCAGCACGCTCGCCGCGATCACCTGGCTGCGCACGTCCTCGGCCGGGGCGGCGACGGCCCGCTGGGCCCAGTCGAGGGCCTGCTCGCGCTGGCCGTGCGCGAGCAGCGCGTCGGCGTACCGGGCCATGGTCTGGCGGCGGGAGAAGAGCATCGACGGCGCGTTGGCGGCGGCGGTGGCCACCGGGGCCAGCAGCCCGACGGCGGTGGCCGGGTCACCGGCGGCCAGCCGGGCGGTCGCCAGCAGCACCCGGGGACCCACCTGGACGGGCGCCTGCGGATTGTGCGGCTCGACGGCGGTCAGCACCGCGCGGGCCGCCTGCTCGGCCGTCTCGTGGTCGCCCAGGTCCAGCGCCACGAAGCCGCGCAGCGTGCCGGCCATCCCGGTGAGCAGCGGGTGCGAGGTCTGCTCGGCGTACGACACCGCGTCGGTGAGCAGGTCGGCCGCGTGTTCCGGCTCGCCCAGCCCCCGGGCGACCGCCCCGCGCACCACCAGGGCGAAGCCCTGCCCCCAGTCGTCGGAGACCGCGGCGAAGTCCCGGTACGCCCGGCGGGCCGCCCGGTCGGCCTCGGCCAGCTCGCCCAACTCGGCGGCGGCGAACGCCTCGACCGCGCGCAGCGTGCCGACCGCCCACGCCTCGCCGACCCGCTCGCCGAACGGCAGGAACACCCGCGCCATCCGGCACGCCTCCCGCAGCCGGCCGGCGAGCAGCCGGGCGAACGCGGTGGTGCCGCGCAGCCACGCCCGCCCGTACGGGTCCTTCAGCTCGGCGAAGAGCCGGGCGGCCCGGCCGAGCACGGCGTCCGTACCGGCGAAGTCGCCCCGGGTGGTGGTGACCCAGGCCAGGTTCTGCAACGACCAGGCCTGCCCGCGCCGGTCCTGCGACGTGAGGCTGACCTGGTACGACGCCGCGAGCCGGCTGCTCGCCTGGCTCAGCCGGCCGGCGATGAAGTCGGCCATGCCGAGCCGGCGCATCGCCGAGGCGCGCAGGTTCGGCAGTTCGCCGGCCGTGGCCACCTGCAACGCCTCCTGCCAGCAGGCCGTCGCCCGGGCCTGGTCGCCCAGCGTCTGGTGGGCCTGGCCGGCCAGCAGCAGGGCGCTGGCCCGGGTGCCCGCCTCGTCCCCCGCCTCGTCCCCCGCGTTGGCGGCGATCTTCTCGGCGTACGCGAGCGCGTCGGCCGCCCGGCCGACCTGGAGCAGGGCGCGGGCGTGCAGCACCCGCAGTGCCGCGGGGACCGCGCCCCGGGCCAGCTCGGTGGCGCGCTCGGCGTACTCGACGGCGGCGGCCGGCTCCCCGGCCTGCAGCGAGCGGCGGGCGGCCCGGCCCAGTGCGGCCACCCCCAGCGGGCCGACCGTGCGGGCCGGTGCGTCCGGGCGCAGCTTCACGGCGTCGGCGAGGGCGGCCGCCCGCTCGACGTGCTCGGCGACGAAGGCGTCCCGGGCGGCGTCGCCGAACCCGCCCGGGGCGGCCGGCTCGCCCGGGGCGGCCGGCCCGCCCGGCTCGCCGGGCGCGGCCCAGCGGGCCAGCGCGGCGTGCCGCTCGGCCAGCTCGGCCTTGCTCACCCCGGAGTACGCGGCCTCCCGCATCAACGGGGTGGCGAAGGCGTACCCGGCACGGGTGCGGTGCAGCATCCGGCGTTGCAGCAGCTCCTCGACGGCCCGTTCGAGCTCGACGGCCACCACGGCGGCGGGCCGGCCGTCCCGCCCGGCCCGCTGCTCGCGCAGCGCCGTCAGGGCCCCGCCCGGTACGGTGTCGCCGACGACGGCGGCGTCCCGCAGCACCGACCGGGCGTCCGCCGGCAGCGCGTCGATGCGCGCCGCGAGCACGGCGGCGAGGTCGCGGGAGAGCAGCCGGCTGCCGAGCGAGCCGGGGGCGAGCCGCCAGGTGGCGCCACCCGACCCGCCCCGCTCCGGGCCGACGGTCAGCGCGCCCCGCTCCATCAGCAGGGTGACCAGCTCGGCCAGGTAGAACGGGTTGCCCTGGGCGGTGGCGAGCAGCCGGTCGGCGTCGGCCTGCGGCAGCTTCCCGCCGCCGAGGTAGCTGGTGAGCAGCCGCGCCGCGTCGGCACCGCGCAGCGGGGGCAGGGCGTGCACCTCGGCCTCCGAGACCCGGGTGAGCGCCCCGGCCGTACGGACCAGCTCGGGGCGGCCCAGCAGCAGCACCAGGACCGGCCCGGCGAGGCGGTTGAGGGTCAGCGCGAGCGCCTTGATGGTCTCGGCGGTCGCGTCGTGCAGGTCGTCGACGACGATCACCAGCGGCGCCTCGCCGGCCATGGCGGTGAGCAGGGCGGCCACCGCGTTCGGCACGGCCTCCGCGTCCGCGGGCGGCTGGGCGCCGGCCCACTCGCCCTGGTCGGCCGGGCCGGCGCCGGGCAGCTCGGCGTACCCGAGCAGGGCCAGCAGCTGGTCGGCGGCGACCGGCGCGGGGTCGTCGCGCAGCCGGCCGAGACGCTGGTTGAGCCGACGCAGGCGCTCCTCGACGGCCGGCCGGGTCAGCGCGGTGGCCGGGTCGTTGGGCAGGCCGACGGCGGCCCGGACCAGGTCGGCCAGCGGGGCGAGCCGGCGACGCTCGCCGAACGCGGCGCAGCGCACCGAGAGCACCCGGGCGCCGCTGTGCGCGGCGTACCGGCCGGCGCCGACGTCGTAGCCGGCGGCGAGCCGTTCCACCTCGGCGGCGAACCGGGACTTGCCGATCCCCGCCTCGGCGGTCATCAGCAGCACCCGCGGTTCCGCCCGGTCGATCACCTCGGCGAGCCGGCCGGCGACCCGGCCGATCTCGGTCTCCCGGCCGACGAACGGCGCCTCGTCGCCCAGGCCCGACCGGGTGCCCGGGGCGTCCAGCAGCCCGAGCAGCTCGTACGCCTCGACCGGCTCGCGCTTGCCCTTGAGGCGCAACGGCCGCAGCGCCCGCCAGGAGGCCACGTGCCGGGTGGCCGCCGAGGTGCGGGCGCCCGCGTAGACCGCGCCGACGGCGGCGGCGTCGGCGAGCCGGGCGGCGGTGTTCACCGTGTCGCCGATGACCGTGTACTCGATCGCCGCCTGGATGCCGGCGATCACGTCCCCGGTGTTCAGCCCGACCCGCAGGCCCAGCGGCGCGCCGCCGCCGCGCTCGTCGTCGAGCACCCGGCGCACCGCGCGCTGCATGGACAGCGCGGCGCGGACGGCCCGCTCGGCGTCGTCCTCGTGCGCGACGGGCGCGCCGAAGACCGCCATGATCCCGTCGCCGGTCAGCTTGTCGACGTGCCCGCCGAACGTCTTGACCGCGCCGGCGAGGGCGGCGAGCACCCGGTCGGTGACCGCGCCGACCCGTTCCGGGTCGAGGTCCTCGGACCAGGAGGTGAAGTCGGACAGGTCGCCGAAGAGCACGGTGACCACCCGCCGCTCGGCGGCGGGCAGGGTGGCGGCGGCCGGCAGGGCGGCGCCGCAGTTGTGGCAGAACCGGGCGCCGGGCACGGCGACCGTCCCGCACACCGGGCAGGTCACGGCCGCTCCGCCCCGAGGTACTCCAGCTGGGCCCGCACCGACCACTCGGCGGCCCACCAGAGCGCACGGTCCACGTCGGCGTACACCTTGGCCACCACCTCGCCGGCGGTGGTCGCCCCCTCGGCGACGGCCTGCCGCACCTGGTCGAGCCGGGCCCGGCGGTGGGCGAGGTAAAACTCGGCGGCGACGCCGCAGTCGGCCAGCGCCGGGCCGTGCCCGGGCAGCGCCGGCACCCCCCGGTACGTCGAGAGCAGCTCCAGGCTGGCCAGATAGTCGCCGAGATGGCCGTCGGGGTGGGCCACCACGGTGGTGCCCCGGCCCAGGATCGTGTCGCCGGTCAGCACGACCCGCTCGTCGCCGCGCGCGACCAGGAAGCAGACCGAGTCGGCGGTGTGCCCGGGGGCGGGGACCGCGGTGACGGCGAGGCCGGCCTGGTCGAGCGGGGCGTTCGCGTCGAGCGGCCCGCCGCCGTGGCAGTGCGCGGGGTCGACGGCCCGCACGGGCGCACCGCCGAGCAGCTCGCGCAGCCGGGGCGAGCCCTCGGTGTGGTCCGGGTGCCCGTGGGTGATCAGCACCGCGGCGACCGGGCCGTGCGCCGCGATCGCGGCCAGGTGGCCGTCGTCGGCGGGCCCCGGGTCGACCACGACCGCCGGCTCGCCGGGCCCGGACCGCAGCACCCAGGTGTTGGTGCCGTCGAGGGTCATCGGCCCCGGGTTGGGCGCGCGCAGCAGCGTCACCCACTCCGGCAGCTGGCCAGCCAGCGCCGCCACGGCTCCCGTGATGTGCCCGGTCATGCCAGCGATCGTACGACCCCGACCGCCACTCCCCGCGATCTTGCAGTTCCGGCCCCTGGTATGTGCCCGTTCACGGCTTTCGCCCGGGCCGCCACCGCAGGACCGCGGGGTACGGGACGGGTCAGGCGACCTCGACGATCAGTTCGAGCTCGACCGGGGCGTCCAGGGGGAGCTCGGCGACGCCGACCGCGGAGCGGGCGTGCCGGCCGGCCTCGCCGAAGACGGCCCCGAACAGGTCGGACGCGCCGTTGATCACGGCCGGCTGGCCGGTGAACCCGGGCGCGCTCGCGACGAAGCCGCCCACCTTGACGATCTTGACCACGTTCTCCAGGCCGACCAGCGCGTCCACGGCGGCGAGGGCGTTCAGCGCGCACCGCGCGGCCAGGTCCTTGGCCTGCTCGGCGGAGACCCCGGCGCCGACCTTGCCGGTGGCGAGCAGCTTGCCCTGCGCCATCGGCAGCTGACCGGAGACGTAGACGTGCTGCCCGGACTGGACGGCCGGCACGTAGCTGGCCACCGGGGGCACCACCTCGGGCAGTTCGAGCCCGAGTTCGGCGAGCTTCGCGTGCGGTCCGTTACTCATGCCGCCACCTCGCTTCGTCCGCTCATGCCACTCATGCCTTCGGCCGCTTGAGGTACGCGACGAGCTGCTCCGGGTTGGGACCGGGGACCACGGAGACGAGTTCCCAGCCGTCCTCACCCCAGTTGTCGAGGATCTGCTTGGTCGCGTGGACCAGCAGCGGGACGGTGGCATATTCCCACTTCTGCATCGGCGCAGGGCTCCCTAGGAGGCGACGAGTTACCGGGCACAGCCTACGATCCGGCGCCCGCCGTCCGACGCGGGACGCCGCTCACCGGGCGGCCGGTGGTTCCCCGCAGGCACCCTCGTGGTCGTACGGCTGGGGACAGCGGGACCGGTCCGGCATCAGCAGGTCGCAGAAGACGCGGTGGCGGTTGTTCTGGTCGTCGGCGGTGGAGACGGTGGTCTCCCCGGCGTCCAGCTCGCGCAGGAAGCCCAGCGAGACCGCGACCGTGCCGGCCAGCGCGGTGGCCGCCGCCAGGTCCGCGACCCGGATCGGCAGGTGGATGACGTAGCCGGGCCCCTCGTCGTCCGTGGACCGCTCGGCCGGTCGGCTCAGCACGCGCAGCGCCTCGCCCTGGTCGGCGAACCGCCGGTACGACCGCTCGTTGACCGGGTACGGCCGCTCGGCCGGCTGGCCGGTGGCCGGACCCTCCTCGTCGACGGAGGGGGTGCGCCGGTTCCGGCTGGCGCTACCGACGGGTGGAAACTGGGCTCGGGAGATGTTGTCCGTGTCGCGCATGCACTGCCTCCGGCCTCTCGCCTGATCAGGTCGCCATCAGGCTCGGACCATCCGTCCGGTCCGCACCCGCACGCCGGCCACAACGTAGGACCGATGCCGGACCGGAACAACAGGGCGCGCATGGAAGGCTACGAGAAGTCACATATGCGACACTTCGCGAGTCCGGCACCCGACGGCACCGGGCGCGCTCGCGCGATCCACCGTCGGCGTGGCCGGCCCGGGGACCACCCCGGGCGGCGGTTCACCGCTACCCTTCCCGTCGGAGGGGCGCGCAGGACGGCCCCCTTCGTCCGACCAGCCCGTCGCGTCCGGTGCGGACGTCGACGCGCCGCACCCCCGGGGGACCGACATGACCCAACCACCCAACGGCGCCACCGGAACGCCCGGCGACCCGCCCATCGGCGACCGCGCCCCGGAACCGTTCGGCAGCCCCGTTCCCCCGGCTCCGCCGGGCGCTCCCGCGGGCTCCCCGGTTCCCCCCGGTCCGCCGGGCACCTTCCCGGGCGGCCCGGATCCCGCCGGCCCCCATCCGGCCGCTCCGGGCTTCGGCGGCGCCCCGGCCACCCACGGTGGTCAGCCGTCCCCCGGCCCGGGCCATGCGCCGCCGCCCAACGGGCCGTTCGCCGCGCCGCCGCCCGGTGCGCCGGGCCATGCGCCGCCGCCCAACGGGCCGTTCGCCGCGCCGCCGCCCGCCGGGCCGCAGCCGGGTACCCTACTGCCCGGCCCGCCCCAGCCCGGCGGGCCCCAGGCGGGCTTTCCCCAGGCGGGCTTTCCCCAGCCCGGCCCCCCGCAGCCCGGCGCGCCGGGAGCCGTGCCGCCGGGATACCCGCCGTACCCGGCACCGGCACCGGCCCAGCCGCGAAAGAAGCGGGGTGTGCTCATCGCCTCGATCGTGCTCGCCCTGGCCGTCCTGCTCTGCGGCGGCGGTGGCGTCGCCGCGTTCCTGACCCTGCGCAACGTCGAGAGCGGGGAGGGCGCGAAGGAGCCGACCGCCGCGGTGCAGAACTTCCTCGCCGCCGTCTACCAGGAGCGGGACGCGAAGAAGGCGGCCGGCCACGTCTGCTCCGCCGCGCGGGACGACAAGCAGATCGCGGCGAAGGTGGCCGAGGTCAAGCGGTACGCCGAGGAGCACGAGGGCGCCCGGTTCCGGTGGACCGCTCCCAAGGTGGACAACCAGACCGACGACCGGGCGACCGTCACCACCAAGGTGACCATGACCACCTCCGACGAGAAGGTGGCCGAGCAGGACCTGCGCTTCACGGTCGTGCAGCAGACCGGCTGGTGGGTCTGCGAGATCGCCTGACCCGGGCGGAGCCGCCGGGGGCGAGGCCGAGTGGATAGGCTCGACGGGTGCGAGCAGCTGAGCGGCCGGCCGACCCGGCCGGTACGGAGTGGGCGGCCCGGCTCCACGTGGTGACCGGCAAGGGCGGCACGGGCAAGACCAGCGTGGCGGCGGCCCTGGCGTTGGCCCTGGCCACCGACGGTCGGCGCACCCTGCTGGTCGAGGTCGAGGGGCGGCAGGGCATCGCCCAGCTCTTCGGCACCGATCCGCTGCCGTACGAGGAGCGGCACCTCACCGACGCCCCCGGCGGCGGGGAGGTCCGGGCCCTGGCGGTGGACGCCGAGGAGGCCCTGCTGGAGTACCTCGACATGTTCTACAAGCTCGGCGCGGCCGGCCGGGCACTGCGCAAGTTCGGCGCGATCGACTTCGCCACCACCATCGCCCCCGGCCTGCGGGACGTGCTGCTCACCGGCAAGGTCAAGGAGGCCACCACCCGTACGGCCGGCCCGCGCCGGGCGTACGACGCCGTGGTCCTCGACGCGCCGCCGACCGGGCGGATCGGCCGGTTCCTCAACGTCACCGCGGAGACCGCCCGGCTGGCGAAGGTCGGCCCGGTCAAGACGCAGAGCGAGGGGGTCGCCGCGCTGCTGCGCTCCCCGATCACCGCCGTGCACGTGGTGACGCTGCTCGAGGAGATGCCGGTCCAGGAGACGGTGGACGCGATCGCCGAACTGACCCAGCTCGGCTTCCCGGTGGGGCGGGTGGTCGTCAACGCGACCCGGCCACCGCTGCCGGCGGGGCGGGTGGTGAGCTCGGCCGAGCTGCGGCGCGGGCTGCTCGCGGCGGGCCTGCCGGCGGACCGGGCGACCGTCGCCGGGCTCGCCGGGGAGGCGCGCGACCAGCTGATCCGCCGGGAGCTGGAGGACTCGCTCCGGGCCGACCTGGTGGAGCTGGGGCTGCCGCTGATCGAGTTGCCGTTGCTGCCCGGCGGGGTGGACCGGGCGGGCCTGGAGACGCTGGCGCGGGCGCTCGTCCGGGCGGATTGACTCACACTGGCGCCGGCACGGCACAGCGAGGCCCGGGAGCCCGATACGCTCGATTGGTGCCTTCCGAAGACGCGGCGACGCAGCTGGACGTCGACCAGATCCTCGCCGACCCGGACGTACGGATCGTGGTCTGCTGCGGGGCGGGCGGGGTGGGCAAGACGACCACCGCCGCGGCGCTCGCGCTGCGGGCCGCCGAGCAGCACGGCCGCCGTACGGTGGTGCTGACGATCGACCCGGCCCGCCGGCTGGCCCAGTCGCTCGGCCTCACCGAGCTGGACAACACGCCCCGGCAGGTCAAGGGCATCGACGCCGAGGCCAGCGGCGGCGAGTTGCACGCCATGATGCTCGACATGAAGCGCACCTTCGACGACGTGGTGCTCCAGCACACCGACCCGGCGAAGGCGGCGGAGATCTTCGCCAACCCCTTCTACCAGGCCATGAGCTCGACCTTCGCGGGCACGCAGGAGTACATGGCGATGGAGAAGCTCGGGCAGCTGCACGCGCGCGGCGAGTGGGACCTGATCGTGGTGGACACGCCGCCGTCGCGCTCGGCGCTGGACTTCCTGGACGCGCCGGCCCGGCTCTCCCGGTTCCTCGACGGGCGGATGCTGCGGCTGCTGCTGGCCCCGGCGCGCAGCGGGGGGCGGAGCATGTTCAGCCTCGTCACCGCCAGCTTCGGCATGTTCTCGCGGGTGGTGCAGAAGGTGCTCGGCGCCCAGCTGCTCACCGACCTGTCCGGCTTCGTGGCCGCGCTGGACTCGATGTTCGGCGGCTTCCGGCAGCGCGCCGAGCAGACGTACCGGATCCTGCAGGCACGGGAGACGGCGTTCCTGCTGGTCGCGGCGCCGGAGCCGGACGCGGTCCGGGAGGCGGCCTACTTCGCGGGCCGGCTGCGCGAGGAACGGATGCCGCTGGCCGGCCTGGTGCTCAACCGGGTGCACCGGCCGGCCGTGGGGTCGCTGGACGCGGCCGAGAGCCTGGCCGCCGCGCAGCGGCTGGCCGACCTCGGCGGGCACGAGGGCACCGTCGAGGTGCTGCGGGCCCACGCCGCGCTGGCCCAGCAGGCGGTACGCGAGCGGCAGGTGGCGGCCCGGTTCACCGAGGCGTTCCCGCAGGTGCCGTCGGTGTCGGTGACGGCGCAGCCCGCCGACGTGCACGACGTCGACGGGCTGCGGACGATCGGCGCGGCGGTCAGCCGGCCGTGACCGGCGTCAGCCGGTGGTGACGAGGACCTTGTCCTTGCCGGGCTTGTTGTCCTTGGCGTTCTTCTTCATGGCCGCCTCGAACATCTTCCGCCAGCTGGCGACCTGGGGGTGACGGCGCAGCAGGGCCCGGCGCTCCCGCTCGGTCATGCCGCCCCACACTCCGAACTCGATCCGGTTGTCGAGCGCGTCGGCCAGGCACTCGTACCGAACTGGGCAGCTCCGGCAGATCCGCTTCGCCACGTTCTGTTCAGCGCCCTGTACGAACAGCGCGTCCGGGTCCCCGTTCTGACACGCCGCCAGCGACGGCCAGTCAGTGATCATGCCCATGTGTACACGTCCCCCCTTGCAGTACCTACCGACTTCGCGCGACCAGCCGCCGATTCCCCCCGGTCGTCCGCCCGGCCTCCCCAGGGCGGCACGGACGACCAGCGACTCCGTCGCCGCCATCATCATGCTCTGTAGTTGGCTGATTACGCAACGTTGTCGGCTAAATCCATCATTACGGACACTCCCGGCTTCCCGGGCCTTCGGCCCCCGTCTACCCGGCCGGAGTACGTGAAAACGCTGCGCGGCCCCACCGATCGGTGGAGACTCGGCGCCGGATCCACGCAACCACGTACCGGGGTTCGTGCGTTTAGCACAACGAGGTGGGCGCGCGCAGGAAATGGGGAAAGTACGCCCCAGCGCCCCTCGTGACCTGTTCGCGTACCCTGTCGAGGTGACCTGGATGCGGAAACGTGACCACAATCTGCTGACCAACGCCGCATCGCTACTCGTCTGTGGCCTGCTGGCCGGCGTGGTGGTCGCGGCGGCGGCCTTCCCCGCGGTGGCGATGTCCGGGCTGGCCGCGAAGGCCGGCGCCGAGACCTTCGGCGCGCTGCCCAAGGAACTGACGGTGGCCCGCGCGCCGCAGATCAGCTATCTGCTCGCATCGGACGGCAAGACACCGCTCGCGACCATGTACGACGAGAATCGGCGGGACGTGAAGCTGTCCGACATCTCGCCGTACATGCAGAAGGCGATCATCGCCGCCGAGGACCACGACTTCTACAAGCACAACGGCGTCGACCTCAACGGCATCGCCCGCGCGTTCGTCAACAACCAGTCCGGCGCCAACTCCCAGCAGGGGGCGTCGACGCTGACGATGCAGTACGTCCGGCTGGCCATCGCGTACTCGGCCACCCACCCCGCCGACGTGGTCGCCGCGACCGAGGACACCAGCGCCCGCAAGCTGCGCGAGATGCGGCTGGCACTCCAGGTCGACAAGGAGTTCTCCAAGGACGAGATCCTCAACCGCTACCTGAACCTCGCCTCCTTCGGCAACGGCGCGTACGGCATCTACGCCGCCAGCCAGGTCTACTTCGGCAAGCCGCCGAGCAAGCTCACGATCGCCGAGGCCGCCCTGCTCGCGGGCATGGTGAAGGCCCCGAGCACCAACGACCCGACCACCAAGACCGGGTACCCGCTCGCCCTCGACCGGCGCAACTACGTCATCAAGAACATGGTCGAGATCGGCGCCATCACGAAGGAGGAGGCCGAGGCGGCCCAGGCCACCAAGCTGGTCGTGAAGGACAAGACCACCCCGAACGGCTGCGTCGCCACCAACAAGAAGGAGTGGGGCTTCTTCTGCGACTACTTCTACCGCTGGTGGTTGCAGCAGCAGACGTTCGGCTCGACCACGTACGACCGGGAGCGGCGGCTCAAGAGCGGCGGCTACACCATCACCACCACCCTCGACGTGCAGGCGCAGAACGCGGGCGACAAGGCCGTCCGCAGGAACCTCGGCGTGAACAGCAAGGCGGCCCGGATGGTCGCGGTCGTCGAGCCGGGCACGGGCCGGGTGCGGGCGCTGTCGGTCAACCGGAACTTCAAGATCGACGACCCGCAGCACCCGCAGAACAAGATCTCCAGCGACCCGCGGAAGGCCAGGAAGAAGATCCGGGGCAACGTCCCGAACACGGTGGTCCCGCTGCTCAGCGGCGGCGGTGACATCAAGGGCTACCAGGCCGGCTCGACGTTCAAGATCTTCACCATCGTGGCCGCGCTGGAGAAGGGCATCCCGCTCAGCTACACGATCAACTCGCCGAAGCAGTTCAAGTCCGAGTACATCATCGACAGCAGCAGTCCCGCGGCCTGCCCGGGCACGCACTTCTACTGCCCGACGAACTCCTCGGAGTCGATGGCCGGCCCGCACAACATGTGGAGCGCGTTCGGCAGCTCCGTGAACACCTACTTCGTCCCGCTCCAGCAGCAGGTGGGGGCGGAGAACGTCGTCAAGGCGGCGCAGAAGCTGGGCATCCAGTTCCGCTCCGCGGAGGACGCGAAGTTCGCCAACAACAAGGAGGCGGCGCACCAGTGGGGCGCCTTCACGTTGGGCGTCTCCGCCGCCACCCCGCTCGACCTGGCCAACGCGTACGCCACCCTGGCGGCGGACGGCAAGTACTGCGAGCCGATCCCGGTACAGAAGATCGTCGGCCCGGACGGCAAGGCCCTCGACGTGGCCAACCCGCGCTGTGAGCAGCGGATCAGCACCGAGGTCGCCCGGGCGGCCGTGGACGCCGCCCGCTGCCCCGTCGGCGACCGCTCCTCGACCTCGAGGTGCAAGGGCGGCACCGCCCGCAACGTGCGGGGAATCGTCGGGAAGCCGGTGGCCGGCAAGTCCGGCACCACCGACTCGGAGAAGACCTCCGCCCTGGTCGCGATGACCAAGCAGTACTCGGTGGCCGGCATCCAGGCCGACCCGGACTGGCCGCAGACCAACCAGAGGATGGGTCACAACGAGCCGACCGGCATCAACCCGCCGGTGTACGAGACGCTGCGCGACGCCATGAAGGGCAAGCCGGGCATCGAGTTCACCCCGCCGAGCGGCAAGATCATGGATGGCGATCAGCGCTCGATTCCCGACGTGAAGTGCGTGGACATCGAGACCGCGAAAAACCGGCTCAGGGGCGCCGGCTTCCAGCCGGTGGTCGCCTCGAACCGGGTCCCGTCGAGCTGCGCCGCCGGCAAGGCCGCCGGGACCAGCCCGACCGGGCGCACCATCAAGGGCGGCGTGGTGACCATCGAGGTCAGCAGCGGCAGCGGCAACCCGGTCAACCCGCCGGTCAACGACGGCACCGGCGACGTGCCCGGGACCGGCAACGGAAACGGCAACGGCGGCCGGCCGGGTCGCCAAGGCTGACCGACCCAGCCATCCGTGAACGGGCGGGTACCTCTGCGGGGGTGCCCGCCCGTTCACGTCACGGCATCGTCGAGAGCGTCAGAGGCCGAGCTGGCGACGTACCTCGGCGGCGACCCGGCCCCCCTCGGCCCGGCCGGCCACCGCGGCCTGGGCCGCCTTCATCGCCGGGCCCATCTGCGCCTTGCCGCTGAACCCACCCGCGGCGAGCGCCCCCGCGACCAGCTCGGCCAGCTCGTCGTCGGAGAGCTGCTTCGGCAGGTAACGCTCCAGCACGTCGCCCTCGGCGCTCTCCTTCGCGGCCTGCTCGGCGCGACCGGCGTCGGCGAAGGCGGTGGCGGCCTCGCGCCGCTTCTTCGCCTCCTTGGTCAGCACCGCCAGCACCTCGTCGTCGTCGAGCTCGCGCTTCTCCTTGCCGGCGACCTCGGCGTTGCCGACGGCCGCGAGGGCCATCCGCAGCGTGGAGGTGGTCAGCTCGTCGCGCGCCTTGAGGGCGGCGCGCATGTCGGCGGTCAGACGGTCCTTCAGCGTGCTCATGGACGGTCAAACTACCCTGAACGCCATGCGAAAGCGCACACTATTCCGGCTCGCGGCGGGGACCGCCGCGGTCGGCGCGGCCACCCTGGCGTACGCGTCGCTCGTCGAGCGCAACATGTTCACCCTGCGCCGGTTCGACGTGCCGGTGCTACCGGCCGACACCGAGCCGCTGCGCGTCCTGCACCTGTCGGACCTGCACATGATGCCCGGGCAGCGGCGCAAGCAGGACTGGGTGGCGTCGCTGGCGGCGCTCGACCCGGACCTGGTGGTGGTCACCGGGGACAACATGGCCGACCCCGGGGCGGTGCCGGGCGTGCTGCGGGCCCTGCAACCCCTGCTGGACCTGCCCGGCGCGTTCGTGTTCGGCTCCAACGACTACACCGGGCCGGTGCTGAAGAACCCGTTCAGCTACTTCCTGCCCGACCGGGAGTACCGGGAGGGGGCGGAGCTGCCGTACGAGGAGCTGCGCGACGTCTTCACGGGCGCCGGCTGGGCCGACCTGAACAACGCCCGGACGACGCTCAAGGCGGGCGGGCGGCTGGTCGAGCTGGTCGGGGTCGACGACCCGCACGTCGCCCGCGACGACTATCCCTCCGTTGCCGGCCCGGTGTCCGCCTCCGCCGAGCTGTCGATCGGCGTTGCGCACTCCCCCGAGCCGGCCGTGCTCGACGAGATGGCCGCGGACGGGTTCGCCCTGCTGCTCGCCGGCCACACCCACGGCGGCCAGGTCTGCGTGCCCGGTGTCGGGGCGCTGGTGACCAACTGCGGCCTGCCCCGGTCGATGGCCAAGGGCCTGCACCGCTGGCCAGGCTCCGACTCCTGGCTGCACGTCTCGGCCGGCCTGGGCACCCACCCGACCGCGCCGGTCCGGTTCGCCTGCCGCCCGGAGGCGAGCGTCCTCACGCTGATTCCGCGCTGAGCCGTCCCGTCCCACCCGCCCTGCCCGTCCCGCCTGCCCTGGCGGGCGGGCGGGTGTGAGGTGCGTCGCTACGGAGCTGCCCCGTCTGTGCTGTCGCTTCCCTCGCGGGCAGGGCCGCGAACCGGCCCGGACACTTGGCTACCCGGCCGGGTCCGGCCGCCCGACGCCGCCCGCCCTGATCAAACCGCATTGCGGGTACGCCACCGCCAGCGCCGGACGACCCGGCCCGGCGCGAGGGGGTACCGAGTTTGACCCTCGGGACGGGTGGGCTACTATTTGTCAGCACCTCGGGGTGTGGCGCAGTTTGGTAGCGCGCTTCGTTCGGGACGAAGAGGTCGTCGGTTCAAATCCGGCCACCCCGACCAGGTGAGAGGGCACATCCAATCGATGGATGTGCCCTCTGGCATTTCCCCGGTGGCCACCGGTGGAGCTACGGGGCGTCGGGGGGCGCACTGTCTACAGCTGCCACAGTCGGGCCGTCTTGTCGTTGCCGGCGGTGGCGAGCGTACGCCCGTCCGGGCTGAACGCGACCGTCTGCACCGGGCCGGTGTGACCGGTGAGGGTGGTGGCGAGCACCGGCCGGGCGGGATCGGTCACCTCCCACAGGCGAGCCGTCTTGTCGTTGCCGACGGTCGCGAGGGTACGCCCGTCCGGGCTGAACGCCACCGACAACACCTTGCCGGCGTGCTCGGTGAGGGTGGCGGTGTGCAGCGGTCGGGCGGGAGCGGACACGTCCCACAACCGAGCCGTCTTGTCGAAGCTGGCCGTCGCGAGGGTACGCCCGTCCGGACTGAACACCACCGACCCCATCGGGCTGGCGTGACCGGTGAAAGTGGCGGTGAGCGTCGGCCGGGCGGGAGCGGACACGTCCCACAACCGAACCGCCTTGTCGAAGGCGACGGTCGCGAGGAGGCGCCCGTCCGGGCTGAACGCCACCGATGCCACCCAGCCCTTGTGATCGGCGAGGGTGGCGGTGAGCGTCGGCCGGGCGGGGTCAGACACGTCCCACAACCGAGCCGTCTTGTCGAAGCTGGCGGTGGCGAGGAGGCGCCCGTCCGGACTGAGCGCCATCGATGCTATGCCCTTGGTGTGGCCGGCGACGGTCGCGGTGAGCGCCGGCTGGGCGGAGCCGGTCGTGTCCCACAACCGGGCCACCTTGTCCTGGCAGGTGACAGCGAGGGTGCGCCGGTCCGGGCCGAACACCACGGACCCCATGACGGTGAGCCAGAATATCCCCCGCGGCTTGTCGGGGCGGCCGGCGAGGGTGGCGGTGAGCGCGGGCCGGGCGGAGTCGGCCAGGTTCCACAACCGGGCCGTCCTGTCCTGGCCGGTGGTGGCCAGGGTGCGTCCGTCCGGGCTGAACGCCACCGAGATCACCGTGCCGGTGTGGCCGGTGAGGGTCGCGAGGGGCGTACCGGGTGTCGATCGACGCGCCACCGGCGTCGGCGCAGGCTGAGACTGTGGCGCCGCCGATGCGGCCAGCCGCCGGACCAGGTCGGCGGAGGGCATGCGCCCGCCGGTGACGTCCTCGTGCCGCACGTCGCCGAGGCGGGCGAACGGCTCGCCCTCCAGCAGCAGTGGCAGGATCGGCTTACCCACCTTCTCCGCCCGGTCGATCTCCCGCTCCACCTGTGGCGACGCCTCCGCTGCCGGCGTCATCACCACCACGAGTGCCGCGCAGGAGTCGATGCGTTCCTCCGACACGTCATCCCACTGGTCATCGCTGACGCTCTCCTGGTCGAACCGGACCGCCACACCGGAGGCTTCGAGATGGCCAGCCAGCCGCTGGACGTACGCGGCGTCGGAGGCATGGCTGAAGCTGATGAACACGTGATTGCCCACCCCGGCAATCTACCGAAAGACATCGATCTAGTGGCATCAGCCGGAAGACCAGAAAGGCGACTGGCGCCGATACGGCCGCCGCGCCGGCGAACGGCCGCCGCCCGCTACTCGTCGTACGCTGCCGGGCGCGAGTCGGCCCGGCGACCCTGCTCCGTGCCGTGACAGGGGTCGATCGTGGGGTCGCGGCGGTCGGGGGTGGCCGCGGTCGTCGCAGACAGCGTCTCATCTTCCCCCGGTGCAGGTCGATGCGGGAAAGCCCACCAGAACCGCCGGAACCCGGGACGAACCGGAGCGAACGGCCGGGCGGCCCGGACATGACGGTTCCGACCGTCCCGGGGGCGCCGGCTCCCGGTGCGAGGAGCCGACGCCGTTCCCGGGACGGCCGGGCGTGGCACCGTTCCTGGCGGCGCCTGCCTGGGAGGTGACCTGAGGCTGCCATGCACCGGGGCAATTGTGGAGGGCGGGATCTCTGCGTCGACAAGTATCGACCGGTGGAATGACCGGCCGTGACCGAACGGCGACACCGTCGCGACCGAACAGCGCGGGACGAACGTCCGCACGGCGGGGGCGGACCCACTCGACCCGTGCCGCTCGCCACGGCGCGCCGAAGGCCGGCATCGGTGCCCGTCGCGCGCGCCCTTCCGCCGGTCAGAACCCGCCGGTCAGGCCGGCCGCGTGGCTGACCTGCACCGTGTGCGTGGCGCAGCCGGCCTTTGTGACGAGATGCAGCAGGAACGCGGTCGGTTCGAGGACGTACCCGAACCGCTCCGCGGCGTCGAGGGCCAGCGACGACTGCCGCCACGTGCTCGGCGCGGTGGTCAGCACCGTTCCGGCGAAGTCGACGGTGACGGCCCGGTGCACGTGGCCGGCCAGCACCCGGACGACGTGCGGGTGGGCGGCGACGACCTTGGCCAGGTCGTCGCCGTCGCGCAGCCGGATGCCGTCGAGGAAGGGCATGCCCACGGGGACGGGCGGGTGGTGCAGGCAGACCACGGCGGGCAGCCGCGGCCGGCGGGCCAGCACCTCGTCCAGCCAGGCGAGCTGCTCGGCGCCGAGCCGGCCGGCGCCGTCCGCACCGGCCGTGAGCGAGTCCAGTACCACCAGGGTGGCGTCCGGCCGCTCCACCACGTAGTGCGCGGAGTAGCCGCCGGCCAGGCACGGCGTGCCGCCGAAGATGTCCAGCAGCGACTCCCGGTCGTCGTGGTTGCCGGCGACCAGGTGCACCGGCAGCGGGAACCGGCCGACCACGTCGCGCAGGGCGACGTACTCGTCGGGGCGGCCGTGCTCGGTCAGGTCGCCGGTGATCACGACGTGGTCCGGTCGGGGGGTCAGGCCGAGCACCCGGCCGAGCGCCCGGTGCAGCCCGGCGGCCGGCTCGGCGGCGAGCGGCCCGGTGGTCAGGTGGGTGTCGCTGAGCTGGGCGATGAGCATCGCGTCCTCCAGGTCGACCGGCACGTCCCAGGCTATCGCCGTGACGTCGTGTGCACAGGCCGCGTCCACAGCCTGTGGATAGCACATGTGTACGATCATGATGATCTTGAAAAATGGGCAGTGAGCTGCGGGTGAGTACGCTTGACCGGACGACTCGCCCCTCCCCTCCCCCTGGAGCGACGTACGCGTGGATCACAGCCGGGTGCTCCGGGACGTGACGGTCCGCCTACCCATGGCGTCGACCGCCGTGGAGGCGTGTCAGTGGACGGTCACCGCGCTCGCCCGGTACGCGCCGGCCACCATCTCCGTACTGCTGGAGGTGGCCGGCCGGCTGCGCTGCGTCGCCGCGACCGGCGCCTGGCAGGTCTTCTCCACCGTCCCGCCCGGGACCGGCGTCGTCGGGCGGGTGTACGCCTCGGGCGAGGGGGCCACCGTCGCCGACGTGTCCGGGGATCCCGACCGCCCCCCGGTACGCCCCGACGTCACCGCCGAGGTCTGCGTACCGGTGCTCGACCCCGCCGGCCACCCGATCGGGGTGCTCGACCTGCAGTGGAGCGAGCCGGTCGAGCTGGGCCCGTGGCGGGAGACCGCCGAGGTGGTCGCCGCCCGCCTCGGCGCCCGGATCATGGCGCTCGGCGGCCCGCCCGAGGAGAGCCGCAGCGAGAAGCTGCTCCGGCACGCCGCCGCGCTGACCGCCGCCACCACGGAGCGGGACCTGCGGACCGTCGCCATCCGCGCCGCCCGCGAGGTCTCCACCCTCGGGGCGGCCGTGCTGGTGCTGGCGGACGGGACGGGCCCCCGGCTGAGCGACCCGGCGGACTCGCCGGGCGAGCTGGAGTCGCGCATCCGGGCGGCGCTGACCGGGGCGGGCGGGCCCGCGCTCGGCCGGATGATCAGCCAGGCCCACCGGCACGGCGCGGGATACACGCTCGGGAGGGCCGGGCATCCGCCGACGGAGGAGTACCGGCCCGTCGCCGACGCGGGGGCGCGGACGCTGGTGGCGGTGCCGGTCGGGCCGCCGGACGGCGGCGGGGTGCTGCTGGTCGCCGACGAGCGGCTGCTGCAGCCGGACCCGACCACCGTGAACCTCCTGGAGCTGCTCGCCGACCAGGCGTGGACCTGCCTGGACCGGCTGCGCACCCTGGCGCGGCTGTGCGAGCAGGCCAACTCCGACCCGTTGACCGGGCTGCGGCACACCGGCCCGTTCGGGCAGCGGATCGCCCGCGCCACGCCGGACCGGACGGCCCTGCTCGCGATCGACGTGGACGGCTTCAAGACCGTCAACGACACGTACGGCCACCAGGCCGGCGACCGGCTGCTGGTCGGCCTGGCCCGGGCCCTGGAGGCGGCGCTGCGCCAGGGTGACGAGCTGTACCGGATCGGCGGGGACGAGTTCGTCGCGGTGATCGAGGTGAACCGCCCCGAGGAGGCGGTCCGGATCGCCGAGCGGCTGACCGAGGCGGCGCGGGGTGTCGGCCGCACGATCAGCGTGGGCGTCGCCCTGCCCCGGTCTGGCGAACTACCGGAGCAGACGCTCCAGCGCGCCGACCAGGCCCTCTACGCGGCCAAGCGGCAGGGCCGCGACGCCGTCCACCTCTCCGCCGCCTGACCGCGCCCCTGACGACCCCGCCCCTCCCCGCGATCTTGCAGTTCGGCCCCGGCATGCCACCCCATAAGCAACATAACGGGGGCACAAAGTGCAAGATCGCCGCAGACAGGGGGCAGGGCAGGGGTCAGGGGCGGGTCAGGTCCCTGGCCAGGAGCTCGGCAATCTGGGCCGTGTTCAGGGCGGCGCCCTTGCGCAGGTTGTCGCCCGTCACGAACAGGTCCAGGGCGCGCGGATCGTCGACGGCGCGGCGGATGCGGCCGACCCACGACGGGTCGGTGCCGACGGCGTCGATCGGCATCGGAAACTCCCCGGCGGCCGGGTCGTCGACCAGGATCACGCCCGGGGCGTTGCGCAGCACCTTGCGGGCCCCCTCGGCGTCCACCTCGGTGGCGAAGACCGCGTGCACGGCCACCGAGTGCCCGGTCACCACCGGCACCCGGACGCACGTCGCGGAGACCTTCAGGTCGGGCAGGCCGAGGATCTTGCGCGACTCGTTGCGCAGCTTCAGCTCCTCGGACGACCAGCCGCCGTCGGCGAGCGAGCCGGCCCAGGGCACCACGTTGAGCGCCAGCGGGGCCGGGAACGGGCCCAGCTCGTCGCCGACGGCCTGTCGCACGTCGCCCGGACGGGAGCCGAGCATCCTGTCCCCGGCGATCTTGCCGAGCTGGGAGTGCAGCGCGTCCACCCCGGCCTGACCGGCCCCGGAGACCGCCTGGTACGAGGCGAGCACCAGCTCGCGCAGGCCGTACTCGCGGTGCAGCGGGGCGACGGCCACGATCATCGCGAGGGTCGTGCAGTTGGCGTTGGCGATGATCCCCTTCGGCCGGTTGCGCACCTGCTCCGGGTTGATCTCGGGGACGACCAGCGGGACGTCCCGGTCCATCCGAAACGCCCCGGAGTTGTCCACCGCGACCGCGCCCCGGCCGACCGCGATCGGCGCCCACTCGGCGGAGACCTCGTCGGGCACGTCGAACATCGCGACGTCGACGCCGTCGAACGCCTCCGGGGTGAGCGCCCCGACGGTCAACTCCTCGCCCCGGCACCGCACCCGCCGCCCGACCGACCGCTCGGACGCGAGCAGCCGGATCTCACCCCAGACGTTGGCCCGGGACGAGAGCAGCTCGCACATCACCGTGCCGACGGCGCCGGTCGCCCCGACCACGGCCAGGGTGGGCAGCGACGGCACGGCTACCGTCCGGTGCCCGCGTAGACCACAGCCTCGGAATCGCCGCCCAGCTCGAAGGCGTCGTGGATGGCCCGGACCGCCTTGTCGAGGTCGGTGTCCCGGCACACCACGGAGACCCGGATCTCGGAGGTGGAGATCATCTCGATGTTGACCCCGGCCGCGCCGAGGGCGGCGAAGAAGCCGGCCGCCACGCCCGGGTGCGACCGCATCCCGGCGCCGATCAGGGACACCTTGCCGACGTGGTCGTCGTACAGCAGGCCCTTGAACTTGACCGACTCCTGGATCTTGCTCAGCGCCGCCATCGCGGTGGGGCCGTCGGTCTTGGGCAGGGTGAACGAGATGTCGGTGCGTCCGGTGCCCTCGGTGGAGACGTTCTGCACGATCATGTCGATGTTGATCTCGGCACCGGCCACGGTGTCGAAGATCCGCGCGGCGGCGCCCGGCTCGTCGGGCACCCCGACGATGGTGATCTTCGCCTCGCTGCGGTCGTGGGCGACCCCGGTGATCAGCGCCTGTTCCACGGAAAGGTCCTCCATCGATCCGGTGACCATCGTGCCGGTGTTGGTCGAGTATGACGAACGGACGTGGATCGGCAAGCCCGCGCGCCGGGCGTACTCGACGCTGCGCAGGTGCAGCACCTTCGCGCCGCAGGCGGCCAGCTCCAGCATCTCCTCGTACGTGATGTGCTTGATGTGCCGGGCGTTGGGCACGATCCGGGGGTCGGCGGTGAACACGCCGTCGACGTCGGTGTAGATCTCGCAGACGTCGGCGTCCAGCGCGGCGGCGAGCGCCACGGCCGTGGTGTCCGAGCCGCCCCGGCCCAGGGTGGTGACGTCCTTGGTGTCCTGCGACACGCCCTGGAAGCCGGCCACGATGACCACCGCGCCCTCGTCGAGCGCTCCCTTGAGCCGCCCCGGGGTCACGTCGATGATCCGCGCCTTGCCGTGCACCGAGGTGGTGATCACGCCGGCCTGCGAGCCGGTGAACGACCGGGCCTCGTACCCGAGGTTGTGGATGGCCATGGCGAGCAGCGCCATGGAGATCCGCTCGCCGGCGGTGAGCAGCATGTCCAGCTCGCGGCCCGGCGGCAGCGGGCTGACCTGGTTCGCCAGGTCGAGCAGCTCGTCGGTGGTGTCGCCCATGGCCGAGACGACGACCACCACGTCGTCGCCGGCCTTGCGGGCGGCGACGATCCGCTCGGCCACCCGCTTGATCCGCTCGGCGTTCGCGACGGAGGATCCGCCGTACTTCTGCACCACGAGTGCCACGACGGTGCACTCCCTCCCAAGCGTCCCTCTTCGTGCCGACGCCGCCGGGACCAGGCCGGCGGCGCATGTCAGACCACCTCAGCGTATCCGGCGGCCGGCGCGCCGGGGCCGGGTGATCCCACCATCCGGCCCCCGCGGACCGCGGCCGACGCCTTCCCGCCGGCCTCTTCCGGGGTACGTGACGCGCTCCGCGCGGCGTCCCGGCGGCTCTTCCCCGGTACGCGACACGCCGCGCGGAGGTGTTTCCGGCGACCGTGCGACACGCCACAGGGGCCGCCGCCGACGGGTATGCGACACGCCGTGCGGCGGGGCGTCGCGCGGGCCCCCGGGCGGCGCCGGCGCACCGCAGAATGACCCCGTGCATGCCCACCTCCGCGGGGTCCGGCGCCTGACCGCCGCCCTCGCGCTCACCCTTCCGGCCCTGCTCGCCGCGTGCGCCGGCGGCCAGCCGGCCACGCCGACCCCATCGCCTTCCGGCGAGCCCACCCCCGCCGCCATGGACGCGGCCCGCAACGAGCTGGCCGCCCTGGCCGCGGCGGCCCAGGATCGGCACTTCACCGCCCGCTACGCCCTCTCCGGGGGCGACGGCCCGGCCCGCTCGATCGTGGTGACCAGGGCGGCCGACGGCACGTGGCGGGTGGACGTGCCGGGCTGGGCGCTCGGCGGCACCGCCGACATCGCGCTCGTCGCCACCGGCGACGGGCTCTTCCAGTGCGGCCTGCCGTCGGCCGGCTGGCCGGAGCCGGCGAGCTGCGTACGCCTGGGCGGCCGGACGGGCAGGGTCCCGCGCCGGCTGGACCCCTGGGTGCAGCACCCGTTCACGGACTGGCTGGAGGTGCTCACCGACCGGCGGGCCCCGCTCGCGGTCTCCCCGGCCAGGCCGCCGGCCGGGGCGACCGGCGCCTGCTACTCCGTCGACTCGACCTCGGCCTCGCTGACCGCCCCGCTCGGCGTGGGGATCTACTGCTACGCCCCCGACGGCACCCCGACCGCCGTGCGCACCGACTCCGGGACCCTGACGCTGTCCGGTCCGGCCGGCCCGGCGCCGGCCTCCGTACGGCTGGCCGGGCCGGTCACCGGCGGCGAGCCCCTCGGCACCGCCGCGCAGAGCCCGGACCCGTCGACCACGGGCACGGGAACGGGCTGACGCATCGGCCCGTACGGATCGCCGGCTCTCACCCCGAGCCACCCCAACTGGGAAAATGCGATGTTGGTCTCATAATTCGGGCCAGCCTTCCCGCCGCCCGCAACATCACGTAGGGTCGCCCTGTCATGTGGCAGGCGTACCTCCTCCTTGGTCGCCGCGACGAGGCCTGATCGGCCGGCACCTCGTCGCGGGGTCTAATCGCGCCGTCCAGCACATCCGAACCTCCCGTCGGCACTCTCCGCCGACCCGGCAACGTCGCCGGACCTTCCGATTGCTGACGCCACATGTTCCAGGGGGAGCACTCCGCCATGGCTCAACCAGCCACCGACGCCGAGACCGATCCGATCGCCCGGCAGCGCCCCAGCCGGATGCCGTACCGCCGCTACCAGCCGTACCAGCAGCAGTTCCGGATCGACCTGCCGGACCGCACCTGGCCGACGCGGCACGTCGAGGCCGCGCCGCGCTGGTGCGCGGTCGACCTGCGCGACGGCAACCAGGCCCTGATCGACCCGATGTCCCCGGAGCGCAAGCGCCGGATGTTCCAGCTGCTGGTGCAGATGGGCTACAAGGAGATCGAGGTCGGTTTCCCGTCGGCGAGCCAGACCGACTACGACTTCGTCCGGCAACTCATCGAGCAGGACCTGATCCCGGAGGACGTGACGATCCAGGTGCTCACCCAGTGCCGGGAGCACCTGATCGACCGGACCTTCGAGTCGCTGCGCGGCGCCCGGCGGGCGATCGTGCACTTCTACAACTCGACCTCCGTCCTCCAGCGCCGGGTGGTCTTCGGCCTGGACCGGGACGGCATCACCGACATCGCCACCACCGGCGCCCGGCTCTGCCAGAAGTACGCCGAGATCCACACCCCGGACACGGACATCCTCTACGAGTACTCCCCCGAGTCGTACACGGGCACGGAGCTGGAGTACGCGCTGGAGGTCTGCGCGAAGGTCATCGAGGTGATCGACCCGACCCCGGCGCGGAAGCTGATCGTGAACCTGCCGGCGACCGTCGAGATGGCCACGCCGAACGTGTACGCCGACTCGATCGAGTGGATGCACCGGCACCTGCCGCGGCGGGACAGCCTGGTGCTCAGCCTGCACCCCCACAACGACCGGGGCACCGGGGTCGCCGCCGCCGAGCTGGGCCTGCTGGCCGGCGCCGACCGGATCGAGGGCTGCCTGTTCGGCAACGGCGAGCGCACCGGCAACGTGGACCTGGTGACCCTGGGGCTGAACCTCTTCTCCCAGGGCGTCGACCCGATGATCGACTTCTCGCGGATCGACGAGGTGAAGCGGACCGTCGAGTACTGCAACCAGCTCCCGGTGCACGAGCGCCACCCGTACGCGGGCGACCTGGTCTACACGGCGTTCTCCGGCTCGCACCAGGACGCGATCAAGAAGGGCTTCGACGCCCTGCACGCCGACGCCGACGCCGCCGGCGTACCGGTCGACGAGTTCGCCTGGGCCGTGCCGTACCTGCCGATCGACCCCAAGGACCTGGGCCGCACCTACGAGGCGGTGATCCGGGTCAACTCGCAGTCCGGCAAGGGCGGCGTCGCGTACATCATGAAGAGCGAGCACCAGCTCGACCTGCCGCGTCGGCTCCAGATCGAGTTCTCCGGCGTCGTCCAGCAGGTCACCGACCACGACGGCGGCGAGGTCGACCCGGGCACGATGTGGGACATCTTCGCCCGCAACTACCTGGTCGACCACCAGCCCGACCCGGCCGTGGCCCTGACCGGCTACGCCATCGGCACCGTCGACGGCAAGGTCGAGATCGAGGCCCAGGTGGCCCTCGGCGGGGAGCGCCGGTC
Organism: Micromonospora sp. NPDC048830; assembly: GCF_043198215.1. Lineage (NCBI taxonomy): Bacteria > Bacillati > Actinomycetota > Actinomycetes > Micromonosporales > Micromonosporaceae > Micromonospora > Micromonospora sp. NPDC048830. The sequence continues at coordinate 218,766 of NZ_JBICUP010000004.1, forward strand.
GCTGGTCGCGGTGGGCAACGGCCCGATCGACGCGTACGTCAGCGCGCTGCAGGCGGTCGGCGTGGCCGTACGGGTGCTCGACTACCACGAGCACGCGATGTCCTCCGGCGGGGACGCCCAGGCCGCCGCGTACGTCGAGTGCGAGGTGGACGGCCGCACGGTCTGGGGCGCCGGGGTGGACGCGAACATCGTCACCGCCTCGGTGAAGGCGGTCACCAGCGCCGTCAACCGCGCCCGCGCCTGAGTTCGCCCGCAGGGGCCCCGCGTCCGTGGGGCCCCTGCGGCTCACCTGTCCGGCGGAGTCGAGGCCGGCAGCGAGGGGCAGGGCTGGGCGCCCGGCGCCCGGCGGGCCGGGCGGTGGATCAACAGCCCGGCCAGCGCCGCCCCGACGAGCAGCAGCCCGGCGCACCACAGCATCGCCCCGCGGAACGCGCCGGTCAGCGCCGCCTTCTGCTCGTACCCGGTGCCGCTGAGGCCGACCAGCAGCGGCAGCGCGGCCACCGCCAGCAGGCCACCGACCCGGGACGCCGCGTTGTTGAAGCCGCTCGCCACCCCGGCGAACCGGTCCGCGACGGCGGCCAGCACCGAGGCGGTCAGCGGCGCCACCACCAGGGTCAGGCCGAGGCCGAACAGCGCCACCCCGGGCAGCACGTCCGTCCAGTACGACGCGCCCGGCCGCACCCCGCGCAGCAGCAGCAGGCCAATCGCGGCGACGACCGGGCCGACCGTCAGCGGCAACCGGGGGCCGATCCGCGCCGACAGCGCCCCGGCGCGGGACGACCCGACCAGCAGCAGCAGCGTCATCGGCACGGTGGCCAGGCCGGTGAGCAGGGCCGACCAGCCCACCACGTTCTGCAGGTACACGGCGAGGAAGAAGGTGAACCCGCCCAGCGCCGCGTACACCACCACGGTGAAGACGTTCAGCACCGAGAAGAGCCGGCTGCGGAACAGGCCCGGGGGGAGCATGGCGCTGCCGCCCCGGCGGCGCTCCACCAGCACGAAGGCGACGATCGCGAGCACCCCGGCCAGCGCCGACACCGGCACCGCCGGCGAGCCGAGGCCGCGGGCCGGGGCGTCGATCAGGGCGTACGTCACACCGCCCAGTCCCAGCGCGCCGAGCAACGCGCCCAGCACGTCGAACCGCCGCCCGGCCCCCTTGCGCGAGACGTCCTCGTCCCGGCTCTCCGGCACCCAGCGCAGCGCGGCGAGCACCACCGGGACGGCCAGCGACACGTTGAGGAAGAAGATCCACCGCCAGGAGAGGGTGTCGATCAGCCAGCCTCCGACGAACGGGCCGAGCGCGGTGGACACCCCGGCGAGCCCGGACCAGGTCCCGATCGCCCGGCCCCGGTCGTCCGGGTGGAAGCTGGACTGGATCACCGACAGCGAGCCCGGCGTGAGCAGCGCGCCGCCGGCTCCCTGCAGGACGCGGGCCACGATCAGCCAGGAGGTGCCCTGGGCGAGGCCGCACAGCACCGACGCGGCGGTGAACCAGACCACCCCCAGCAGGAACACCCGCCGCCGTCCGAACCGGTCGCCGAGCGCGCCGCCGAGCAGCACGAACGCCGCCAGCATGAGCAGGTACCCGTTGATCGTCCACTGGAGATCGGCCACGGTCGCCTTGAGGTCGGCGCCGAGCCGGGGCAGGGCCACGTTGACCACGGTGCTGTCCAGGAAGACCATGCCGGAGGCGAGGACCGCGGCGAGCAGCGTCCCCCGGCCCGCGGGGGTGGCCAGCCGGAGCGCGGGCGCGGATTCGGTCACGGGTATCCATCTTCCTCGGATCGATTTGCCGGACGCCACGAATCACGGAAACGCACCCGGGGTACTGTGCGCAATCGCCGGGAGCCCGCAAGCTGGAGGGGTGTCGTCTGTGCGTACCAGATCAGGACGTCGCGCGGCCGGGGCGGCCGCGCTGACCGCGGTGCTCGCGGTCGTCGCGGCCGGCTGCGCCCCGGCGGAGGAGCCGGACGCCCCGCCGGGCAGCGGCGGCAACGTCAGCGAGAAGCTCGACCAGCTGACGGTGGCGAGCGCCGGCTCGATGCGGGGCTACAGCCGGGACCACTTCCCGCACTGGCGGGACACCGGCAAGAACTGCGACGTACGGGACAGCGTGCTGAAGCGCGACGGCCGGGACATCCGCCTCTCCGGCTGCAACGTGGTCGCCGGGCGGTGGGAGAGCGTGTACGACGGCCGGGTCCTCACCGACCCCTCCGACGTGGACATCGACCACATGGTCCCGCTGGCCAACGCGTGGCGCTCCGGCGCCGACGAGTGGGACGACCAGAAGCGGGGCGACTTCGCCAACGATCTGACGAGGCCGCAGCTCCTGGCGGTTTCCGCCTCCTCCAACCGGGCAAAGGGTGACCAGGATCCGTCCCAGTGGAAGCCGGCGAACCGGTCGTACTGGTGCCAGTACGCCGAGAACTGGGTGACGGTCAAGCACCACTGGCGGCTGACGGTGACCAGCGCCGAGAAGGCCGCCCTGACCGACATGTTGGAGGGCTGCACATGACCGAGCAAGCCGTGCCGGGGGCCGGCGGCGGCACCACGGCCGGGATGGACGTGGACGGCGCCCCGCCCGCCCGGGCCGACGTCGCGGGCGCGGGGATGTCCGCCGACGCGGGGCCGGCCGGGGAGCCTGCACCAGCATCCGCCGGCCCGGCCGGGCCAGCCGCGGCGGCCCCGCCGGGAGGCGGGCCGCAGAGCCGTACCGCGGACATCGTGCCGGGGCCCGGCGGGGTGATGACCGACGAGGTCGGCGTGGTCACCGGCGAGCTGACCCTGCGGACGGAGTACGCCGACGGCCAGGTCACCCTGCGGGTGCAGTACCGGGAGGCCGACGAGTGGTACGCGGTCACCGGCGGGCGCGCCCCGCTGGCCGACCCGGCCGGGCTGGACGCGGTGCACACGATCGCGGTCGGCCTGCTCAACCGACCGGAGGGCTGACCCGGACGAGGCCCCGTCCCACGAAGGGGCGGGGCCTCGTCACGTCGTCACGGCGTGGGGATCAACTCGCCGGGGTCACCCGGCGCGGCCCCGTCGTCGGGCCGGACCAGCTCCGGCTCCACCTCGTGCGGCCGGATTCGCCCGGCCGCGATGTCCTCCGCGTAGTGGCAGGCCACCCGGTGCCCGGTGACCACCTCGCGCAGCGCCGGCCGCTCGTCCGCGCAGCGGGTCTTCTGCGCCCAGGGGCAGCGGGTGTGGAAGCGGCACCCGGCGGGCGGGTTGGTCGGCGAGGGCAGGTCGCCGGCCAGCAGGATCCGCTCGCGGCGGTCCTCCACCTGCGGGTCGGGCACGGGCACCGCCGACATCAGCGCCCTGGTGTACGGGTGCATCGGCTCCCGGTAGAGGTCGTCGCTCGACGCCTCCTCCACCAGCCCACCGAGGTACATCACGCCCACGGTGTCCGCGATGTGCCGGACCACCGCCAAGTCGTGCGCGATGACCAGGTACGTCAACCCACGCTCGTTCTGCAGGTCTTCCAGCAGGTTGAGCACCTGCGCCTGGATCGACACGTCCAGCGCCGAGACCGGCTCGTCGGCCACGATCAGATCCGGGTTGAGCACCAGCGCCCGGGCGATGCCGATCCGCTGCCGCTGGCCGCCGGAGAACTCGTGCGGGTACTTGCTCAGCGCCGACGCGGGCAGGCCGACCGCGTCCAGCGTCTCCCGCAGCTGCCGGCCGGCCGCCGCCTTGTCGGCCGCCAGCCCGTGCGCCTTGAGCCCTTCCACCAGCAGCGACTCGACGGACTGCCGGGGGTCGAGGCTGGACAGCGGATCCTGGAAGATCATCTGCATGCGGCGGCGGGCCCGGCGCATCGACTCGCCCTTGAGGGCGCGGATGTCGGTACCGTCGAAGACGATCTCGCCCGCGGTCGGCTCGACCAGCCGCAGCAGGCCCCGCCCCAGCGTCGACTTGCCGCAGCCCGACTCGCCGACCAGCCCGTACGTCTCACCCGCGTTGATCGACAGCGAGACGCCGTCGACCGCGTAGACGTACCCGACCGTGCGGTCGAAGAGCACGCCACTCTTGATCGGAAAGTGGACCTTGATGTCGCGCAGTTCGACCAGTGGTCCCGTCCGCTCGGTCACGGCACCGCCACCTCCTCGGAAACGGGGTTGTTGCACCGCAGGTCGCCGCCGGTCGCGGTGGGCTCCAACGGGGGCGACCCGTCCAGGCAGGCGTCCGCCACGTAGTCGCAGCGGGGCGCGAAGGCGCACCCCTCGGTCCACGGGATGTTGTCGGCGACCGAGCCGCGGATCGCGTGCAGCCGCTCCCCGCGTACCGAGTCGAGCCGGGGCACCGAGTTGAGCAGGCCATGCGTGTACGGGTGCCGCGGGCGGGCGAACAGCTCGTGCCGGGCGGCCCGCTCGACCACCTTCCCGCCGTACAGCACGTTGACGGTGTCGCACAGGCCGGCCACCACGCCCAGGTCGTGAGTGATCATGATGAGCGCCGTGCCGGTCTCGTCAACCAACTGCTTGAGCAGGGTGAGGATCTGCGCCTGGATGGTCACGTCCAGCGCGGTGGTCGGCTCGTCCGCGATCAGCAGCCGCGGCTTGCAGGCCAGCGCGATCGCGATCAGCGCCCGCTGGCGCATACCGCCGGAGATCTGGTGCGGGTACTCGGAGAGCCGGCGCTGCGGGTCCGGGATGCCGACCGCGTCCAGCAGGTCCCGGGCCTCCCGCAGCGCCTGCTTGCGGTCGCGCCCCTGGTGCCGCTCCAGCACCTCGGCCACCTGGACACCGATCGGGATCACCGGGTTCAGCGAGGAGAGCGGGTCCTGGAAGATCATGCCGATGTCCCGGCCCCGCCGGTTCCGCATGTCGTCCGGCCGGAGCTTCAGCAGGTCGGCGCCCTCGAAGAGCACTTCGCCGGTGACCTTGTTGCCCCGCTTCGGCAGCAGGCCCATGATCGCCAGGCTGGTCACGCTCTTGCCGCAGCCGGACTCGCCGACCAGGCCGACGGTCTGCCCCGGCTCCACGCTGAAGCTGACCTTGTCGACCGCGGTGAACGGCCGCTCGCCCCGGCGTTGGAACACCACCGTCAGATCGCGTACGTCGAGCAGGCTCATCGGGTCACTTCCTCACCGTGCAGGTCTTCCGCTCGCGACTGCGCTGTCCTCAGCCCGCGACTGCGGGGCTCGCTTCGCTCGCTCCTCGCGCGGGCGAGTGGGGCTCGCAAGCTCACTCCTCGCGCTCGCAGGTGCTGGGTTGTGCTGATCCGGCCCACCGGGCTCACCGCCGGTTCTTCGGGTCGATGGCCTCGCGCATCGCCTCACCGAGCAGGGTGAAGCCGAGCGCGACGACGACGATCGCCGCCGCCGGGTAGTAGGCCAGTTCGGGGCGGACCTCGAAGTAGCGCTGGCCGTCCACGCCGAGCATCAGGCCCCACTCGGCGCGGTTGATGTCCGGGTCGCCGAGGCCGAGGAAGGACAGCGCGGCCGCGTCCAGGATCGCCACCGCGAAGGTCAGCGTGGCCTGCACGATCACCGCGGTCAGCGAGTTGGGCAGCATGTGCCGCAGCACGATGTTGCGCTCCTTCACCCCGAGCGCGCGGGCGGCGAGCACGTGGTCGCTCTCCCGCTGGGCGAGCATCGAGCCGCGCAGCAGCCGGGCGAAGATCGGCACGTTGACGATGGCCACCGCGAAGATGACGGTCCACTGGCTGGACCTACTCGCCATGGCCACCAGGGTGATCGCAAGCAGCAGGCTCGGCAGGGCCAGCATCACATCGGTCACCCGCATCAGCAGGACGTCGGCCCAACCCCCGAAGGCGCCGGCCAGCGCCCCGAACAGCACGCCGAAGGCGAGACCGATGAGCGTGGCGAGCACGCCGACGAAGAGCGTCTGCCGGCTGCCGTGGATGAGCCGGGACAGGAAGTCCCGGCCCAGCGGGTCGGAGCCGAACGGGAACTCGGCGCTGCTACCGGGGATGCTGTCGACGGTCAGGTTCTTCGTCAGCTCGTCGAAGCGCTGCACCGGGTCGTGCGGGGCGATCAGCGGGGCGAAGACAGCGATCAGGACGAATAGCCCGACGATGGTGGCGCCGACGATGGCCACCGGGTTGCGGCGCAGTCGGCGCAGCGCGTCCCGGACGAGGCTGACCCCGCCCTTGTCGGCGCTGGCCCGCGCCAACTCCTCCAGCCGCGCCTTCTTACGGTCGCCGAGCAGACCAATGCTTCGTTCGCTCATCGCACACGCACCCTCGGGTCGATGAAGGCGTAGGAGAGGTCGACCAGGAGGTTGACCACCACGAAGACCAACGCGGCGAGCAGGATCAGGGCCTGCAGCACCGGGTAGTCCCGGCCCCCGCTGATCGAGTCGGTGATCAGCGTGCCCAGGCCGCCCCAGTTGTAGACCTTCTCGGTGAGCACCGCGCCGGAGAGCAGCGCGCCGGTCTGGAGGCCGATGGTGGTGACCACCGGCAGCAGGGCGTTACGCAGGATGTGCCGGCCCCGGATGGTGCGGTGCCGCAGGCCCTTGGCCTCGGCGGTACGCACGTAGTCCTCGTTCAGCACGTCGAGGACGCTGGCCCGGGTGATCCGTACGATCACCGCCAGCGGGATGGTGGCCAACGTGACCGCCGGCAGGATCAGGTGCCACAGCGCGTCGGCGGTTGCGTCGAACTCCCGGGTGAGCAGCCCGTCGAGGACGAAGAACCCGGTGACCGTGGTGTTGTCCAGGCCCGTGGTCAGCCGGCCGGAGGGCGGGAACCAGTGGATGTCCTGGGTGAAGACGCCCTTGAGCAGGTAGCCCAGGAAGAAGATCGGGATCGAGATGCCGAGCAGGGTGCCGGCGATCGTCAGATTGTCGAGGGCGCGACCGCGCCAGCGGGCGGCCAGGTAGCCGAGCGGCACGCCCAGCCCGACCGCGATGATCATCGCAGCAAGAGCCAGCTCGATGGTGGCCGGGAAGGCGCGGGCGATCACGTCGGTGACCGGGTCGCCGGTCCGGATCGAGTTGCCGAAGTCACCACTGATGACCCGCTGCATGAACTTGCCGTACTGGACCAGGATCGGCTGGTCGTAGCCGAGTGCCTTGGTCAGTAGGGCACGGCGCTCAGGGGTGGCCCGCTCGCCGAGCAGCGCCTCGATCGGGCCGCCGGGCAGGTTCCGCAACCAAACGAAGATCAGCGCCGACAACGCTATCAGCGTCACCACCAACTGAAGTAGGCGGCGGACTATGACTCGCAACATCTCTCACGCACCAGACTCTCGATGTGTGCGGAATCGGCCCGGGCCAGGAGGGTCCCGGCCCGGGCCGACTCGCGCTACGGCGTCAGCCGATTGACGTCACTTGGAGACGCTGACGGTGTTGAACCGCTCGTCGGTCAGCGGGCTCGCGACGAGGCCCTTGACGTCCTTGGTGACGACGATGGCCGGCGGGGCGTGCCAGATCGGCACGGCCGGCAGCCACTTGCTGGCGATGTCCCGGTTGACCTGCTCCCAGGCCGCCTTCTTGCCCGCCTCGTCGACGGTGGCGTCGGCCTTGGCGATGGCGTCGAACATCTCGGTCATGGCCTGGTCGCCGAACTCGACCTTGCCACGGCCGAAGAAGGTGCCGACGAAGTTGCCCGGGTCGTTGTAGTCACCGGTCCAGCCCAGGATGTGCAGGTCCTGCTTGCCGAACTGCTGGACGTCGTCCTTGAAGCCACCGTTCCACGGGCGCGGCACGCCGTTCACCTTGATGCCGACGGCCTGCAGGTCGTTCGCGAGGACGGTAAAGATCTCCTGCGGGTTCGGCATGTACGGCCGGGAGACGTCCGGCGGGTAGTAGAAGTTGAGGGTCAGCCCCTCGGCGCCGGCCTCCTTGAGCAGCTGCTTGGCCTTCTCCGGGTTGTGCTCGTACTTCTGCACGTCCGGGGCGTAGCCGAGCACGGTGTCCGGCATGAACTCGTCGGCGACCTTCGACCCGCCCGGGGCCTTGGTCTGCACCAGTTGCTGACGGTTGAGCGCATAGGCAATCGCCTGCCGCACCCGCAGGTCCTTCAGCTTCGGGTTCTTCTGGTTGATGCCGAGATAGAGGATGTTGAACGCCGGGCGGTTGATGACCTGGAAGCCCTCACCCTCCAGCGCCTTGCGGTCGGCCGGGGCCGGGAAGTCGATGCCCTGGACGGTGCCCGCGCGCAGCTCCTGCTTGCGGGTGTTCTCGTCCTTGATGATCTTGATGATCATCTTGTCGACCTTGGCCTTCTCGCCCCAGTAGTCGGGGTTCTTGTTCAGCGTGATCTCGTTCTTGGCCTTGTCCCAGCCGCCGAATGTGAACGGACCCGTGCCGACCGGGTTGGTGGTGGCGAAGGCGCTGTACTCGAAGGAGTCGCCGTTCTGCTTCACCGTGTCGGCGTCGTGCTTCTTCAGCGCCTCGGGGCTGGCCATCGAGAGCGAGGTCAGCGCGAACGCGCCCGGGAACGCGCCCTTGTACTGGTTGAGTGTCAGGACGGCGGTGGAGTCGTCCTTGGCCTCGCACTTGCTGTAGATCGACGTGCCGGCGCCCTCGGCCTCGTTCTTCGCGAAGCCACCGAAGACGTCCATGTAGTAGATCATCTGCGACTGGGCGGCGGCGCCCTTCATGTTGTACCAGCGGTCGAAGTTGAAGCAGACCGCCGCGGCGTTGAAGGGGGTGCCGTCGTGGAACTTCACGCCCTGGCGCAGCTTGAACGTCCAGACCTTGCCCTCGGCGTCGTGCTCCCAGCTCTCGGCCAGGCCGCCCTGGAGCTCCGCCGTACCCGGCTTGTGCGAGACCAGCGTGTCGAACATCTGCCGAACCGGCCGGAACGACTCGCCGTCGTCGTTGAAGATCGGGTCGAAGTTCTTGGGGTCACCGGCCCCAGCGAAGATGAAGGTGCCGCCAGTCTTGGCCTCGCCACTGTCACCGCCGCGGTCGCTCTCCGCGCAGCCGGCCGCGCCGACCGCAAGGGCGGTAACGGCCGCGAGGGTCGCCGCCGTCCTGAGCCTTCTCGCCTGCATCTCTCACCTCTGTCATCCGCGTGCCCACGCCGGGTTGGTGGCTCGCTCCGTGAGCGGGAGGCTATGACACGACACCGCGAAGCGGAATGGTCGTAAGTCAATCGCTATCAACCCGACACCAAGCGATCCGATCTGACACCAATTGACGGAAGGCAAACAGGGGTGTCACAGGACGGCCGGTGGCGACCGGGACGGTAGGGCACGGCAGACCGGTGGCGGGCAAATCACCGCACGGAACCCAAGCCGTGCGCGTGAGATTGAACACCACCGTCGCCTTGCCGTTTACAGATGCTCTCCACGAACTCTTTCGCGGTGCGGCGGGCGGGCCACAACCGACGGCGCGGCTGCGATCGAGGTCCGGGCGGCCACGCGTACGACCAGGACCTAGCCACCCCGGCCCAGGGTGCTCTCGCCGGCGCACTTCCCGATGCGGGCCGTCCCACCCGAGAAGCGGGCGCTTAGACTGCCCTGCGCCCCTCGAACGCGCGGCCGAGGGTGATCTCGTCGGCGTACTCCAGGTCGCCGCCGACCGGCAGCCCGCTGGCCAGCCGGGTCACCGCGATCCCCATCGGCTTGACCATCAGGGCCAGGTACGTCGCGGTCGCCTCGCCCTCGGTGTTCGGGTCGGTGGCGAGGATCAACTCGCGCACCGTCCCGCCACCGAGCCGCGCCATCAGCTCCCGGATCCGCAGATTGTCCGGGCCGATCCCCTCCAACGGGTTGATCGCGCCGCCGAGCACGTGGTAGCGGCCCCGGAACTCGCCGGTCCGCTCGATCGCCACCACGTCCTTCGGCTCCTCGACCACGCAGAGCACCTCGTCGGTGCGGCGCGGGTCGCGGCAGATCCGGCACTGCTCGGACTCGGCGACGTTGTAGCAACTGGTGCAGAAACGCACCAGATCCTTCACCTTGCGCAGCGCGCCGGCCAGCCGGTTGACGTCGGCCGGATCCGCGGACAGGACGTGGAACGCGATCCGCTGGGCGCTCTTCGGGCCGACGCCCGGCAGCCGCCCCAGCTCGTCGATCAGGTCCTGGATTGCGCCCTCGTACATCTGTCGACCGGCTCAGAAACCGGGCAGGCCGAGGCCGCCCATGCCGCCCGCGACCGGGCCCATCTTCTTCTCGGTCAGCTCGCGCGCCGCCTCGGCGGCGTTGTGCACGGCCGCGACGACGAGGTCCTCCAGGGTCTCCACGTCCTCCGGGTCGACGGCCTTCGGGTCGATCCGGATCGCCTTGAGCTCGCCCGTACCGGCGACGGTCGCGGTGACGAGGCCGCCGCCCGCGGTGCCGGTCAGCTCCGCCTCGGCGAGCTCGGCCTGCGCCTTGGCGATCTGCTGCTGCATCTTCTGCGCCTGCTTCAGCATCTGCTGCATGTTCGGCTGTCCACCTGGGCGCACGGATGGCTCCTTCTCGCACTCGTCTGCTCGGCCGCGCCCAGCCTAGTCGGGGCGCGGCCCGTTCCGCGGCACGGGCGACGCCTCGATGTCGGTGACATGGGGGTGTCCGCGCATCCCGTGCCATGTCGGTGACGTGGGGGTGTCCGAGCCACACGGATGCCGCCATGTCGCCGACATCGAGTAGATCAACCGGTCAGCGGGCGTCCACCTCGTCGATCTTCTCGGCTCCGAAGACCTCCCGGAGCAGCCGCACCGCCTGCTCCTCACTCGACTGCCGGGCCGTCCGCTCGTCGATCACCTCGTCCAGCGGCTCGTCGCCCGGGTCGAAGCCCTCGTAGGTCGGGGTCGCCGGTGCCGTCGGCCCCGGACGCCCCGCGCCGGGCAGCGGCCCGTCGTAGTCCGGGTCGTACGGCGGCTCGCCGGCCCAGTCGGCGTCCGCGGTCCTGCGCGCGGCGTCCGCCGTCTTCCGGGCCCCGTTCTCGGTACGCGGGCCGCGGCCGGCCGCGGCGGCGGCCCGCGCGGCGGCGAGGCCACTGCTGACCGGCGCGCCGCCGGCACGGCCGTTGGCGCCGCCGGCACTGTCGGCGGTACCGCTGCCCGGCCGGACGGCCGGCGCCGGGGTCGCCGGGGCGGCGGGACGGGCCGGGGCCGGGGCGGCGGGACGGGCCGGGGCCGGGGCGGCGGGACGGGCCGGGGCCGGGGCGGCAGGACGGGCCGGGGCGGTGGCCGAAGCCGGCTCTGTCGCCTGGGCCGGCGTCGGCGACGACGCCGAGACTGCGGTGGGGACCGGCCCGCCCGGGCGGGCGGCCTCCGGCCACTCCTCGTCCTGGGGGGCGCTCCCGGCGGGCGCCGCACCGCCGGGGCGGGCCGGCTCAGGCCAGTCGTCCTCGTCGTCGCCGGCCGAGACGGCCGACGGGCCACCGGGCCGTGCCGAGGTGGCACTGCCCCGGCCCGTGGGCCCGACGGCGGGCCCGACCGGCGTGCCGCTGGACGGGTGGGCCGGGGCGGTGGCTCCCGGGGCTGGCGGGGCCTGGCGAGCCGCCGCGGAAGGCACCGCCCGGGGCCCGCCACCCGGCGCGACCCCACCCCGCTCGCCGGAGACCTCGCAGCGGATCTGCCAACGGCCGCCCAGCTCCTCGTAGAGCGCCTCGATGACCAGACCCGGCTCGTTGGAAAGTGCCTGCGCGTGGAACGGATAGCGGAACGTGAGAACCAGGGTCTGGTCGTCCACCTCGCGTACAGTGGCCTCCCTGGCCCAAGCCGCTACTTTCTTGCTCTTTCGGCCAACTTTGCCGACAACGTTCTGCCAGGCATCTTGCACCGCACCCAGTGCGCCGGCACGCTCCGGGGCGGAGCGGGACACAGCTGGGGTGGCCGGCTCGGGTATGACGGCCTCCACCGAGACCTCCCGCCGGGACGGGGGCGGAGCGGCCTCGGAAGCGGCGGAGGGTGCCGGGTCACCCGCCGGGGCGGCGGACGCCGCCGCCGGCGCGGAAGCCCCGACAGCCGCCGCAGGCGGGGTGGCGGGCTCCGGGCGTACCGGGACCGGCGGGGTGACCGGTGCGGGGCCGGCGGCGGGCGGGGCGACCGACGCGGGGCCGGCGGCGGGCGGCGGCTCGGCGCCACCCAGGGTGAGCCGGCGCTCCATCCGCTCCAGGCGCTGGAGCAGGCCGCCGGTCGAGTCGTCCGCGCCGGGCAGCAGCATCCGGGCGCAGATCAGCTCCAGCAGCAGTCGGGGCGCGGTGGTGCCGCGCATCTCGACCAGGCCGTTGTGCACGATGTCGGCGCACCGGGACAGGGTGCCCGGGCCCAGCCGCTGGGCCTGGGCGGTCATCCGCTCGATCTGGTCGGTCGGCCCGTCGATCAGGCCCTTTCCGGCGGCGTCGGGCACCTGCTGGAGGACGATCAGGTCGCGCAGCCGCTCCAGCAGGTCGGAGGCGAACCGCCGCGGGTCGTGCCCGGCCTCGGCGACCCGGTCGACGGTGGCGTACGCGGCGGCGCCGTCCCCGGCGGCCAGCGCGTCGCACATCTCGTCGATCAGCGCGGAGTCGGTGACGCCGAGCAGCGCGGCGGCCCGGGCGTAGCTGACCCCCTCGGGCCCGGCCCCGGCGATGAGCTGGTCGAGCACGGAGAGGCTGTCCCGGGCGCTGCCGCCGCCGGCGCGCACGACGAGGGGGAAGACCGCCGGCTCGACCGTGACGCCCTCGGCCTCGCAGAGCTGCTCGAGGTACGGCCGGAGCACCTTCGGCGGGATCAGCCGGAAGGGGTAGTGGTGGGTCCGCGACTTGATCGTGCCGAGGACCTTCTCCGGCTCGGTCGTGGCGAAGATGAACTTGACGAACTCCGGGGGCTCCTCGACCAGCTTCAGCAGGGCGTTGAAGCCGGCCGACGAGACCATGTGCGCCTCGTCGATGACGTAGATCTTGAACCGGCTGCGGGCCGGCGCGAAGAACGCCTTCTCGCGCAGCTCCCGGGCGTCGTCGACGCCGCCGTGGCTGGCCGCGTCGATCTCGATGACGTCGATCGAGCCGGCCCCGTCGGTGGCCAGCGACCGGCAGGACTCGCACTGGCCGCACGGCTCGGGGGTGGGACCCTGTTCACAGTTCAGCGAACGGGCGAGGATCCGGGCGCTGGAGGTCTTGCCGCAGCCGCGCGGGCCGGAGAAGAGGTACGCGTGGTTGAGCCGCCCGCTGCGCAGCGCCTGCGACAGCGGCTCGGTGACGTGCTCCTGCCCGATGACCTCGGCGAACGTACGCGGCCGGTACTTGCGGTAGAGGGCCAGTGTCACCCGTCCCGCCTCCTCTCGACCGAGCCATTCTGCGCCGGTCAGGCGCGGGTGACCACCCACCACCCCGTGACCGGACGGGCGGGGAGGTTGCCGGGCACCGGAGACAAAAAGGCCTCCCGTGCACCCGGCAGAGCTCGCTTATCCTTGCTGCCTTCCGGCCCTGGGGAGGTTCACGAGATACCGCCGCACGGGAGGTGCCACCAAGCCTACCCGATGTTCGGTGGATCTTCGGGGGGTGGTGGGGTGGCCGCCACGTCTGGGACCTGTATCCTGTTCCGCGGAGGATTCGCCTAGAGGCCTAGGGCGCACGCTTGGAAAGCGTGTTGGGTTCACACCCTCACGAGTTCGAATCTCGTATCCTCCGCTCGCTGAGCAGCACGAACGTGAGGGTCGGTCCCATCGGGGACCGGCCCTCCGTCGTAGGAGTCTCAGTTGCCCGGATGAGCCCCACACCCGGCCACGCCTCCGGCTACGGGAGGTTGCAGTCACGCCGTCGCGCCTCCTGACGTAGGCAGTGGTAACTACCGGGCCGCCCTTGGCTCCTTCGAGGAGGTCCCCGGCCGGCAGGCGCGGCTGCAGTCTCGCGCACCCGGCTGACCACGCACGACCGGCGGTGGTTCATCGCGCGTGTGGTTGACGAGGCCACCCGTCCCGATTTTTCCGAGGGAAGTTTCGGCCGTTCGACAGATGGTGGCGTAGGCGGTGCGAGGATGACGAGAGCTTCTGTACACATCGCAAATCTTGCGGCGGATGCGTAGGCGACAGGACAAAAAGCTATCAAGCTTTCGGATAGATGCCAGCGCGACCCTCTCGAACCTCCGTCGCAAGAAACGTAAGTGCGCTCTCTAAGCGTCGGAAAGAGCTTAAGCCAGCGGCTCGGAGTTCGGCGATCTTCATCGCGCGCGTAAGGGGAAGTTGATGAACCGTAGGCTTATATGAGACACCTCCCATCAGTTCACGCTCCACCCAACCCTTAGCATCGCGCAACTGCTCCGGGTTGGAAGGCACACTCTGCGGGCTCTGGAGCGTGATGATCGCTTGTCCGGTCGGCGACTTCAGCACGCTTCCCCCAAGTGATCGCGCGATGGAGATCGCGAGAGTTTCATACTCTCGATAAAAGAACAGGACCGCAACAGGGAAGCCGACGCCAGCTTTGGCAACGGCATCTGCGAAGCGTGGCGCGGCAGTCGCCGGGCACGAGTCTTCCAAGTCGGCAGTCAGGAGAGCAGCCGATGGGTTGAGGGTCGCCGCTATCCGGGCCGCACGTACAGCTTGCTCTGGCGTAGTGATGGCGTAGCGAGGACTGGGAGGAATAGACCAGAAGGGACTCGGCATCACACCAAGCTCCTTCCCAGTGCGAACTACAAGGTTCTCCACCGAGCCATCTTCGCCGCGCCCCTCGCGAATAATCACTAAGCGGCCATTTGCAGACACCATGCTCAGTTATCCTCACTGAACAAGTCGAAGAGGTTTTGATCTACCACATCCGTCCGAAAGCCGCCGGAACGCAGCAGGTTTCCAGGTGACAGCAAAGACTCTCTGACTATCGCACGTTGATGATCCGCAACCCCTCCCACGTACGTGGCACCATCCACCCGCTCGACAACTCGGACATCATCCATGTCGAGCAAGTCGAGCAGGTCAGGACTATGGGTGGTAATCGCAACCTGACATCGCCTGCTTGTGGCTCGCAGATAGTCATATAGCAACGGGAGCAATCCCGGATTGATGGTAAGTTCGGGCTCCTCAATGCCCATGAGGGGTGGACTCGGGTGCTGCAGAAGCGCCGTCAGAATTCCCGCCAAACGCAATGTCCCGTCGCTTTCTTGGCCAGCACTAAACCAGCGATTACCACCACGGAGACGATGTTCAAATTCTGCAGTATAGTAGCCGCCTGCAGAATCCACCCGGACGCCTGTTATGTCGCCAGTGATCCGCTCCAACCCGAGCTGCAGTTCCCGTAGGGCTGATTCATCCATTGTCCTGAGCACTGCACACCAGTTCGATCCAGTGTCGTCAAGGGGCGGCGCAACACCGATTGGCTGCGGCTGGCCGAGCTCGCGTGGAAAAATGCTGTGGATCCGGATGGAGCGTAGCGCTTCAACGACGGGCCTAATCTGAGGGTCACCTGCCAACGCCGGCAGAACCAGTTCCGTATCGCTCCCAAGAGGGGAGAGCCCACTGGGGGCAATTCGCACCCTACCCCGATCAACAAGGAGGGAAGTCTCGTCGTCAGAGAAGGGCGTGTGCAGAGTTTCGTTTTCAACTCGATAGGAGGCATTCTTCGCCGCATTGATCTGCAGTTCATAGGCGGCACTCCACGCCGCAGACTGTAGATCAATCCTGATCTTCACTGCACGCGGTTTCGTTGGTGCGACGCGACGCAGCCGATTGATTCCCAGCCTCTTAGAGATGGCCGGCTCCAGGCCGAACGTGAGGGCCTCCCGCAGGAACCGGAAGACATCAAGGACATTGCTCTTACCCGACCCATTTGGACCTACGAAGGCGGTAAGATCGCCAAACTCTACAACCACATCGTCGCTCAGCGACCGGTAATTCGATACCTTAAGCCGCACCACCCGTGCGGCGGCTTGAGCCTCTGACCCTGTGTGTGGAAGCAGCTCGGCGGTCATGTCACTCCTTGCTCGACTTGCCTGGATCCTAGAACGGGAGACTCCTGTGCGCTGCGACAGAACAGCCATGAGTCCGTGTCAAGGCCCGAGGGAGGTGTCAGTAGACAAACCAGCGTGGTTCTGTGGGATAGAAGGTTGGCGCACGAGACACGTCCCCTCGTGGTCCCAGTTAGGGACGGTCCTTGTGACGCCGAGCGGACAACGGAGTACCGGCAAGCCTTGACGGCTGCTGCCGGCTGACCTGCCTGTGGGCAGGTGGCCGACCAAATCCTCAACAAGCCGGCTTGAACAGTTCGGCGACTGGATACTACGCGTGGCGTCCGGTGTTGGCTGGATCGAGGGCAGCCAGCAAGCACTGTCGGCACCGCGAATTACGTGCCGCGGCGCTAGATGTCCTGTCCTGTCGGGCTGGCCCGCCAGCGGTACCGTCAACAGTGGCGGCCCGCTGGAGTGGAGGCTGGCGGAACGCCGCCCAGCCCTCATACCGGGGAGCCAACCATGAGCCAGTCGACCACCGGCGAGCACCTCGCCCGCCTCCGCCGCCAGGCCAGCCTTACGCAGGAACAACTTGCCGAGCACTCTGGGATCAGCGTCGAGGTGATCCGCAAGCTGGAGCAGGGCGCACGCAGATCCGCCCGTCTGGAAACCCTCCACGCACTCGCCCGTGCCCTGGGCCTGCCAACGACCGCACTGTTCGGCGACGCATCCGAGGCCGCCGCACGCGCCGAACCGGACCACCGGCCGCTGTCCTTGGCAGAGATCCGCCGCGCGGTTGCGCCTGTTCACGGCCTCACCGGCGTCCCGCTGATCCCGCGCGCTGCGGAGCCGCCAGCACCCGACGTGCTCCGGGCTCGCCTGCACACCGTCGACCGGGCATACCAGGCCAACAACTATGCTCACGCGCTGGCCGAGATGCCTCCGCTACTTCTCGACGTCCGGGCCGCCGTCGACCTTGCCGCCGCCGACGAGCAGCCCGCCGCGTACGCGCTGCTCGCCCGCACGCTGCACCTCACTGGCAATCTGCTGATCCAACTACGCGCCGGAGACCTCGCGCAGACCGCGCTGGCCGATGCGCTCCAGGCCGCGCGCCGCTCTGGCGATCAGGTCGTCGCGGCCACAGTAATTCAGGGCATGTGCTGGCTGCTGATGCGCCAGGGTCGCATCGCCGAGGCGGCCGAGCTAGCCGTAAGTACAGCCGACCGGATCGAGCCACGGTTCTCTCGGGCCGCGCCGGCAGAGCTGGCCGCGTGGGGCTGGCTGACCATGGGCGCCGCCGCCGCGTACGCCAGGGACAACCGGCCGGACGAGGCGGCCGAGCTGGTCGACGCCGCAGCCGCAGCGGCGGTCCGAATCGGCGAGCGCGACCCAGGCGGCGAGCACCTGATGATGGTTGGCGGATTCAACGCCGGCAGGGTGCAGATGCAGCGGGTAGAGAATGCGGCCGTGGGTGGCGATCCGGCGAGGGTGCTGGACCTGGCCGGCATGGTGCCCCCCGGCCCGACCCCAGTCGGGTCCAGCTGGCAGCGCCACCGCTTGGACGTGGCGTGGGCGCACGCCCAGCGCCGACAGTACCCAGAGGCGACCGCCGTCTTGCAGGAGCTGCGACAGCTCGCGCCGGCGTGGCTGCGGCACCAGCGGTACGCGCGGGACATCGTGCAGTCCATTGCGGAGAGCCGACGTCGGACGATGTCGAAGGAACTGGCCGAGCTGGCCACGCTGGTGGGCTGCGAGGCGTAGTCCGAACTCGTACACCGCGTACCAGAACCTTGACTCTCCGCTGATCGTCGTACCGATCGCACCTGGAGAACCAACGCCGCACGCCTGACCCTGGCGTGAGGTTCCGGTTACCCGTCGTTGCCTCCACGGCGGCGGTTGATCGGACCCTTGGGGCGGCGGCGGGCCGGCCCCGGCACCCGATACGGAACCACAGCCTCGCCGCCGCCATCCCCGGTTACGTGGATGAGGGAGGCGATCCGGTGGCGATCTGGTCCGAGCTGCGCGACATCGTGCGGAGGCTGTTGCGGCGGTCCGACCCGCCTCCGCCGCCTGGCACCGGCCAGCGCCACCAGGCCGCCGAGCAGGCAGCCGCGCAGCGGCGGCTGCTCGACCAGGCGCAGCGGTTGCGGAACAGCCGCTGGCACTGCGAGCCGACGCAGTTCGTCCCGAACGTACGGATGACCCTGGGCCAGCGCACCTGTTACGGGACGAGGGCCGAGCGGTGAGCCGCATCGATGGAAAGCTGAGCCCGGATGACCTGCTGTTCGTCGTCAGCCTCGTCGTGGCCGACCACGACGCCGGCCGGCCCTGCCGAAGGTGCATCGAGCAGGGCTGCGACCAGCTCGCCTGGGCGAGGTCCCTGGTCGACCTGGCCGCCGCCAACATGGCGCAGTTCCGGGCGCTGGTGGGGTCGTGCTGACGGCTGGTGTGGTCCGGTGGGAGCAGCCGCCCCCGGCGGCTCGACGCGGCAACAACGTACTCATGAGGAAGGCCGCCCGGCGCGCGGCTGTCGAGCTGCGCGAGCGTCCCGGGGCGTGGGGTGTGGTCGTCGAGGGTGCGGGCGCGCGGGTCCTGGTGACCCGGATCCGGCAGGGCCTGGACCTGGCATGGCAGCCGGCCGGCGCGTACGAGGCGGTCTGCCGCACCATCGACGGGCGGCTCACCATCTACGCCCGCTACGTCGGCCTGGAGGAGTGACAGTGAGGATCATGCTCCCCGCCGACACCCGGCTGTCCCTGCGCGCCGGCGAGTGGGCCACGCACGTCGGGCAGCTCGGCACCACGTACCTGGATCTGCGGGTCGTCGACGTCGGCGGGGAGCCGACCGACGTGCCCGGCTGGGTGCGGGTCCGCGGCCACGGCCTGGAGTGCCGGTGGCCCTCGGTCGACTGTCCGGAGCCGTGGTGCATCGAGATCACGGCGCGGGGCGAGGCCCTGTACGACGCGGCGAACCGGTAGGCCGGCGTGCGTCGGAGCCGAGCGCCGCCGCCCCGCCGGTAGACTGGCCCGGCCCGTGAGCTGCCACGATCCCCGACAGATCAGGAGAGCACCCGTGCAGGTATCCCAGGCCCTGGACATCATGGAAGCCCTCCTCCAGGCCGCCGAGCACCCGGACATCACCGCGATCGGGCGGTATGGCCGAGACAGCGAGCCGGGCGGCCAATCCCCCCCAGGGGTCAAGGTGACGCACGCAAACGGGTCAAGCGCCATGCTCTGGGCGGCTGTCCCACCCCGGGACGCGCAGCCCGTGCCGCTCGGCGAGATGCCGCCCCCGCGGTGGCGCTTCTGGCGGCTGCTCGTGCTCGCTCACCAGCTCCTCGACGTCGCCCGGCCTGACCAGTTCAGCGGGTGGGAGCTGTGCGCGGTGTCCGACGTCGGCTGGATCGAGGACGGCCAGCGGACTCCGTCGGCGCTGCGGATCACATGCCGCGACCGGTCAGTGATCTACCTGCGGGCCACCGCGGCGTCAGGATCGGCGCGCGAGCCGGAAACGGACCCTTACCCGGACTACCAGATCCCCCAGGGAGTCCAGTCATGGCACCTCAGAGTCAGTGCTCCGTCTGCGGAGCCCGTGTCGGCGTAGCCCCCGGCGGTTCCTGCCCGCCGCACCAGGCCATAGGTAGCCGCGGCACCTGCCCCGGCACCGGCCGAGCCACGATGTAGCAACACGCGGCCCCGCTTTCGTCGCTGCGAGCGGGGCCGCGCCATTTCGGTGCCACGGGCCGTCGTTGCTCCGCCGCGTCGTCGTACTTGTCTGCACTCTCCGCCTTGATTGGCGCTTTCGCCCAGTTCACGGGCGCCTTGTTCGCCGCCGGGCCGGTAACATCCCGCGTATTCGATCTTCGAGCGGCTCCCCCGGCCGCTCCTCGAACGAAGGTTCTCCGATGCGCAGGAAAGCGCTCAGCTCAGCCGCCGTCTGCGCGGCCACAATTCTCGGCGGGACTACTTCGGCAACTCACTGGTGATCGCCGACACCGACAAGAACAGCAGCCCCGAAGTCTACGTCGGCGGCAACGGCGAGGACGGCTACAAGGGCCGCGTGTGGAAACTCCAGACCGGCCCAACCGGCCTCACCGGCACCGGCGCCACCAGCTTCCACCTGGGCACCCTCGGCGGCCCCACCGGCAGCGCGAACTTCGGCTACCGCATGGTCGCCTGACCGTTTCCTTCCCGACGGACGAGCAACGAAGGGCCGGCCCCGGCGGGTCGGCCCTTCCTCGTACCGCACGGGCTGATGAGCTCTGCCGGGGCCTGCGATGATCGGCCCAATGCCGCCGGGCTGCGCGGCTTCGTACACATGTTCCATCCACAGCCTGTGGACGCCCGGAGGGTGCGATGGGTTACCAGCTCAGCGCGGTCGTCGCCGACGTCGAGTTGCTCCGCGAGCAGACCGCCGACCTGGACCACGCGGTCCTCGCCGCGCTGCGCCAGGACTTCGCGTTGCTGCCGCTCACCCCGCAACTGGTCGAGGAGTTGACCGGCGCGCTGCCGGACTACGCGGTCGGGGAGCCGAGCGTCGAGCAGCCGTTCGACCTGGTGCTCTCGCCGGCCCTGGCCGGGCTGCTGGCGCGGTGGTCCCGGCGCGGGCCGGTGGCGTACCTGGAGGCGGAGTTCTCGGGCGGCCTCGGGCGCCAGGCGGCGATGGTCTGGCTGGGCGGCGAGGCGTACTGGGGGCCGCACTTCGACGACGTGCTCGACTCCCCGCGCGAGCGGTGGCCGCTCAACGCCGCGCTGGTCCGCATCGGCGCGGAGCCGGGCCGGTGGATCGACCCGTTCGCCGAGTTGGGCCTGCACCTGGAGCGGAACACCGCCGGCTGGCTGGCGCACGGGCGGCGGGGGCTGTCCGCCGACTACTGGGACGACCTGGCCGAGGAGTGGGAAAACCGGCAATCCGCCGATCGGCAGCAACCTGAGCGCCCCGGTCCCGTTGGGGACTGGGGGATTCCATGAAATTGCGACAATTCGTTTTCATCGCGGCGCTACTGACGGCCGCTTCCATCGCCGGCAGCGGCGTCCATCCACAGGGGCTGGTCGACGGCGTCAGGCCGGCCGGCAACGACGTGGTGGTGGATCTCAACGGCCTGCCCGACGTCGAGTTCGGCGACACCGAGGAGGACCTGACCCGCCGGGGACTGCTGCAGGCCGGGGTCGACGCGTGCGGCCGGACGCTCGCCGGCCACGCGGCCAGTCCGGTCTTCGTCGACGACCGGCTGGTCCTGCTCTGGGTCGACGACCCCTTCCGCACCCCGGAGGGAATCAGCGTGGGCGCTTCCGTCGAGGAGGTCCGCGCCCGCTACCGCACGCTGCACCCGCTGCGCGCTCCACAGGGGACGCACCGGTTCGACGGGCTGCTGGCCCGCAGCGGCGACCGCGCGTACCTGTTCCTGCACGACGGGCGCACGGTCCGGAAGATCGTCGCGGGGTACGCCGACTGGGCCCGCCGCCTCTTCGACGAGGGCCACGGCCCCTGCTGAGGGCAGCTCGCCGACGTGGCGGTGTCCGGACCACCCGGACACCGCCACGTCACCGGGTCGCTCAGTAGGTGCTCTGCGGCCCGGCGATGTTCAGGCCGTACGACTGCGGCCAGATCCGGTCGGTGCGCAGGGCCAGGCCGGTCCACATGGTGCTCTGCGGCACGAGCCCGCCGGTGGAGCCGTGGAACCGGGTGATGGCCCCGGACGGATCCCCGGCGGTGTCGCCGGTCACCTCTTCCCCGAACGCGGCCACGACCGCGTCCAGCGGGCCCGTGCCGTTGGGGTTCAGGATCGCGACGGAGTTGCCGAACCAGTCGTCGCGCTCGGCCGTGCTCGGGACGGCCGACTGGCCGATGAGGTAGTCGTTGTGCGGCGCGGACGAGTAGCGAACGGCGACCACGCCGCTCGGGGTGTGGGGCAGGCTGTAGTTGAAGGGGTCGCCGCTGGCCGCGACGTCGTCGCCGTCGAAGTCGGAACGGGTGACGCCCGTCCCCTGCACCGGGGTGCGCGTCTTCGCCACCACCGAACGGCCGACCCGGCCGGATGCCCGCCAGCGAGACCAGGCCAGAAACGGAACGCCCGGTCGATCCATATGGATCGACCGGGCGTTCTCGCTGTTCAGCGAGCGGTGGCGGCGGGATTTGAACCCGCGGAGGGCGTAAACCCTCACACGCTTTCGAGGCGTGCTCCTTAGGCCACTCGGACACACCACCGCCGAGTAGGGTACAGCACCCCGGGGGCGGACGCCGAACCGGTATGCCCCCCGCCGGCCTGGCAGGATCCCTGACATGAGTACGCACATCGGCGCGAAGCCGGGAGAGATCGCCGAGCGGGTCCTGATGCCGGGCGACCCGCTGCGAGCCAAGTGGATCGCGGAGACCTACCTCGAGGACGCCAAGTGCTACTCGACGGTCCGGGGCATGCTGGGCTTCACCGGGCGCTGGAACGGCGTGGAGGTGTCCGTCCAGGGCTCCGGCATGGGCATGCCGTCCGCCTCGATCTACGCCCACGAGCTGATCAACGAGTACGGGGTGAAGAGCCTCATCCGGGTCGGCTCCTGCGGCGCCCTGAGCGAGGATCTCCAACTGCGGGACGTGGTGGCCGCGATCGGCTCGTCCACGGACTCGAACATGAACCGGATGCGCTTCGACGGGCTGATCGACTACGCCCCGGTCGCCGACTTCGGGCTGCTGCGTACGTCGGTCGAGATGGCCGAGCGGCGGGGCGTCAGCATGCGGGTCGGGCCGATCCTGGCGGCCGACGCCTTCTACACCGACCGCCCGGACCTCTACGACGCCCTCGCCGACTACGGCGTGCTGGCCGTGGAGATGGAGTCCGCGGCGCTCTACACGATCGCCGCCCGGTTCAAGGTGCGCGCGCTGACCCTCCTGACGGTCAGCGACCACATCAAGACGGGCGAGAAGACAACCTCGCAGGAGCGCGAGCAGACCTTCTCCCAGATGGTCGAGATCGGCCTGGACACGATCATCGCCTGAGCCACCGGGCCCCTTCCCGTGCGAGATGCGTGGCGCCAGGAAGGGGCCCTTTCTTTCACGCTCACCGGAAGAAGGCGCGCAGCAGGGTGGCGCTCTCGGCCTCCAGGACGCCCCCGTAGACCTCCGGCCGGTGGTTGAGCCGCCGGTCCCGGACGACGTCCCACAGCGACCCGACCGCGCCGGTCTTCGGCTCCCAGGCGGCGAAGACGACGGTGGAGACCCGGGCCAGCACCAGAGCCCCGGCGCACATCGTGCAGGGTTCGAGGGTCACCACCAGGGTGCAGCCGTCGAGCCGCCACCGGCCCAGCCGCTCGGCGGCCCGCCGCAGGGCCAGCACCTCCGCGTGCGCGGTCGGGTCCTGGGTCAGTTCCCGCTCGTTGCGCCCGATCGCCAGTTCGGCGCCGTCCGGGCCGTAGAGGACCGCGCCGACCGGGATGTCGTCCACGCCGGCCGGGCCGTCGGCCGGGAGGTCGGGCCCGGTGACGGCGATCTCCAGGGCCCGACGCATCCAGAGTTCGTGCCGCTGCCGCCGCCCCGCGCCGGTCGGGTCGACGAGGCCCTCGTCGGCTCCCGGCCCCGCCCGGCCCACCGCGCCGGGGGTCGGCTGCCCGGGCCGTAGCCCCTCCAGCGCCGGGTCCGTCGCGTCGGCCGGCTCGGCGCCCCCGGTCCAGCCGGCGAAGGAACGCGCCGCACCGACCCAGCCGCCGGTGCCGGCGTCCGCCGGCCCGCCGTCGCCGCCCGGCCGGTCAGACGCCACGCAGTTCCTCGACCTCGTCGACGCAGCCGAGCACCTGGCAGATCTCGGCGGTCACGTCCGCGGGCAGCATGCCCTCGTGCGCGCAGAGGTTCAGCAGCCGCTGCGGCGAGACGCCCAGGTCGGCGAGGATGTCCGCGTCGCCCACCGGGTCGGCCTCCGGGTCCACCGCCGGCTGCTCGCCGTCCTCGTCGCCCCCGGCGGCGCTCGGCCGCGCCTCCTCGGTGTCGTCGAAGCCGGTGACCGACGTCTTCAGGTCGCCGACCAGCAGGGCGCCGAGCCGGGACTCCTCGGCGTACGCGGAGTCCGAGCCGAAGATCCGCAGGTCCTCCCCGTCGTCCAACCGCAGGATGACCAGGTACGCGTCGTCGGCCTCGACGAAGAGCAACGACAGGTCGGCGTCCGGGTCGACGTCGCGGAGCCGGTCGGCGACCTCGTCGACGTCGGTGGCGCCCCGCAGGTTCACCTCGGCGGCGGTCCAGCCGCCGTCGTCGCGCACCACGGCGGCAGCGAAGTACGACACGGTCCCCCCAAATTGGCCTCGGCGCAGCACGCCGACTCGTTACGCGTGCACGTTAACCGGTCGGGTCGGCAGGCGACCGGGCAACGCCCCGAAGGGCCGGCCGGATCCTGCGGAAAGTATGGAAAGTGTGGTCGGCCGGAACCGGTCAGCCCGCGACGCGGCGCCGGGTGGCGATCAACTGCCGCAACTGCTCGGTGCTGGCACGCCACGGCCGCTCTCGCCGGCGTACCGCTCGGGCACCCGACAGCTCGGCGAGGATCTGCAGGCGGCGGCGGCTCCGCTCGGGAGCGAGCCGGGGAGTGGTCCAGGCCATACCGCCGAGCGTGCGCCGTCCACGCGGGTACGTCAAGACGGGATTCACTGCGCAGCCGGCCCGCGACCGAGGGTGTTCGGCCAGGTCGGCCGGGGCCTCACCACAGGGGCCAGTTGCCGCTGGTGGCCCATCGGACGGCGACCACCGCCGCCGCGATGCTCCAGCCTCCGGCGGTGACGATGGCGATGCCCGTCGCCACCCCCCGGTCGCCGAACCGGACCAGGGCCAGGGCGGCCAGCCAGGCCAGCCCGCCGGCGAGGATCGTCCACCACGCGTACCCGGGGACGTCCCGGCCGAGCAGGCCGAACAGCACGAGCCACGCGGCGGCGAGCGCGCCGCCCGCGGCGACCCCCGTCCCGGTCACCCGGTGCGGTTCCCGCCAGGTCGGGCGCGACGGCGGGCCGGCGGGGAAGAGCCCGGAGGGGGTATGCGCGGGGCGACCCGGCTCGGGCCGGCCGGGGAGGGCGGGCTGCCAGGTCATGGCTGTCATTCCTTTCCGCGTGCCGTGGTCCGCGCCGGGCGGACCGTTCGTCCCACCGTAGCCGTTCTGTCAGGATGACCGGATGGCCTCGCGTCCCACCCGTCGCCGCAGGCGCGCGGCGTACCCGGTCCTGCTGCTGCTCGCGCCGGTGCTGGCCGCCGGCTGCGGGGCGCCGCCGCCGGCCGCGACGCCCACGGGCAGCTGGGCGGGCCCGACCGACGCCGGGCAGCCGGCCCCGACGACCGTGCCGCCCGCCCCGGCGACCGCCACCCCGTCGCCGTCGCCCGCGCCGGCCCGCGCCGGCCTGCGACACGTCTTCCCGGTACGCGCGGGCGACGTCGCCTACCACCCCACCCACTCCGTGTACCCGGGCACGGACATCTTCGCCGACTGCGGAAAGCCCGTGGTGGCGGTGACCGACGGGACGATCCTGGAGGTGAGCCGGGTGGACCGGTTCGACCGGCGGGGGCCGCTCGGGCCGTACAACGGGGGCCTGTCGGTGTCCCTGCTCGGCGACGACGGGGTGCGCTACTACGGCTCGCACCTGAGCGTCATCGCCCCGGAGGTCGACGCCGGCGTCCGGGTCCGGGCCGGCCAGCAACTCGGGAAGGTGGGCCGGACGGGCAACGCCAACAACGTCTGCCACCTGCACTTCGGCATCTCGCCGGCCTGCCGCGGACACGACGACTGGTGGATCCGGCGCGGGGTGGTCTGGCCGGCCCGGTACCTCGACTCGTGGCGCCGGGGCGGCAACCGGGAGCCGGCCGCCGAGGTGGTCGCATGGCACCGCAAGCACGGCTGCCCGAAGGCGCCGGCCACGACCGGCGGGGCCGGCTGATCACGGCACCGGCGACCGCCGCCGGTCGTACCGCGGCCGGCGGCGCGGGCGCGTAGGTTGCAGGGCATGAGCCCCCGCGACCCGATCGCCGACCTGCGCCGCATCGCGTTCCTGCTCGAACGGGCCAACGAGGCCACCTACCGGGTGCGGGCGTTCCGGTCGGCGGCGAAGGCCCTGGCCGCGCTGGCGGACAGTGAGGTCGCCGAGCGGGCGCGCACCGGGAAGCTCACCGAGCTGGCCGGGGTCGGCGACGTCACGGCCCGCTGCGTCGCCGAGTCACTCGCCGGCGAGGAGCCCGTCTACCTGCGCCGGCTGGTCGCCACCGAGGGCAGCGACCTGGACGCCGAGGCCACCGCGCTGCGCACCGCCCTGCGCGGTGACTGCCACACCCACTCCGACTGGTCCGACGGCGGCTCGCCGATCGAGGAGATGGCGCTCGCGGCGGTCGAGCTGGGCCACGAGTACGTGGTGCTGACCGACCACTCGCCCCGGCTCACGGTGGCCCGGGGCCTGACGGCCGACCGGCTGCGCAAGCAGCTCGATCACGTGGCGAAGGTCAACGAGGCGCTGCCCGAGGGCTTCCGCATCCTCACCGGGATCGAGGTGGACATCCTCGCCGACGGCTCGCTGGACCAGGACGAGGAGCTGCTCGCCCGCCTCGACGTGGTGGTCGGCTCGGTGCACAGCGGCCTGAACGACGAGCGGGGCAAGATGACCCGCCGGATGCTGACGGCCGTCGCCAACCCGCACCTGGACATCCTCGGCCACTGCACCGGCCGGATGGTGTCGTCCCGTCCCATCGGGGTGACCGGCCCCGGCGACCGTGGGCACCGGGCGCGGACCCGCAGGGAGAGCGACTTCGACGCGGACGCGGTCTTCGCCGCCTGCGCCGAGCACGACGTCGCGGTCGAGATCAACTCCCGACCGGAGCGGCAGGACCCGCCGAAGCGGCTGATCCGGCTCGCCCTGGAGGCGGGCTGCCGCTTCGCGATCAACACGGACGCGCACGCGCCCGGGCAGCTCGACTGGCAGCCCTTCGGCTGCGAGCGGGCGGCCCGCTGCGGCGTCCCCGCCGACCGGGTGGTCAACACCTGGCCGGCGGAGCGCCTGCTGGAGTGGGCGCAGGGCTGACGGGCCGGGCACGGGCCCCCGGCCACCCGGATGTTCCGCATGTTGATCACGAAGGCCAGGCCGGTGCCGAGCGCCCCAGCGCCAGCACGCTGGCCAGCACCTCGACCGACAGGCCGGTCGGCGCCGGCGGCGCCCCGGCCACCAGCGGCGCCACGATGGCGAGCTGGCCGGCCGCCAGCACCAGCTGGGCCGCCGAGAGCGACAGGCCGGAGTGGGCGCTGCCCGCGACGAACCGCTTCTGGTACGGGATGGCGACGCCGTAGCAGGCCGCCGCGCCGAAGCACATCAGCTGGCCGGTGAAGTGCGAGCCGGCGACGCCCTCCCACACGCCGAGCACCACGAGCACCCCGGCGAAACCGAGCCCCAGGCCGACCGTCCGGCGCGCGCTCAGCCGCTCGGTGCGGAACACCAGCATCGCCATCGGCAGCACGACCAGCGGCGTCGTCGCGTTCCAGATGCCGATGAGCATCGACTCGACCCGCTGCTCGCCGTACCCGAAGAGGGTGAACGGGACGGCGACGCCGAGCGCCGCGACCACGAAGAGGTGGGCCCAGACCCGGGGCTCGCGGGGCAGCCGGTCGCGCAGCGCCAGGAGCACGAGCAGCAGCGTGAGCGCCCCGGTGGTGACCCGGTAGAGGGTGAGGTGCAGCGGATGCAGCTCCCGCACGCCGACCTTGATGAACAGGAAGCTGGAGCCCCAGATCGCGGCGAGCGCGACGAAGCCCGGCAGCCAGCCGCGCAGCGCCGGCTTGTCAGGGGTGGGGGTCATGTTCACCCCTGACACTCTGCCGGAGCGGTACGACGGGGTCTCGCGCTTTTCGGCCACCGTGTCCCGCGCCACAGAAACCGCCTACGCTGGTGGAGCGTTGACCAGCCGAGGAGGTGCCCCCGATGGCGATGCCGATGCGATTCGACCCGCTCGCGGACCTCGACGGGATGTGGACGACCCAGCTCGCCGCGCGGTACCTCCCGCTGCCGGAGCTGCCGGATGCGCGCTACGAGTGCATCGACGGAAGGTTGGTCATGACGCCCGCTGAGGTCGGCACGAACAGTTTTGGCGAGCTGAGGCTCGGTCGGATCCTCGCGCCGGCCGCCGAGGCCGCCGGCTACTACGTGTACGGCCAGGTGAACCTGACCTTCTCGCCGCAGCGCTGGATCCAGCCCGACCTCACCGTCCTGCACGCCCTGCCGAAGAGCGACGAGGAGGACCGGTGGATCCCGGCCCACCTCTGCACGATGGCCGTCGAGTTCGTCTCCCCGGGCAGCCGTCGGCAGGACTTCGTCGACAAGCCGCAGCGCTGCGCGGAAGGTCGGGTCCCGTACTTCATGCGGGTGGAGATCTCCCGGCGGCTGCGGCACGCGGCGGTGGAGCTGCTCGCCCTCGGCGAGTTCGGCGGCTACGACACGGTGGCGAAGGTCGTGAGCGGGGGGCGGCTGCGGGCCGACGCGCCGTTCCCGATCGACTTCGATCCGGCCGAGCTGCTGCCCTGAACACGGCAAACACGGTCGACAGCCGGCCGGCACGGTCGCGTAGGGTCAGCCTGTGGGACGAATCGATGACCTCGCCGACCGGTACGTCGCCGACTGGGCGCCGCTGAGCCCGACCGGCGCGACCTACGTCGGCATCTCCGGATACGACGACCAGCTGGACGACCTGTCACCGGAGGGCTACGCGGCCCGGGCCGAGCTGACCCGGCGTACCCTCGCGGAGCTCGACGTGACCGAGCCCGACTCCGAGTCGGAGCGGACCGCCAGGGAGGCCATGCAGGAGCGCCTCGGCCTGGACCTCGCCCGGTACGAGGCGGGCGAGACGACCAGCGAGGTCAACGTGATCACCAGCGGTCTGCACGACCTGCGCTCGGTGTTCGACCTGATGCCGACCGAGGGTGCCGACGCGCAGGCCGACATCGCCGCCCGGCTCAACAGGTTCGCGGGCGCGCTGGAGGGCTACAAGACGACGCTGCGCGAGGCGGCCGCCGCCGGCCGGGTCAGCTCGAAGGCGCAGCTGATCGAGGTCGCCAAGCAGTGCGACGCCTGGACGGACCCGAACGGCGACAACTTCTTCCACGGCCTCGTCGAGCGGCTCGGCGCGGAGGGCACCCTGGACGCCGAGCTGCGCCGGGGCGCCGCGGCGGCCACCGCCGCCACCGCCGGGTTCGGCCAGTTCCTCCGCGACGAGCTGGCCCCGGTCGGGCGGGACAAGCAGGCCGCCGGCCGGGAGCGGTACGAGCTGGCCTCGCAGTACTTCCTCGGCGCGAGGGTCGACCTCGACGAGACGTACGCCTGGGGATTCGCGGAGCTGGCCCGGCTGGAGGGCGAGATGCGCGCGGTGGCCGCCCGCATCGTCGGGCCGGGCGCCACGATCGACGAGGCGGTGACGGCGCTGGACGCCGACCCGGCCCGCACGATCCAGGGCAAGGAGGCGTTCCGGGACTGGATGCAGGCGCTTGCCGACAAGGCGATCGGCGCGCTGCACGGCACCCACTTCGACATTCCCGAGCAGGTGCGCCGGATCGAGTGCTGCCTCGCCCCGACCAGCGACGGCGGGATCTACTACACCGGCCCGAGCGAGGACTTCTCCCGCCCCGGCCGGATGTGGTGGGCCGTGCCGCAGGGCATCACCGACTTCTCCACCTGGCGTGAGGTGACCACGGTCTACCACGAGGGCGTACCCGGTCACCACCTCCAGGTCGCGCAGACCGCGGTCCGGGCCGACCTGCTCAACCGCTGGCAGCGGCTGCTGTGCTGGGTGTCCGGCCACGGCGAGGGCTGGGCGCTCTACTCCGAGCGGCTGATGGACGAGCTGGGCTACCTGGAGGACCCGGGCGACAAGCTCGGCATGCTCGACGGGCAGGCGTTCCGGGCGGCCCGGGTGATCGTCGACATCGGCATGCACCTGGAGCTGGAGATCCCCAAGGACAACCCGTTCGACTTCCACCCCGGCGAGCGGTGGACGCCGGAGCTGGGCTGGGAGTTCATGCGGGCGCACTGCCGGGTGCCGGACGAGAACCTGCGGTTCGAACTGAACCGCTACCTGGGCTGGCCGGGACAGGCGCCGTCGTACAAGGTGGGCGAGCGGATCTGGCTGCAGGCCCGGGAGGACGCGAAGGCCCGCAAGGGCGCCGACTTCGACCTCAAGGAGTTCCACCGGCGGGCGCTCGACCTCGGCTCCCTGGGGCTCGACCCGCTGCGCCGGGCGCTGGCCCGGATCTGACGACGAAGGCGGCCGGGGGACGGGTGCGCGCACCCGTCCCCCGGCCGTTTCGTTCTTCCGGCCGGACCCTCAGGCGAGGGTCACCGTCAGCGCCGGCTTCGCGGTCAGCGTGCCGCTGTCGACGTACGCCAGGTCGATCTCCGGGTCGGTGAAGGTGACCGGCGCCGGGAAGGTGACCGGCAGTCCGTCCGGGAACGGCAGGTCCGGCGTGAGGGTGATCTTGATGCCGGCGAGCCACCCGACGAACCGGGTGGCGTAGAAGGCCACGTCGCCCTCGACGGTAAGCCGATCGGTGGCGTACCGCAGGGTCTTCCCGCCCCCGCCGGTCTGGAGCAGGAAGTCGTCGGTGACGCCCCTGGACATGGTGAACTTCAGCGCCCGGAGCTCACCCTCGGCGGTGGGCAGCTCGACGATCCCCGCGAAGTGCAGATCCGTCATGGTCACCTCCGAGCCGGTGAGCTTCGACGGCTTCGCGGCCACCCGGGGCTGACCGGGTTCGGCGGCGGCCCCGGGCGGCGGCTCGCCGGCCTCCACCCCGCCCGGCTTGGTCGGCGTGGGCGTGACGCACGCGGGGTCGTCCGGCTTGCCGGTGGCGGAGGCGCTCGGGGTGGGCCTGCCGGTGGCCGACGGCTCGCCGGTCGGAGTGGCGCTCGGCGTGGCGGTGGGCGATCCCGTCGGCTCCGGGCTCGCCGTCGGCTCGGCGGCCTGCGTGTCGCCCGACGCCGGCTCGGCGCCGCCGCCGTCGGTGCGGCTGTCCCCGATGGTGTCGGTGAGCAGGTTGCCCTCCGACGGCTTCTCCGGGCCGGTGCCCTCCGGGCTCGTGGCCCGGCTCGTGCCGGCCGGCCGGAACGGCGACAGGCTCGGCCTGGCCTTCCCGACCGTGGACGGGGCGGCGCAGGGCTTCGCCGGGGCCGCCCGCACCGGGGCCTGGTCGCGCAGTGCGAGCGCCCCGGCGGCCGAGACGCTCAGCAGCACCAGGGTGACCGCCAGCAGCTTCGGGTCCCGGTGCGGGCCGCGCCGCGGGCCGTCCTCGGGGCCGACCACCGGCGGTCTGTGCGTGCCGTCGGTCGGCATCGGCTCGCGCAGCGGGTTGCGGGGGCGGGGCAGGGTGTCGGTGAGCGGGCCGGTGACCTCCTCGCCGGGCATCAGCTCGTCGACGAGCGTCGGCCCGTCAACGAGCGTCGGCCCGTCGACGCCCTCCTTCTGCGGGTCGGACGGCGCGTCGGTCGGCTCCGGCTCGGCCGGCGCGGACGCCGGGCGGCGGGGCACCCAGGCGAAGCCGAGGGCGCTGCCGACCATGCCCAGCAGCAGGCCGACGAAGAAGCCGCCGAGGTTCACGCCGATGAGGGAGAAGACCGCGGTGACCGAGCCGACGATCGCGTAGAACATCCGCTGCTGCGGGGTGAACCACATCAGCATCCCGCAGGCGATCAGGATCGCCGGGATCAGCCAGGACAGGAAGCCGCTCGGGCCCATCTGGAAGGTGAGGCCGCCCAGACTCATCTGGGTGGTGGAGAAGATCTCCAGACCGGCCAGCGCGGTGAACAGCCCGCCCCAGAAGGGCCGGGTCCGCCGCCAGCGGCGGAAGCGCCGCCACGCCTGGCTGACCCTGCCCGGCTGGGCATGCTGCGGGTGGGCGGTCGTCACGTACTCCTCCTGGCGGTGCTCACTGGTCACGAGACAGGGCCGAGGCTCGCGGAGGGCGCCCTCCGCGGGCCTCGGGTACTGGCGTCAGAAGCATTCCTTGGCGTCGGCACCGACGGCGATGCCGAGCTTCAGCCCCTTGAGGGTGAAGACCGCGGCGCTGGTGGAGCGGGCAACCTGCTGAAGGCCGGTGATGGTGACGTGGTCGGCACTCTGCCCGAAGGACTTCGCCTCGGCCTTCGCGTTCAGGTCGGTGGCGTCCCGGCCGATCTTGATCTCGGTGAACTTGGCGTCGCCCTCCAGCCTCTCCATGTCGATCAGCAGGCCCGTCGCGGTCGCCGGGTCGCCACCGCCGCCGGCGTTGATCGTGAGCACGACCGGCAGCTTCGGGTGCTTCACCGACTGGCAGAGGTCGTACAGTTCGGCGCTCGCGATCTCGGAGACGGCGACCGGGTGGGTGGTGCCGTCCTTCTCGACGACGACCCCGCCGTACTGCTTGAAGCCGTCACCCTCCAGCCGGGAGGCCTCGACCTTGAAGGTCTGGCCGGAGACGGCGAACGACGCCGCGATCGCGCCGTTGGCCATGCCGAAGACGATGGCGCCGGCGACGGCGGTCGCGGGCACCATCATGGCGGCGAAGCGCCGCCAACGGGTGCCGCCCTGCGCCAGACGGTCTTCCGATTCCTTCACGGGGTCCTCCTAGACGAGGGGGTCACCGAGCGCGGTCCGCGTCTCGGGATGAGGGGGAGCTGTGGTGTGGTGCCTTCGGGGTCCGCCGTACGCGCGTACGGGGAGAGGCTGCGGATTGGATGCTCTCGCGAAGAGACGCGGCTCACAACCCCCGAGCTACTGACGGGTAACCCGCAGGCGACCCCATGATCATCCATGGTCACGATCGGTCAACCCGCCATCGCGGGGACTGGCCAGGCAAAACGGGGCGAGAACCCCAATGAACGCGGAAAGTCTCACCTGCGGTAACGGTCGGTACCGGTGAGTAACTTTTCGGTAACGGAGACCTGAAAAGCCGCTGAGGATGACCCGCCGTCACCCGTCCAGGCGGCGCCGCCCGGACGGACGGGCGGGCGGACGTCAGTCGCGCCCCGCCAGCCAGTCGTGGAGCAGCCGGTGGTCGATCGAGTCGACCCGCCCCAACGGCTTTCCCGCCGCCACCTGCTCGCGCAACTCGTCCCGGGTGAACCAGCGCGCCTCCAGCAACTCCACCCCGTCCACCCGCACCTCCGCGGAGGCCGCGGTGGCCCGGAAACCGACCATCAGGCCGGCCGGGAACGGCCACGCCTGCGACCCCTGGTACGCCAGGTCCGTCACGGCCACCCCCGCCTCCTCGGCCATCTCCCGCCGCACCGCGTCCTCCAGGCTCTCGCCCACCTCGACGAACCCGGCCAGCGTCGAGTACGCGCCCTCGGGGGCACCGCCGTGCCGGGCCAGCAGGCAGCGCGCGGGCGGGCCGGGCGTCTCCACCAGCACGATGATCGCCGGCTCGATCCGGGGGAACAGCAGCCGCCCGCAGTCCGGCCCGGCGCACGCCCGCACGTGCCCGCCGTCGCGGGACACCGTCGCCGCGCCGCAGCCGCCGCAGTGGCGCTGCTGGCGGTGCCAGTGCAGCAGCCCCCGGGCGTACGCCTGGACGGCCGCGTCGCCCGGCCCGAGCCGGCCCACGAGGGCACGCACGTCCACCGCGGCGTCCGCCCCGGCGAGGCGCAGCGCGTCGGGCTCCGCACGGCCGGACAGGTCGGCGGCGAACACGGCCGCGCCGTCGGCCAGGCCGAGGAAGACGACCTCGTCGGCGGCACCGCGGACCTCCGCCGCGGCCGCCCCGGTCAACCGGACCGGCGTGTCGCCCGCCGAGACCAGGCAGCGGTCCCGCCACAGCGGCAGCAGCACACTGCCCGACCCGGCCAGCCGCTCCGAGACCCACTCCGGGTCCGCGCGCAGCCCGCCCGCCCGGTCCAGCCATCCGCCGCCGTACGCCAGGGGCCGCTCGTCCGTTCGCACCCGGACACCGTGCCACGACCCGGTCACCGGCCCGCACACCGGCGCCCGTCGCGTACCGCGACACGCTGCGCGGGCACGGCCCGGACGCAAACTGTCGATCGGCCCGGCCGTTGGTTACGGTAGGTCCCGCCCCACGTGGTACGTACCGATCGAGGTTGCTGTGACTCTGTACGGCGATACACGACCGCCCGCCGACGACCGGCCGACCGTCAAGGTGACCGCGGTGAGCTGGCCGGGTGACGGGCCGGACACCGCCGTGGCAGCCACCCCTGTCGCCCCGGACCACGGCCCGGGGCGCCGTCCCCGCCGGCTGCGTGTCCTGGTCGCCGCCGGCGCCACCGCGGTCGTCCTCGGGGCCGCCGCCGGAGCCGGCGCGTACGCCTACGCCGGCGACGTGCCGCGCGGCACGACCGTGCTCGGCGCCGAACTCGGCGGGCGCAGCCGCGCCGACGCGGTGCGCGAACTACGCGCCGAGCTGGACCGGTCCGGCACGCTGACCACCGCGTTCCGGGTCGTCGTCGGGGAGAAGACCGTCGAGCTCAAGCCCGCCGACGTGGGGCTGGCGGTCGACGTCGAGGCGACCGTCGACGCGGCGGCGCGCACCTCCGCGCACCCGGTCAGCCGGCTCGTCGGCTCCCGGACGGTCGCCCCGGTGGTGACGGTCGACGCCGCCCGGCTCGACGCGGCCCTGCGCAAGGCGGCCGGCGACCAGACCCGCGAATGGACGGTGCCGGCGATCATCTTCACGGGCACCACCCCGAAGCCGGTGCGCCCGAAGCCCGGGCTCGCGCTGGACCGGGAGCGCTCGGCCCAGGCGGTCCGCGAGGGCTGGCTCTCCGGCCGGCCGGTCACCGTCCCGCTGGTGGAGCAGCGACCGGCGACGACCGCCGAGGAGGTGGACCATCTCGTCGCCGAACTGGCCCGCCCTGCCGTCGCCGCCCCGGTCACGCTCCGTACCCCGAAGGGCACGATCACCATCCCGCCCGCCGCCATCGCCCGGAGCCTGCGCTTCGCGGCCGACGACGCCGGCAAACTCACCCCGAGGATCGACGTGAAGCGGCTGCGCGCCTCCCTCGGCAGCCGGCTCGACGCCATCGAGGTCGAGCCACGCGACGCCCGGATGACGATCACCGACGGGAGGCCGAAGGCGGTGGAGGGGCAGCCGGGCCAGCAGCTGGACGCCGCCGCGCTGGCCCGGGACCTGCTCGCCGTGCTGCCCCGTACCGACGACCGGACCGTCACCGGTCGGCTCAAGGAGACCCAGCCGAAGCTGACCGCCGAGAAGCTGGCCGGCCTCGGGATCAAGGAGCGCGTCTCCCGCTTCACCACCTACTTCACCGGTGGGCTCTCCTCACCCCGCAGCCAGAACATCGTGCAGATCGCCAAGGAGGTCGACGGCACGGTGGTGCTGCCCGGGGAGACGTTCTCCCTCAACGGCCACACCGGCGAGCGCGGCTACGCCCAGGGGTACCAGGACGCGCCCGTGATCCTCGACGGCAAGCTCGTCCCGGGCGTGGGCGGGGGGACCTCCCAGTTCACCACCACCCTGTTCAACGCCACGTACTACGCCGGGCTGGAGGACGTCGAGCACAAGCCGCACTCGTACTGGTTCAGCCGGTACCCCCCGGTCATCGAGTCGACGATCTTCTGGCCGGACCTCGACTTCAAGTCCCGGAACAACACCCCGTACGGCGTCCTCATCGACACCTCGTACACATCCAGCTCGATCACCGTGTCGATCTGGAGCACGAAGATCTACGACAGCGTCAAGACCGAGTACGGCCCGCGCCGCGACATCACCAGGCCGAAGACGATCCACCTGAAGCCCGGGCCGTCCTGCATCCCCAGCAACGGCATCGACGGGTTCACCCAGGACGCCTTCCGGGTCATCCGGAAGGACGGGAAGGTCGTCAAGCGGGAGAAGTTCACCTGGCGCTACCTGGCCGAACCCCGCTACGTCTGCGGCCCGGCCCCGAGCTGAGGGCCAGCCCGACCCAGCACCCCGCGCCCCGCCGGCCACGTCGCCGGCGGGGCGCTTCCGTCGGGTACGCCGAAACGGGAGCCCGCCACCGGCCAGCTCCGTACGGCCGGCGGTCAGGGCCGCGCCTCGGCCAGCCCCCTCCGTACGCCGTCCGCGTCGCGGTCCGCGCCGTAGACCGGGGTGCCGGGCTGCTGCCGCCAGCTCCCGTCCAGGCCGCCGGCGTCGACCGGGTCGAAGCCGAGGGCGTCCACCAGGTCCATCACCACCCGCTTCGCCTCGACGTCGTCCCCGGCCACCGGCAGCGCGATCCGACCCGGGGCGCCCGCGGGGCGGCCCTCGTCCACGAGGTGCTGCGCCTGGATGGTGTTGAACGCCTTCACCAGGCGGGTTCCCTTGAGCTGGTCCGCGGTCCACCGGCTGGAGCTGAGGCTGCGGTCCAGCAGCTCGTCGACGTCCCCGTCGCGCTCCGGGTAGTAGTTGTCCGCGTCGACGACGATCCTGCCCTCGAACCGCTCGGCGGGCAGCGCCGGCACCGCCCGCAGCGGCACCGCGAGGACGACCACGTCGGCCTGGTCGACGGCCTGTTCCACGGTGCCGGGGGTGGCGCCGGTCTCCCGCGCGAGGTCTGCGAGGGTCTGCGGTCCCCGCGAGTTGGCCACCGTCACGTCGTGGCCGATGGCCCTCAGACGACGGGCGAGCGCCCCGCCGACGTGTCCCGACCCAATGATCCCGATCCTCATGACCACTCCTGCCTCGCCTGCCGGCGGCCGTATCCGCCGAGTCGTATCCGCTGAACGGAGCGCTGATACCCGCATCTCCGGGTTCGAACAGTCCGGCGAGGTGTACTCCCGGGCCCGCAGGCGGGCGCGGGCCGGCGGGCGCGGGCCGCCGCCCGCGGGCGCGGGCTGCGGAGGGTGGTGTGCGTCCGCGGCGGCCCGGGGCGGGCTTACGCGGTCGGGAAATGGTTCCGGAAATGCGTTCAGGGCCACCCCAACCGGGGTGACCCTGAACGAAAGAATGTCCGGCGGTGTCCTACTCTCCCACACCCTCCCGAGTGCAGTACCATCGGCGCTGGAAGGCTTAGCTACCGGGTTCGGAATGTAACCGGGCGTTT
>NZ_JBICUP010000005.1:0-38385 GCF_043198215.1 Micromonospora sp. NPDC048830
GCGGCGGCGGCATCTACGCCAAGGACACCGTCCTACACCTCAAGAAGGTCACCGTCGAAAACAACAAAGCCAGCAACGACGGCGGCGGCATCTTCGACACCGCCACCAACAAAAAGAAGGACGACAAGGACAAGGACAAGTCCTACAACGACGAACACGGCGACGACCGCGACCACAACCAACGCGGCAGCGCCACCATCGACGACAGCGCCATCCTCGGCAACAACGCCGGACGACGCGGCGGCGGCATCTTCAACGGCGACCCCAACCTCATCCCGGGGCCGGTGAAGGACAACGACGCGATCGTCACCCTGCGGCACAGCAAGGTCGAGAACAACACGGCCGGCAACGGCGGCGGCATCTTCAACAACCGGGGCACCGTCCGCCTCATCGACACCAAGGTCAAGAAGAACACCGCGAACGACACCAACAAGCCGTACGACATCGCCGGCGGCGTCGTGAACAACGACGGCACGGTCAAGGTCGACGACGAGTCCATCATCACCGACAACGACCCCCGCAACTGCGCCGGCGAGGTCCCCGGCTGCTTCGCCTGATCGCAGGCACGGTCGGTAGCCACGGACGGTGACGCCGACCAGGGGTTCTCCGGCCCCGCTCGGGAACGATCCACACGGATCCACCGGGCGGGGCCGGTCCCGTCCGGCCCCGCTGCCTCTGCGTGGCCCGCAACGACCCGTGGGGCCGCCGCACGGCCCCGGGGCCCGGACACGGGTCGGCCCCCTCCACCAGGGGCGGAAGGGGGCCGACCCGTACCAGGGGACTACTTCTGCACGAAGACCGCCACGCTGCGGGCCGGCACGGTGAACGTGCCGGTGCCCTGGTCGAACGAGGCGGTACGCAGCACCGGGTCGGCGGAGGCCCGCAGGACCGGGTGCAGTTCCACGTCCGCCCCGCGCAGCCCGGCCAGCCGCTGGGCCGCGGCCTGCGGGGTGGCATTGAAGACGACCGTCACGGACTTCCACTTCCCGTCGAGCCCGCGGGCGTCGAGGGTCATGGTGAGCACGCCCGGGGTCTCGGCGGTGCCGGAGAGCGGAAAGGCGACCCGCTGCTGCACCTGGTCGGCGGTGGCCAGCCCGAACACCGGCGAGGACCGGCGGATGCGCAGCAGCTCGGCGTACCGGGCGTCGGCCAGGTCGATCGCCGCGCAGTCCGGCACCAGCTTCGGGTCGGCCAGCAGCGGCTTCGCGTACGGCCACTTGTCCTGGTTGTCGGCGGCGGGCGGCAGGCCGGCGCCGAAGCCGTTGCCCTGGGCGCAGTCCCAGCGGATCTGGTTGAACCAGTCCCCCGAGTTGTACGAGTTGCGGTCCAGCGACTTGGACCGCAGCCGCTCCGAGCCGGCCGTCACGAACCCGGTCCCCTGCCCGAGGGCGGTGGTGGCCAGCGCGAGCACCTGCATCCGGGCCCGGTCGGCCGCCGACGTGCCCTGCGGCAGCTTGTACGCCAGCGCGTCGTACAGGATCTCGTTGTCGTGCGCGTCGACGTACGTGACCGCCTCACCCGGCGCGGCGGTGTAGCCGGCCGGCGAGCCGTTGTAGTCGACCTGGGCGCCGGTGACCTGCCGGCCGGCCGAGTCGGTGAACCGGTAGCCGCGCAGGTTGCCGGTCAGCCCGACCTTGATCAGGTCGTGCTGGTGCAGCAGCCGCTCCCGCTGCTGCTCGGCGGTGCCGTTGACCGGGTCGCCGTTCGGGTCGGTGAACAGCCCGGAGGCGAAGCCCTGCAGCCGCGGGTTGCCGTCGAACGGCCCGCCGCCGCGTACGCCGTCGCGGAGCCGGTCGTTGAAGGTGCCGATGCCGGTGCCGGCCATGTTGGCCTGGGTGGCCTGGACGAACCGGGCGCCGTTGGCGACCTCGCCGAAGTTCCAGCCCTCGCCGTACAGCAGGATCCTCTTCCCGTCGACGCCGTCGCGGTCGACGGTGAGCTTGTCCAGCGCGGCGCGCACGGCCAGGATGTTCGCCTTCGGGTGGTGGCCCATCAGGTCGAACCGGAAGCCGTCCACCTTGTACTGCCGCGCCCAGGTGACCAGGGAGTCCACCACGAGCTTGCCCATCATGGCGTGCTCCGGGGCGGTGTTGGCGCAGCAGGTCGAGTTGGCGACCGTGCCGTCGTCCAGGAGCCGGTGGTAGTAGCCGGGGACGATCTGGTCGAGCACGGACTTCGGGTCGGTCCCGGAGGCCGAGGTGTGGTTGTAGACCACGTCCATGACGACCCGCAGGCCGGCGTCGTTGACCCCGGCGACCATCTGGCGGAACTCGGTGGTCCGCTTCGCCCCGGCCGGGTCGACGGCGTAGCCGCCCTCCGGCACGGTGTAGTGCAGCGGGTCGTACCCCCAGTTGTAGCCGTCGGTGTCGGCCACGGCCGCGACGCACGCCTGCTGCCGGTCGGAGTCCGGCGGCAGGGCCGCCAGGTCGCAGGCCGGCTGCTGCTGCTCGGCCCGGCGCTCGGGGATGGTGGCGAAGTCGAACGCCGGCAGCAGGTGCAGGTAGTTGACCCCGGCGTCGCCGAGCGCCCGCAGGTGCTTCATGCCGGCGGTCGCCGGGTCGGTGAAGGCGAGGTAGGTGCCCCGCCGCTCGGCGGGCACGGTGGTGTCGGCGATGGAGAAGTCCCGGACGGAGACCTCCTGGATCTGCGCCCTCGACGGCGGCACCGCCGCGGGCTTGCGCAGGTGCGCCCAGCCCTTCGGGGCCAGCGCCGGGTCGTCGAGGTCGACGATCTGGGTGTGCGTGGAGTTCGGCGCGAGGGCCACCGAGTACGGGTCGGTCACCGCGGCGGTGACGATCCGCTGCGCGGCCGGCTGCCACGCCTCGATCCGGTACCGGTAGTACTTCCCGGCCCAGCTGCGCGGCCCGCGCACCGACCAGACGCCGGTGCGGTCGTCGCGGCTCATCGCGACGGTCCGCGGCTCGGCGGTCGGCGAGTCGAACAGCTCCAGCGCCACGGTCCGCGCGGTGGGGGCCCACACCGCGAGGGTGGGCACCCCGTCGGCGAAGGTCGCGCCGAGCCGCGCCCGGGTGGCGGCGGAGTAGACGTCGTCGAGCACGCCGGGGATCTGCACGCCGGTCGCGTTCAGCAGCGCGCCCTCGGCGTCCCGCTCGGTCACCGCGAGCTGTCCGCGCAGCGCCGCCGGCACCTTGGCCAGGTCGCCGGGGTCGAGGGTGAACGCCTGGTACGCCCACAGGTGCGGGAACTGCGCGCGCTGGTCCTCGGTGAGCCCGTTGCGCTGCGCCCGCAGCGGCAGCGTCGGGTACGTCCCGGACAGCTCGCCGTCGACGACGCTCAGCCCGCCGGCCGGGGCGACCACCAGGGCGTACGTCCTGCCGTCGGTCGGCCCGGTCTGCCAGGCGACGGTGGAGCGGTCGATCCAGTGCGCCTTCTGCTTGGTGATGTCCACGTCCCCGGATACCCCGGACGAGGTCGAGGGCAGCAGCCGACCCCGGGTGCCGGCCAGCAGCCACACCTCGCGTCCGGCGCCGGCGAAGTCCAGCCGCTGGTCCTCGGGTAGATCCTTCTCGTCACCCCGGTGGATGATGTAGCTCAGCCCGGTCGCCCCGGCGGACAACGGCACCCGGAAGACCGCGCCGTAGGAGTCGATCCGCTCGGGCGGCAGCGGGCTCGACCAGTCGGTGGGGTTGGCGGCGCCGTCCCACAGGTGCAGGCCCCAGCCGTCGTAGTTGTTGTCGGCCCGGCGGTAGTGGATGACGGCGGTGCCCTCGTCGACCGGCGGGGCGGGCTCGCCGGTGGCGGCCTGCCGGCTCGGGTACAGCGTCGGGTCGCCCTGCTTGACCCAGACCTCGCCGGTCTGCGTCACGTCGATGCTGCGGTCGTTCGGGACGTCCTTGTTCCCGTCGGAGTCGACGACGAGGAAGCCCACCGACTTCGCGCCCGGTTTGAGCTTCACCCAGGCGAACCGGCCGAAGGAGTCCTCACCGGCGAACGGCTGCCCCTTGGGCCACTCGGTGGCGTACGCCGGGTCGATGTCGCCCCAGGTGTACAGGCCCCAGTCGGCGTACCCGCCGGCCGGGCGCTGGTAGTGCACGACCGCCCACTCCCGGGACGCGCTCTGGGCGGGGGTGCCGACCGTGGCGGTGGACCGGGCGGTGGCGGTGCGTCCCCTGCCGTCGGAGACGACGGCCTTGTACTCGATCTTCGTCCCGCCGGCCAGGCCGGTGAGGTCGTGGTGCACGGTGTACGGGGCCCGGCGGGCGCTGCCCAGCAGGGTCCACTTCCCGCCCGCGACCCGGGCGGCCACGGTGACGGTCGCGAGGGGGTCGCCGGTGACCTGGGCGGTGACGGCGGCCCGGGTGGCCACCGGCTCGTCCGGGGCGGGCGCGGTGATCGCGATCGACGGCGCGGCGTCGGCCTGCGGGATCGGGGTGCCGGCCCGCAGGACCACGGCGGACATCGCCGGCACGGTCAGGGTGAGTTTGCCGTCCGCCCCGGCGGTCGCGGTGGCCGAGCCGCCGTAGACGCCGGCGAAGGTGGCGCCGGCCGACCAGGTGTCCACGGTGACGGTCTGCGCGCTGTCGGCGTTGTTCACCGCGACGACGTACTCGGTGCGCTGGCGCGGGTCGATGCGGGAGAAGGCGAAGACGCCGGCGCCGTCGGCGGCGTACCGGGTGACCTGGACGCCGTCGCGCAGCGCCGGGTGGTCCTGGCGCAGGCCGCCCAGCTCGGCGATCGTCCGGTACAGCGGGTGGCTGGTGTCGTACTGGTCGCCGGCGTGGGTGCGGTCGGTGCCGATCAGGTCGTCGTCGAGGTAGTCGGGCACCTTCGAGGCGAACATGTCCTGCCGGGCGTCCTTGTCGCCGCCCGGGCCGGTGAAGCCCTGCTCGTCGCCGGAGTACACCACCGGCTGCCCCCGGGTGAGGAACATCAGCTGGTGGGCGAGCTGGTCGCGGCGCAGCTGGCTGGCGTCGTCGCCACCGGCGGCGGCGACGAACGAGCCGATCCGGCCCATGTCGTGGTTGCCGAGGAAGGTGGTCAGCCGGGTGGCGTCGGTGTCGCGGGCGGCGTAGAGGTCGTCGCGGACGTACACGTCGGCGAGGGCCTTGGCGGAGCCGCCGGCCGCGCTGTAGCCGCGGGCGGCCTCCTGGAAGGCGAAGTCGAGGGTGGCCGGCAGGCCGCCGCGCCGCACGTAGGTGGAGGTGACCTCCTGGTCGGCGCTGTAGACCTCGCCGAACATGAAGAAGTCGGACTTGCCGGCCTGCTCGGCGGCCCGCGCGATGCCCTGGCTGAACTGCGGCCAGAACTCCAGGTTGGAGTGCTTGACGGTGTCCAGCCGGAAGCCGTCGACGCCCGTGTCGGCGATCCAGTCGCCGTAGATCTTCGTCATCCCGCGCACCACCTCGGGGCGCTCGGTCCACAGGTCGTCCAGGCCGAAGAAGTCGCCGTACTCGCTGTTCTCGCCGGCGAAGGTCGAGTCGCCCCGGTTGTGGTACATGGTGGGATCGTTGAGCCACGCCGGCACCTTGACCTTCGCGTCGGCGGGGGTGGCGAACGTCGGGGTGTACGGGAAGGACTCCGCGTCGGCCTCGGGGAAGGCCCGGGTGCCGTCGGCGTAGTTGCGGTCCTCGAAGGGCCGCCCCTGCGCGTCGGTGTACGGGGAGGTCTTCTTGTCCACGTAGGTGTACGTGTTCTCGGCGTACTTGATGACGTCGGCGGTGTGGTTGACGATCACGTCGAGGTAGACCTTGATGCCCCGCTGGTGGGCCTGGCGGACCAGCTTCTTCAGGTCCTCGTTGGTGCCGAAGTGCGGGTCGACCTGGGTGAAGTCGGTGATCCAGTACCCGTGGTAGCCGGCCGACACGTCGTCGCCGCTGCCCTGCACGGGGCGGTTCTTGAAGACCGGGGCGAGCCAGATGGCGGTGGTGCCGAGGCCCTGGATGTAGTCGAGCCGGTCCATCACCCCCTTGAGGTCGCCGCCGTGGTAGAAGCCCTTGTCCTTCGGGTCGAGGCCGGTGCTGAGCCGGTCGCCCGCCAGTCCGCCGGAGTCGTTGCGCGGGTCGCCGTTGGCGAACCGGTCGGGCAGGACGAAGTAGAACTGCTCGGCGCGGCCGGCGTTCGTGCCGGCGGCGAGCAGGGCATCCGCGGAGGGCTCGGAGCGCCACTGCCGGGCGCCGGCGGCGGCGAGGGGGTCGGTGCCGGCGGAGCGGTCGGTGACGTCGCCGCCGAGCTGACGCAGGGCGACGGGGGCGCCGACGAGGGCGAGGGTGAGGGTGGAGACCAAGGCGAGTAACGCTGTGCGGGACATCGGCGGGGGTTTCATCGACGGCCTCTCTCTGGTCGTGATCCGCCCGCACGCTAGCCCTTGCCGAAACATTCTGCAATAGCTTGCAAACCAAGTCGTAACAAAGCAGCGGTCTTGCGAAAAGCGGGACTCAGAGCACGGTGGAGGGCCGCGTACGGCCGGCTCGGCGACGCGCGGGGCGGACCGGCCGTCAGCCGAGACCGGCGCAGTCGGCGCCGCCGACGGTGCAGCTCGTCGGCCGGTCGACGCGGGTGCGGTCGTACTGGAACCGCAGCGCCACGGAGTCGCCCGGCGCGAGGCGGGCGCCGCTGGTGAACGTCCAGGTGTCGCCCGAGCGGCTGACCCCGCCCTGCGCGGCGCCCTCGATCCAGGAGGTGACCAGCCTGGCCTCCGGGACCGTCACCCGGACCGTCCAGTCCTGGTCCGCGCCCGACACGTTGCGCAGCAGCACCTCACCGATGAAGGAGCGGCTGAGGTCCTCGACCACCCGGTACGTGCCGGTGACGGGGTACGGCGCGACCAGCGTCGACTCCGGCGGCGCGACCGACGTCGGCCCGCCGGCCGAGGGGCTCGGGCCGCGCCCGGCGGACCGGCTGGGGCTGGGCGACGACGTGACGCTCGGGGTGGACCGGGCCGCCAGCGGTGCGGGCGGCTCCGCCGCGGCGCGGCGCACCGACGGCGTCGGCGTCGGCAGCGCCACGGTGGCCACCGGCTCGGGCAGCACCAGCCCGACCGGCGCCCGCCCGCGGTACGCGCCGATCGCGATGACCAGGAGCACCACCATCACGACCACGCCGACCGACACGATGATCCAGGGCGAGGAGGCGACCGCGGCGCTCGCGTCGGGGGTCCGTCGTACACGACGGCTGCCGGACATACCCTCCCCTTCGACGGTCTGCGTCCGCAGAGCGTAGCGATCGGCGGCCACTCGCGGAAAGTGCCGAGGCATCAACCGACCGTCCTGAGGGTACGCCCGATCGGTCCTCCGGGACCGCCGCGGCGGATCAGACGACCCGGATCACCGTACAGATCACGAAGCCCTCGTCGGTGCGGCGCAGCACGTACCGGTAGCGCTCGCCCGGCACGTGCCGCCCCTGGCTGTCCAGGAACTCCCACTCCACCGCCACCTCCGTCAGCAGCGGGGAGAACGGGTGCACGTCCTCGATCGCGGCGTGCGCCGCGACCAGCTCGTGCTCAGTGTAGTCGGGTGCGGCGCCCACGAAGGACAAGGCCACCGCCGCCGGGGTGGCGAACGAGAAACTGTACGAGTCGGCGACCACCAGCCCGGGCAGGGCGTAGCATCCGGCGACGGCGGCCACGTCGCCGGCGGTCAGCGCGACGCCGTACCGGTCGAAGAATTCGGTCAGCGCGTCGAGATCGGTGGAGGCTGTCACGAGGACTGTGATTGCCGGCCGGCCGCCTCGGCAAACCCCCGCCGTCGGGCGGCGGGCCGGCGCTCACCGGGGCGGGACGCGTACCTCGATCTCCGCGCCGAGCTGGGCGCCCCCGGTCAGACCGAGGTCGTCGCCGCTCCAGAACCG
This sequence comes from Micromonospora sp. NPDC048830, assembly GCF_043198215.1. NCBI lineage: Bacteria > Bacillati > Actinomycetota > Actinomycetes > Micromonosporales > Micromonosporaceae > Micromonospora > Micromonospora sp. NPDC048830. The sequence continues at coordinate 7,807 of NZ_JBICUP010000005.1, forward strand.
CCCCGGGTCGTACCAGTTCGGCCGGCGACCCGCGGGCAGCAGCCCCATGGCCTCGTAGGTCACCGCGACCACCTCGGCGCAGTACGCCGTCTCCAGCGCCCGGTCCCGCACCCCGACCCCGCCGTCCTCCCTGGACTCGGCGACCCGCCGCGCGCCGGGCCGCCGCACGACCGGCGCCCGGCCGCGCAGCCAGCGCCAGGCGAGCTGGGCGGTCGACGGAAACGGCGTGCCGTCGAGGCGGGCGACCGTACGCAGCACCGCGTCCTCCATCGCCGCGTCCGCCGGCGGTTCGAGCTGGCGCAACCAGGCCCGCTGGCCGTACCGGTTGGCCCACACGCAGACCGCGTCGCGCAGGTCGTGCAGCTGCACGCCCCGCTGGTGGGTGCCCGCCCACATGTCCGGCAGCGACCGGCCCAGCTCGGCGTGCCACATCAGGGGTGGCATGTCGTCGAGCACCACGGCCATGCCCACGTGGTTCACCGGGCTGTTCGTCGTGAACTGGATGGCCCGGTCGGGCATGCTGCGGCCCCGGAACACCCACACGTCACCGGTACGGGTCAGCTCCACCGCCTCGTCCAGGCTGATGCTCATGCCGTCACCTCGCTCCGCTCGGTGTCGGCCTGCCAACCGCCTCGACGATTCGCTCGCCGGCGCTCACTCATGCCGCCACCCCGGTCGTCCGCTCGGTGCGCTCGCTCATGAGCGTCTACCCTAGGCCGATGCGGCAACGGATGCGGTGGTGGAAGGTGCTCGGGCTGGCCGGTCTCGCGGGCGTCGCCGCGACCGGGGTGGTCGTGGCCCGGGCCGAGCGGCGGCGGCGGGCGTACACCCCGGAGGAGATCCGGACCCGGCTACGCGACCGGCACGCGGCGGCCACCGCCGGCGGCGCCACCCCGCCGGGAGTCGACCGGGCCTGAACCGCGGGGCCCGGCCCCGGGGCGGCTGCCCGCACAGGCGGCCCGGGCCGCAGCCCTCCCGGTGTGCGCGGTCGCCCTACCGTCGGGGGCCACGGGAGGGGGCCGCGGTGGGCGGACGGGAGCACGGCGGCCGGCGGGTCCGGTCCGACAGGGACAGCCGGCGTACGTGGCCGGAGCTACGCACGGTGGAAGTCGTCGCCCTGCTGCCGCTGTCGCTCGGCGCGATCTGGGCCGGCCTCGTGGCCGGCGCACCCGTCACCGACGGCCTGCTGGACCTGCTGTGCACGGCCGACCGCTGCAACCCGATGGGCCTGGCCGCCGCGGGATGGGTCCCGGCAGGCGGAACCATCGTGCTGGCCGGGGCTCATCTACCGGCACCTGCCGCCCAGCCGGCCCGGCCTCTATGCGATGACCGGCTGCGTCCTCCTGCTGTGCTTCGGGCTGACGGTGCTGCTCGGCGGCGGCGCGGGCCAGGCGGCCCCGTCGGGCAGCATGGCGCTCTTCGCGGGCGTGATGGCGGGGCTGCTCCCCCTGGTCGTGGGCGCACCGCGCCGGCCGGACGTCCATCCGGGACCGCGCCGCAGCCGGCGGGACGAGCCCGGCCCGGGCCGCCCCCTGCTGCTGATCAACATCGCCCAGGGCGCGGCCCTGGCCGTCGTGCTGATCGGGGCGGCAGTCCTCGGCTGACCCGCGTCACTCCGCCGCCCGGCGGACCGCCTCGTCCAGCGCCTCCGGGGTACGCCCGACCAGCGCGCCGCCGTCGTCGAGCAGCAGGATCGGCCGCTGGATCAACTCGGGATGCGCCACCATCGCCGCGATCCACCGGGGCTCGCTGGCGTCGTCCCGCGGCCAGTCGGCCATGCCCTGGGCGACCGCCGCCGGCTCCCCCGTACGGCAGATGTCCCAGGCTCGCGCGTCCAGCCGGCGCAGCACCTCGGCCAGTTCCGCCGCGCTCGGCGGCTGCTCCAGGTACGCCCGCAGCCGGTACGGCACCCGCGCCTCGTCGAGGGTGGCCCGGGCGCCGGCGCACTTCGAGCAGGACGGGTTGTGCCAGATCTCCATGACCACCATGGTGGCAGACCGCCCGACCGGTCCAGCATGGACGGCTCGACTGCGCGGGCTCGCGGCCCCTGTCCCCTGCCGGTGACCTGCCGATCGCGCTCACCCACGTCGGCTGGGACGCGCCGCCGGGGTCACACCCCGGGTGCCGCTCGACTCCATGTCGCCGACATGGCGCCTTCCTGCCCACCCGAACCCCGCAATGTCGGCGACATCGCCCCCCACCGCCGCCGGGCCCGACCCCACCACGGCGGGTTCCCTTCGGCGTACCCGGGTCAGTCGGTGCCGGCGCGGACCGGCTCGGCGCCGGCCGGCACCGCCGGCTCCTCCGACATCCGGCGGGCCCGGCGGCGCAGCCACCAGGTGCTGCCGAGGCCGGCGAGCACCGCGAGGGCCAGCCCGGCCCAGGAGATGTCCTTGAGCCAGTGCTCGGCGGCCCGGCCGACGGTGAACAGCAGGTACGTGGTGCCGAACGCCCAGAGCAGCCCGCCGGCCGCGTTCGCCACCAGGAACCGCCGGTACGGCACCCGCAGCGCCCCGGCCAGCGGGCCGGCGAGGATCCGCAGCAGCGCCACGAACCGGCCGAAGAAGACCGCCCACACCCCGTGGCGCGCGAAGCTCTGTTCGGCCCGGGCGAGGTGGGCGGGGCCGAGATGCCTGGGGAAGCGCCGGCCGAGGCGTTCCAGCAGGGGTCGGCCACCTCGGCGGCCGACCGCGTAGCCGACCGAGTCGCCGACGATGGCGCCGAATGCCGCCGCCCCCGCCACCCACTCCGGCTCGACCACCCCGGTGGCGGCGAGCAGGGCGGTGCTGACCAGCACGATCTCGCCGGGCAGCGGGATGCCCATGCTCTCGACACCGATCACCCCGGCGACGATCAGGTAGACCGCGAGCGGGGGCAACGCGGAGAGCCAGTGTTGAACGTCGACCACGGCCGACCCCCTTCCGGTGCGGCCTCGAACCCTACCCCCGGCGCGGGGCCCGTCGCGTCCCCTCGCCGGCCGACCACCCGCCCGGGCCCGGGCCGGCCCGGGGCCGCCGCCACCCACCGGCTCCACCGCTCCGCCGACCTGGTGGCGGTGCGCGGCGGGCTGCGCCGGCGGGCCGGAGAGATGCGCGAGCGTCAGGCCGGGGCGAGGAACTCCAGGCGGTTGCCGTGGGCGTCCTCGGTGTGGAAGCGACGCAGGCCCGGCAGGTCCTCCTCGGCGCCCCAGTCCACGGGGTAGCCGGCGGCGGCCAGGCGGGCCGCGAGGTCGTCGAGGTCGGGCCGGAGCAGGGCGACGTGAGCCTTCCGGGCGGGCGTGAACTCCGCCTCGACGCCGAGGTGCAACTCCGCCCCGTACCCGGTGAACCAGCACCCACCGCGGGCCGCGAGGGCCGGGGGCTTGGGCTTCTCGACCATCCCGCGCAGGCCGGCGTGGAACGCCCGGGACGCGGCCTCGGAGCCGCGTGGGCAGGCGAGCAGGACGTGATGGATCATGATGATGCACCTCCTGTCCCGAACCCTGGCATGAGGTTGCGCGAATAGCAAGACGGACGTACGGTTTTGTTGAAGACGAGAATCGGCGGTAAGTGTCACCTAACCGGGGCGCGACCCCCGGCGGTGCGACACACTGCTCAGGACTACTCACGGTCGCTGGTGTGAAGGAGTACGACGTGGCGAGCCTCGACACCTTCGGTGCGAAGACCCAGCTACGCGTCGGAGACGCGAGCTACGAGATTTTCAAGATCAGCAAGGTGGACGGGCACGACCGACTGCCCTACAGCCTGAAGATCCTGCTGGAAAACCTGCTGCGGACGGAGGACGGCGCGAACATCACCGCCGACCACATCCGTCAGCTCGGTGCCTGGGACCCGACCGCCGACCCGAGCGTCGAGATCCAGTTCACCCCGGCGCGGGTGCTGATGCAGGACTTCACCGGCGTACCGTGCGTGGTCGACCTGGCCACCATGCGCGAGGCGGTCCGCGACCTCGGCGGCGACGCCACCAAGGTCAACCCGCTGGCCCCGGCCGAGCTGGTCATCGACCACTCGGTCATCGCCGACCTGTTCGGCCGTGAGGACGCCTTCCAGCGCAACGTCGAGCTGGAGTACGGGCGCAACAAGGAGCGCTACCAGTTCCTGCGCTGGGGCCAGACCGCGTTCAACGAGTTCAAGGTCGTCCCGCCCGGCACCGGCATCGTGCACCAGGTCAACATCGAGTACCTGGCCCGTACGGTCATGGAGCGGGGCGGCCAGGCGTACCCGGACACCGTGGTCGGCACCGACTCGCACACCACGATGGTCAACGGCCTGGGCGTGCTGGGCTGGGGCGTCGGCGGCATCGAGGCCGAGGCCGCCATGCTCGGCCAGCCGGTCAGCATGCTGATCCCGCGGGTCGTCGGCTTCAAGCTCGCAGGCTCGATGCCGGCCGGCACCACCGCCACCGACCTCGTGCTCACCATCACCGAGATGCTGCGCAAGCACGGCGTGGTCGGCAAGTTCGTCGAGTTCTACGGCCCGGGCGTGAGCGCGGTGCCGCTGGCCAACCGGGCCACCATCGGCAACATGTCCCCCGAGTACGGCTCCACCGTGGCGATCTTCCCGATCGACGCCGAGACCGTGCGCTACCTGGAGCTGACCGGCCGCGACCCGCAGCAGGTCGCGCTCGTCGAGGCGTACGCCAAGGAGCAGGGCCTCTGGCACGACCCGGACGCCGAGCCGGAGTACTCGGAGCGGCTGGAGCTGGACCTCGGCACCATCGAGCCGTCCCTGGCCGGCCCGAAGCGCCCGCAGGACCGGGTGCCGCTGGGCAACGCGAAGACGCTGTTCCGCTCCGCGCTGACGGACTACGTGGCCGACGACCAGACCGGCAGCGGCGCCGACGCCCGCGGCGGCGTGCGCACCAGCCCGCCGTACGGCGTGGCGGGCCGCGCCGACGAGGCCAGCGCCGAGTCCTTCCCGGCCAGCGACTCCCCCGCCACGGGCACCGTCCCCGACCCGGCCGACGAGCCGCGGGAGCTGGTCAACGGCGCGATCGGCTCCGGCGGGCGGGTCAGCAACCCGATCCGGGTCACCGGCGCCGACGGCACCGAGTTCGAGCTGGACCACGGCGCCGTGGTGATCGCGGCGATCACCTCCTGCACCAACACCTCCAACCCGCAGGTCATGATCGGCGCGGCGCTGCTCGCCCGCAACGCCGTGGACAAGGGCCTGACCCGCAAGCCGTGGGTCAAGACCACCCTGGCGCCCGGCTCCAAGGTCGTCATGGACTACTACGACCGGGCCGGCCTCACCCCGTACCTGGAGAAGCTCGGCTTCAACCTGGTCGGCTACGGCTGCACCACCTGCATCGGCAACTCCGGCCCGCTGCCGGAGGAGGTCTCCGCCGCCGTCAACGAGGCCGACCTCGCCGTCGTCTCGGTGCTGTCCGGCAACCGGAACTTCGAGGGCCGGATCAACCCGGACGTCAAGATGAACTACCTGGCGTCCCCGCCGCTGGTGGTGGCGTACGCGCTCGCCGGCACGATGGACATCGACCTGGCCAACGAGCCGATCGGCGAGGACCGCGAGGGCAACCCCGTCTTCCTGCGCGACATCTGGCCGAACAGCGCCGAGATCCAGGACGTCATCGCCTCGGCGATCGGCGCCACCGGGTTCGCCGCGGCGTACGAGGACGTGTTCGCCGGCGACGAGCGGTGGCAGTCCCTGCCCACGCCGACCGGCGACACCTTCTCCTGGGACGGCGAGTCCACCTACGTCCGCAAGCCCCCGTACTTCGAGGGCATGGGGCGCCTGCCGGCGCCTGTTTCCGACATCGGTCCGGCTCGGGTGCTGGCCAAGCTGGGTGACTCGGTGACCACCGACCACATCTCCCCCGCCGGCTCGATCAAGGCCGACTCCCCGGCCGGCGAGTACCTCGCCGCGCACGGCGTGCCGCGCCACGAGTTCAACTCGTACGGCTCGCGCCGGGGCAACCACGAGGTGATGATCCGGGGCACGTTCGCCAACATCCGGCTGCGCAATCAACTGCGGACCCCAGGCACTGGGCCGGCTGCGGGAGCTCCGCTCCCCGAGGGCGGCTTCACGGTCAACCACCTGACCGGCGAGTCGACCACGATCTACGACGCCTCGATGGCGTACCAGGAGGCGGGCGTCCCGCTGGTCATCCTGGCCGGCAAGGAGTACGGCTCCGGCTCGTCGCGCGACTGGGCGGCCAAGGGCACCATGCTGCTCGGCGTCAAGGCGGTCATCGCCGAGTCGTACGAGCGCATCCACCGGTCGAACCTGATCGGCATGGGCGTCCTACCGCTGCAGTTCCCCGTCGACACCACCGCCGAGTCGCTCGGCCTCACCGGCACCGAGACGTTCTCGATCACCGGTGTGACCGCGCTGAACGACGGCACCACCCCGCGTACGGTGAAGGTCACCACCGACACCGGCGTCGAGTTCGACGCGGTCGTCCGGATCGACACCCCGGGTGAGGCGGACTACTACCGCCACGGCGGCATCCTGCAGTACGTGCTGCGCCGCATGATCGCCAGCTGACGCTGACGGAGAAAGGAAGGGGCCCCTGGTCGACCAGGGGCCCCTTCCTGCGTCGGGTGCGGGCTACTTCCCGCCGTTGGCGGCGCGACGGCGCGCCTCGCGGGTCTTCATGGCGTGCTCCATCAGGGTGATCAGCACCTCCTTGCTCGACTCCCGCTGCCGGGCGTCGCACAGCAGCACCGGGACCCCCGAGTCCAGGTTGAGGGCCGCCTGCACCTCGTCCAACCGGTACTGCCGGGCGCCCTCGAAGCAGTTCACGGCGACCACGAAGGGAGTGCCCCGCCCCTCGAAGTAGTCGATCGAGGGAAAGCAGTCGGCCAGCCGCCGGGTGTCGGCGAGCACCACGGCGCCGAGCGCGCCGAGCGCCAACTCGTCCCAGACGAACCAGAACCGGTCCTGCCCCGGCGTGCCGAACAGGTAGAGCACCAGGTCGTCGCTGATGGTGATCCGGCCGAAGTCCATCGCCACGGTGGTGGTCGCCTTGCCCTCCACCCCGGACAGGTCGTCGATCCCCACCCCGGACTCGGTCAGCACCTCCTCCGTGCGCAGCGGGCGGGTCTCGCTCACCGCACCAACCATGGTGGTCTTGCCCACGCCGAACCCGCCGGCGATGAGGATCTTGATCGCGGTGGGCAGCGGCGCGGCGCCGGCCGGCCGCTCAGAGTGCCCGAAGTCCATTGATAACCGCCTCGAAAACGCTGTCGTCGGGAAGGCCAGCGGTCGCCCGCGGCTCGCGTACCTGCACCAGATCGCGCGCGACCAGGTCCCCGAGCAGGACCCGGACCGTGCCCACCGGCAGATCGAGGTGCGCGGCGACCTCGGCCACGGACTGGACCCGCTGGCACAGCGCGACGATGGCCAGATGCTCGGGGCCCAGCCCGACCTCCGGTGACGCTTCCGCGCGGGTGGCCGTCACCAGGGAGATCAGGTCGAATGTGCCGGTGACGGGCCGGGCCCGACCGCGGGTCACCGCGTACGGGCGGACCACGGGCCCGGCGTGGTCGTCAACCCACTGCTCCTCCGTGGGCTCCCCTGCGACCGTCATCCGGCTACTCGCCGACGGGCTGCTCGGTAGCCCGGGTCGGCGAGGCAACGTACTTGCCCACTCGGGTGACCAGCATCGCCATCTCGTACGCGATCAGGCCGACGTCGGCGTCCTCGGAGGCCAGCACGGCGAGGCAGGCGTTGCGCCCGGCCGCCGTGACGAACAGGAACGACGACTGCATCTCGATGATCGTCTGCTGCACCTGCCCGCCACCGAACCGCTTGCCCGCGCCCCGGGCCAGGCTCTGGATCCCGGCGGCCATCGCCGCGAGATGCTCGCCGTCGTCCCGGCTCAACCCCTGCGACGACGCCATCAGCAGGCCGTCGGTGGAGAGCGCGACCGCGTGCTCAGCCTGTTTCACACGGCCGACCAGATCATCCAGCAACCACGTCAGGTCGGCACTCGAAGCCGTCTTCTGCGCCACTCGTCGTCCTCTTCTTTCCGGCTGGTGTCGCCGTTCTCGTCTGGGACCAGCGTCCCGCCATGGGCGCGCGTCCTGTCCGCGCCGCCGCTCACGTCGCCTGTTGCTCGCCCGCCCCCGGCCCGTCGGCGGGCTCCGCGCCCAGCAGCCGCGCCGCGTCGCTGCGCCCGCGCCGGGTGCCGGTCTGGTAGGAGCTCATCATCCGGCGGATCTGCTCCGGCGGCCGGAGCCCGTCCTCCTCCTCGTCCGCCCCGTGCGCCGACGGATCGTCCCGCAACTCGGGCACGATGTTGGCCTGGCGGACCCGCACGGGCAGCCCCGCGTCGGTCAGCCTGCCGGGCGCGGCCGCCGCCGTCGGGGCCGGTGCCGGCGCGTCCGTGCCGCCGTCGGCCGCCTCGGTCGGGGGCGTCCGGGACGTCGCCAGCGGAAGCCCACCGGGCACGGTCGGACCGTCCAGCGCGGGCTGCGCGGTGCGGCGGGTGCGTACCGGCAGCCCCGAGGCGTCCGACGGCGCCAGCCGCGGCGCCGCGCCGGGCCGGGCGCGGGTGGGCAGGGCCGGCTGTGCGTCGTCCCCGCCGGGCCCCCGGTCCGCCGTGGTGACCGGGCCGCCGGGCAGCGCCGCAGGCTGCGCCAGCGCGACAGGGACGGCCGGTCGGCCGGGCGGCTGGTCCGCGGCCGGGGCGGGCGGCGCCACCGCGACCGGGGTGCCCGGTGCCGGGCCGTCCGGGCCCTCCGGGGGCTCGGCCTGCTCGTCGGAGTCGACGACCAGGCCCAGCGGGATCAGCACGACCGCGGTGGTGCCGCCGTACGCGGACTCCTTCAGCTGCACCCGGACGCCGTGCCGCTCGGTCAGCCGGCTGACGACGTACAGGCCGAGCCGGGAGGCGTTGGCCAGGTTCAGCTCGGAGCGGTCCACGATCCGGTCGTTCGCCGCGGCCAGGTCCTCCTCGCTCATCCCGAGGCCCCGGTCCTCGATCTCGACGGCGAAGCCGTTGGCCACCAACTGGCCGCGCACCTCGACGGTGGTGTGCGGCGGCGAGAACGACAGGCCGTTCTCGATCAACTCGGCCAGCAGGTGGATGACGTCGCCGACGGCCCGACCGGCCAGCGAGACGTCGCCCAGCGGCAGCACGTTGACCCGGGTGTAGTCCTCCACCTCGGCGACCGCGCCCCGGACCACGTCGACCATCGGGACGCTGCGCCGCCAAGCCCGGCCGGGGGTGGAGCCGGAGAGCACAATCAGGTTCTCGGCGTTGCGCCGCATCCGGGTGGCCAGGTGGTCGACCCGGAACAGGTCCTCCAGCTCCTCGGCGTCCTGCTCCCGCCGCTCCATTGTGTCGAGCAGGGTGAGCTGGCGGTGCACCAGGGCCTGGGTGCGGCGGGCCAGGCTGAGGAAGACCTCGCGGACGTTGCGCCGCAGCTCGGCCTGCTCGACGGCGGTACGCAGCGCGGTCTCCTGGACCACGTTGAACGCCTTGCCCACCTGGCCAACCTCGTCGTCGCCGAACTCCAGCGGCGGCGCCTCGGTCGCGACGTCGACCTCCTCGCCGTGGCCCAGCCGCTCGACGACGCTGGGCAGCCGGTCGTTGGCCAGCGTGAAGGCCGCCTCCCGCAACCGCTCCAACTGCCGGACGATGGCCCGGGCCGTGGTGATCGACACGATGATCGACGTGATGACGGCGAGCAGGCCCAGGCCGGTGGCCAGCACCAGCCGGATGATCACGGTGGCGGCGACCGGAATGGCCCGATCCACCACGTCGTCGCCGCCGGCGCTCACCACGTCGTTCCACTGCGCGAGCGCCGGGGCGACCACTCCGTCCCACTCCGCGGCCTCGAACGTCAGCCGGGTGTCCCCGCCGCGCCCCAGGAGGATCCCGTCCTCCAGGCTCCGCAGGCGCTCGAACGTCGGGCTGTCGAGCATCTCCGCGTACCGCTGGCGGTCCGCCGCGGGCAGCCGGCTCACCGCCAGGTCGGCTGCGAACCGCTGCGCGCCGATGAGCTGGGTCAGCTGGGCGCGCTCCGCCGCGGTCACCCGGCCCGCCGCGAGCACGCCGGTGAGCAGGGCATCCTCCTGGCTGAGCAGCTCGCGGGCGCGGTTGAGGTCGATCAGCGCCTTGGTGTCCTCCGCGATCCCCTCGTCGTCGAGGACGCCCAGCTCCTGGTAGACGTCGAAGATGGACCGGTTCACCCCGCCGTACGCGGCGTGGGTGGACGCGCGGTCGACGCTGCGCGCGTCCACCTCGGAGCGGATCTTCGCGAGCCCGGACAGGCGCGCGTAGACCGCGCGGAGCCGCTGGTCGAGGGTGTCGCTGGCGGCCATGCCGGCCCGCCAGCCGCTGGCCGACTCCCGGAACGCCGCGGCCAGCTCGTCGGTGCGCCGCCGCTCGGCGGCCAGCGCCTCCCGGCGGGCCCCGTCCGGCCGGCCGAGGTACGCCAGGGACGTCCGCCGCTCCCGCTGCAGCTGGGGCAGAAGCTGCTCAGCCGGCTCGGAGACCTCGGTGTTGAGGGTCTGCACCCCGAGCAGGTTGAACCCGTCCCGGACTGTCACCCACGCCGCGAAGGCCCAGAGCGCGACGAGCGACGCGAGCAGGGCGACGACTTTGGTACGGAGGTTCGTACTGCGGGAACGCATCACACCGTCCTGGCCGGGTGTACGAAAGGGGTGCCGGGCGCATGTGGTCGGCACACCATCGACCACGCGCGCACGCTAGCAGTGTCCGAATGTTCACTCAAGCGGCACTGATCAACGGACCGGTCCGACTTTCGGCGCCGGCGGCTGTCCCGATGGCGTAGTCGCGGACGAGATGACGGGCGGCCGCCACGGCGGCGCCCACGATCACGGCGGGTCGGTACAGGTCCTTGTCGTGCCAGAGCGCCGGCTCGCCGTCCCGGCCCTCCATGGTGGACAGGTACCGCAGGGCACGCGCGAGCGCCGGCCCGGTGCCCGGCGGCGCGGCGGGGCCCGCGGCGTGCAGCACCTGCACGGCGTACGCGGTCTCCTCTACCGTGCCGTCCCACCGCCCCCAGGAGCCGTCGGCGCGCTGCCCGGCCAGCACCCACGCCGCCGCCCGGGCCACCGTGCCCGCCACCTGCGGGCCCCGGCCGTACCCGGCCAGGGCGAGCACCGCGCAACTGGTGGCGTAGTACGGCGAGGCGTGCCACCGGTCGGACCAGCCGCCGTCGGGCGACTGCCGGTCGGCGAGCCAGCGGCTGAGCCGCCGCGTCGCCGCCTCGAGCCGGGGGTCGGTCCGCCCGCCGTGGGCCAGGTGCCAGCCGAACGCGTCGAGCACGTGCGCGTTGGTGGTGACCGACTCCCCGTCCTCGCCCTGCCAGGTGCAGAAGTGCTCCCCCGTGTCGTACCGCCACAGGCTGGACGGGTCGACCGGGTGGCCCAGCCGGGCCAGCGCGTACAGGGTCACCGAGGTGGTGTCGGCGTCGGCGGGCAGGCCGGGGCCGGTGGCGGCACCGGTGGGGCCGACCGCCGCCACGAGACCGGCCAGCAGCAGGGGCGACACCGGCGGCGCCAGTCCCGCCCGGCTCAGGATGCTCAGCGTCCAGGCGCGTTCGAAGACGGCGATCGGGGTGGCGCACGGCACGGGCCCGCCCTGCTGCCGGGCCGCCTCCTCCAGATAGGCCACCGCGGCCGCGACGCCGGGGCCGGCCCCCGGTTCGGGTACGCCGAGCCAGGCCGCCGTCGCCGCCGGGGAGGCACCGACGGCGCCCCGGCTGGTCGGGGCGGCCCCGGGCGTACGCCGTGCCGCGGCACCGCCGACCTCCAGCGCGTGCAGCAGCTTCTGCGGCAGCGGGCGGCCGGCGGCGAACAGTGCGCGGACCCGGTCGAGCCGGACGCCGTCCAGCCCCGTGGGCAGCGGCAACGGGCGCGCGTCGCGCCAGCCGGCCAGGCTCCCGCCGGGGTCTGCCCGCAGGAGTTCCAGGTGCCCGTTGACCGCCTCGACCAGTGCCGGGACGGTCAGGTCGGTGGCCGGGAGGTCGGGCAGCGCGGCCCGGCCGGGCAGCCGCCCGTACAGGGCGCTCAGCCCCACGTCCACGGCCCGGACCAGGCGCGCCGGGCCGCCGGCACCGGGCAGCCAGGCGGCGTCGCCGCGGCGCAGGGCGGTGAGCAGCGCCTCGACGGCGCTCAGCGTCGGCACCACCGCGTACCCCTCCGGGCCGCCCCACGCGCCGTCCGGCCGCTGCGCGGCGAGCAGGTGCTCCACGCGTTCCACGTGGTGGGTCAGCCACGGGGCCAGGCTGACCAGGCGGCCGGTCTCGTAGACCGACGGCGAGGCCTGCCCGGCCGGTTGACGGGTCATCGCGGCGACCAGTTCCCGGGCGTCGACCGTCGGGGCACGGCCCGGCCGGTCGCCCGCGGTCACGGGCACCTCGTCCCGCCCGGGCCGGCCGCCGACGCTCGCGTCGGCCGCCGTGGCGCACCGTCCGACCATGGTCATCGCTCGCCCCAGAAGTCGGTCGACCGGTAGAAGCCGCTGCTGAAGCCGATCTGCCGGGCCAGGTACGCCGCCTGGACCGGGCAGCTCACCGTCAACGGGGCCAGCAGGTCGGTGCACCGCTCGACCAGTTCGGCGATCCGCCGGTCCACCTCGGCGCGGTCGGCGACCAGCAGCAGGGCGTTCAGGTCGCCCCATTCGCGGTCCCGCTCGTGGGTGCCCAGGTCGTTGACCAGCCGCAGCACCCGCTGCACCTCGTCGCTGGCGACCACCAGCTCGGCGAGGTGCCGGTGGGTCGCCGCGTCCCCCGTCCAGATCCAGTGCGCGACGTTGACGACCGTGCAGGCGAGGTTGTCGGCGTTGTCGAGATACTCGGCGAAGCTGGGCAGCGCCGCCCCGTTCCGCTCCCGGGCGATCTTCCAGTCCCACTCCCGGGCCATGGCCGTCACCGTCCGCCGCACCGCGGCCCGCCAGGCGCCGCCCAGCCCGGCGAAGGCCGGCACGGTGGCCAGTTCGTCGCGCAGCTCGGCGAGCAGGCGCCCGAGCGGGTCGTCCGCGTCCGGGCTGGCCCCCTCGGCGACCGCCAGTGCGCGGCTGACCACCCGGTCGACGTCCTCCCGGGACCTCGCGAGGTAGTCGACCTGCCAGTCGAGGGCGAACCCCCACAGCACCGCCCGGTTGGTCAGCCGCAGCTGCTCCGGGGTGCACCAGGGCGCGCCGAACGCGATGGCGAGGGCGATGTTGCTGAACAGGGCGCCGTCGAACGGTCGGCCGGCGAACAGGTCCGGGTAGCGGGCGGCCTGGCGCTGCAGGTCGCGCTGCCCCTTGGCGGCGAGGGCGCAGATCCGGCCCTGCTCGGCGGCGGCGGACAGCTGGTCGGGCAGCACCGGCACCAGCCCGGTGGCGACGTTCATGCGGCCTCCCGGGACCCGGCGGGACGCAACTCCAGCAGCACCCGGCTGCCGGGGCGCAGCGCGGCGGCCAGGCGCACGTCGGGCACCGCCGGGCCGCGCACCGTCAGGCGGTAGCGGCTCAGCAGGTTCGCCACGATGAGTTGCGCCTCCTGATAGAACAGGTGCATTCCCAGGCACTGGTGCGGGCCGCCGCCGAAGGGGAAGAACGCGTACCGGTGCCGGTTACGGACCCGCTCGGGGGCGAACCGCTCCGGGTCGAAGACCTCCGGGCGCTCCCAGTGCCGGGCCATCCGCTGCGTGATCAGCGGACTGACCAGCAGGGTCGCCCCGGCCTCGATCCGCACCCCGCCGAGGGACGTCGTCCGCGTCGCCTCCCGGGGCTCCAGCCAGCCCACCGGATAGAGCCGGACCAGCTCGTCGAGCACCATCCGGGTGTAGCGCAACCGGGGCAGGTGCTCGGGCCCGACCCGGTCGCCGCCCACCACCTCGTCGATCTCCTGCTGCAACCGGGCGGCGATCTCGGGGGACTGCTTCAGGTGCGGCCAGAGCCAGGCCAGCACGTTGATGGTCGTCTCGGTGGTCACCGCGACCATCGCGACGGTGTCGTTGCGGACCCGCCGCTCGTCCAGCGGCCGGCCGTCGGCGGTGCGGCCCCGCCAGAGGGTGGCGATGATGTCGTCGCCGTCCGCCGCCGTCTCCCGCGCCGCGCGGACGATCGGCACCAGGATCTCGTCGATGCTCCGCACCGCATGGCGGAAGGTCCGGTCGCCGGGTGCGGGCATCCACATGGGGACGAACGGCATCAGCAACCGGGGGATCACCGAGGTGGCGATGGCGTCCTGGGCCCGCATGATGCGCAGCGCGTCGGCGACCGAGACGCGGTCGGCGAACAGCGCCCGCATGATGGCGGTGCAGACGATGCGGGCCTGCTCGGCGAGCATGTCCACCGGTCGCCCGGCCCGGGCCGGCTCGTCCAGCTCGGCCACCGCGTCGGCGATCGTCTCGGCCATTCCGGCCATCAGCGCCTCGATCCGCTTCGCGGTGAACAGCGGCTGCAGGATGCGCCGGCTGTCCGCCCAGACCGCCCCGGCGCCGAGGATGCCCTCGCCGAACAACCGACCGAGCGGCCGCCAGAACGCGCCGTCGCCGGTGCGGGCGAAGTCCTCCGCCCGGTCCCGGAGCACCTGCTGGACGTGCTCCGGCTCGCTGACCAGGTACGGGCGGAACGATCCGAGGTGGAGCCGGACGACCTCGCCGCCGGCCCGCTCACCGAACTCGATCAGGGCCCGGGCCGGATCCCGCGCCAGGCCGCGCGCGACCTGGCGCAGCGGGACGGTCCTGGCGCGCCGGGTGCCGGTCGAGACGGTATACGCGGTGCCCACCTGTGCTGAACTCTCCTGATCGACGGTGCGTCGTGAGACGACTGTGCAAAGTCACAGATCCGTCCGAGCATGCCACCGAGCAGGCCAACTTCTCCAGGGGTGCGGCGAGAAATTTTCGCGAGCGAAATTGCGCGCTTCCACAAAGGGCGTCCCGCGCGACAGTCATAAGCGCAAATGCCGCGCATATCGGCAGTGGCCGGCGACGGGCCGGTAGCCCAACCAGGCGTTGAGGCCCAGCATCGCCTCGTTGCCGGCATCGTTGATCGTCACCGCCTGCCGGAACCCGGCGGCCCGGGCCCGGGTCAGCCCCGCGTGCTTGACGAGCTGGGCCAGGCCCCGTCGGCGGTACGCCCTCCGGGTGCCCGTCATCCCCGACTGGTAGAGGTACCGCCCGTCGGTCAGCGCGACACTGAACGCGACCACCGCATCGTCCACGACGGCCACCGTGGTCAGCTCCCGGTCCAGGTCCGGACGGTGCCAGTAGGCGGCCAGCCAGTCGGCGTACCCGATGTCGTCCATCACCACGTCGGCGGGCTCGTCGCGGGCGGCGTCCAGGTCGGCCTCGTACAACGGGCGTGGGTCGGGCAGGTCCGCCGCGCCGCACACCGTGACCCCGGGCACCGGCGGCGGGGCCGGCGGCAACGGCGTCGCCGCCAGGTCACGCAGCAGCAGCCGGGAGTGCCGGCCGGGCCGGTAGGCCCGCCGCTCCGCGAAGGCCCGGTCCGCCGGCAGGTCGGCGACCGTCGCGTACGCCGTCGTGACGCCGATTCCGGCGAGCCGCTCCTCGGCGGCGGCGAGCAGGGCCGACCCGACGCCCCGACCTCGCCGCTCGGGCCGGACCGCGAGGTTGACGAAGCCGAGCCCCGGCTCGGCGCTCTCGTA
This sequence comes from Micromonospora sp. NPDC048830, assembly GCF_043198215.1. Lineage (NCBI taxonomy): Bacteria > Bacillati > Actinomycetota > Actinomycetes > Micromonosporales > Micromonosporaceae > Micromonospora > Micromonospora sp. NPDC048830. Next base: position 23,402 of record NZ_JBICUP010000005.1, read on the forward strand.
CAGCAGGCCGGTCCGCGCCACGCCGACCGGCGCGCCGTCGGCCTCGACCACCAGCGCGGCGAACCGCTCGGCCGCCTTGGCGCCGCCGGCCTGCCAGCGGATCAGCTCCGGGGTGGCCACCAGGTGCGGCAGCGCCGCCCGGAGCAGGTCGGCGACGCCCTCGGCGTCGCCGTCGACGAAGGGCCGGACGATGAGGGTCATGGGGCGGCAACCTACCGCGCCGCGCGGCGCCGGACGAGGGCTTTTGCCCGCCGGGGACGCGGGAGAAGCCGGCGGTGCCGCACGCGCTGTGCCAGGCTCGGGGCATGGAAGACACGGACATCCTGAAGCGCATCGCCGAGTTGGTCGACGAGGAGCACCGGCTCCGCTCGGCCGCACAGGCCAGCGAGTCCGGCACCGAGGGCGACAAGGACCGGCTGCGCGAGCTGGAGGAGTCCCTCGACCAGTGCTGGGACCTGCTGCGCCGCCGGCGGGCCGCGCGGCAGACCCACGGCGACCCCGACGCCCAGGGCGTACGCCCGCGGCCGGAGGTCGAGCGATACCTCCAATAGGGGCGGACACCGGGGGCGGGCGGACGCCGCCGCCCACCCCGGGCCACCGCCGGCCCGCGCTGGTGCCCCGGCCGGGGCACCAGCGCGGGCGGTCGCTCAGCGGATGCCGGCCTCGCGCAGCAGCAGCTCGGTCAGCGGCGCCGGGTCGGCCTCGTGCGGCGGCAGGCCGCGCGCCGCGAACCACGTGCCCACCACCCGGACGTCCCGGGCCAGGAACTCCGGTCCCTGCGGGTTGGCCACCACGTCGACCACCTGGGGAAGGTCGATCATGACCAGGCGCCCGGAGTGCACGAGCAGGTTGTACGGCGACAGGTCGCCGTGGGCGTAGCCGGCGCGGGCGAGCACGACCAGGGCGTCGACCAGTTGCTCCCACAGCGACCGCAGCTCGGCCGGCTCGGGACGGCACTGCGCCAGCCGGGGCGCGGCGCTGCCGGAGTCGGGGTCGCCGACGAACTCCAGCATCAGCTCGGTGCCGAGCAGCTGCACCGGGTACGGCACGGCGATCGTGCCGTGTGCCGCGCCGATCTCCCAGAGCCGGGCCAGGGCGGAGAACTCGGCGGCGGCCCACTGCCCGGCGATCATCTGCCGGCCGAACGCGGTCCGCCCGGCCATGGCCCGGTTCTCCCGGGACCGGCGCACCCGGCGCCCCTCCAGGTAACCGGCGTCCCGGTGGAACAGCCGGTGCTGGGCGTCCCGGTACCGCTTGGCCGCCAGCAGGCAGGACCGGTCGGTCCCCGGCACCGCCCGGCGGACGAGGTGGACGTCCGCCTCCTTGCCGGTCTTGAGCACGCCGAGTTCGGTGTCCCGGGCGGCCAGCTCGGTGACCAGCCAGGCCGGGTGCGGCTCCGGGCCGTGCACCGCCTGGTCCCAGGTCGACCAGTCGTCGCCGGGGGCGTCGTCGTCCGGGCCCGGGTCCGGGTCGGTCAGGGCCGGCGCGCCGGGCCGGTCACGCTTCAGGAACTGCGGCTCGTCGTCGTCGAAGCGGCTCTTGCCGCGGGTCCGGCGCTGCCGCGCCGGGAAGTCGTCGTCACGCACTGTGCTGGTGATCCCTTGATCGAGGCTGGTGGAGGCAGGTGGAAGCGCCCTGCAAAGACGGCCATGACCGACCTCCTCACCGCTCGACCGGGAACGCCCGGCTGCGCCCTCGCGCGGCACCATGCTCGACCGCGTCCGCCCGGCCCCGCAACCGATTTACCGCCCGGGCCGGCCGCGCCGCGGGCCGACGCGGGCCGACGCCCACGCGACGTCCACCCGCCGGGCACCCGCGGGGCGCGCCGGCGAGCGCGCGGCAGGCCGGCCGACGGCGACCGCAGTCCCGCGGTCGCGAGCCGCGGTCCCCGGGATCAGGCGCGCAGCGACACGCGGGCCGACCCGGGCCCGGCGGGGCGGTCGGCCAGCATCGAGTGCGCCGCACGGGTCGCCGCCAGCTCGGCCGGGTCGAGGACGGCCACCAGCACGTCCTCGCCGGTGTCGGCGCCCCGCGCCAGCGGCCGGCCCTGCGGGTCGTACACCGCCGCGCCGCCGTTGAACCGCCACGGCGACGCGCCGTCGACGGCGTTGGCGAAGACGACGAACATGGCGTTGTCCAGGGCCCGGGCGGCGTAGTAGAGGTCCCGGCGGTGCTCGGAGCCGGCGAGGTAGCCGCTCGGGCAGAGGTAACCGTGGGCACCGTCCACGGCGGCGGCCCGCCCGTGCTCGGGGAAGCAGCCGTCGTAGCAGATGCCGAGCCCGAGACGCCAGTCGTCGACCAGCAGGGTCGCCCCCCGACGGCCCGGCTGGAACAGCTCCCGCTCGTCGCCCCAGAGCTGCTGCTTGTCGTACGCGGCGTGGGCCACGCCGGACCGGTCGACGACGAGGGCGGAGATCGTGCGCCGCCCGTCCGGCTGTCGTACCGCCGCCCCGACCACCACGACGACCGCGGCGTCCCGGGCGACGGCCCGCAGCGGATCGAGCCGGCCGTCGTCCACCGTGGCGTCCTCGGCGGCGGCGAGGTCGGTGCCGGCCGGGTCGGCCGCGAGCGTGGGCGGGTGGTACGCCGGGAGGAACAGCTCGGGCAGCACGATCACGCGTGCTCCGCCGTCCACGCCCCGACGCACGAGCCGGGCGGCGGACGCGGCGTTGCCGGCGACGTCGCCGGGGGTGGGCTCGGCCTGCACGGCCGCCACGGTCAGCGGCGCGGCGGGCGGCGGCACGGGGGCGTCGGGGGGCGTCACGGGGCGATCGTAGCCGGAGGACAGGTCGGACGATCATCCCGCGCGGGAACACCGGCGGCAGCTCCCAAGCCGTACGTACGGTTTGCACAGCGTCCGGGTAACTGACACGATCGACGCGTGCCCAGAGTAAGTCAGGACCAGCTCGACGCGCGCCGGCAGGAGATCCTCGCCGCCGCGCGGGCGTGTTTCGCCCGGCACGGCTACGAGGGCGCCACCGTGCGCCGGCTGGAGGACGCCACCGGGCTCTCCCGGGGCGCGATCTTCCACCACTTCCGCGACAAGGACTCGCTCTTCCTGGCCGTCGCCGAGGACGACGCGGCCACCATGGTGGAGACGGTCGCCCGCAACGGTCTGGTCCAGGTGATGCGGGACCTGCTGGCCCGGGCCGTCTCGCCGGACACCACCGGCTGGCTGGGCAGCCAACTGGAGGTGTCCCGGCGGCTGCGCACCGACCCCGCGTTCGCCCGCCGCTGGGCCGAGCGCTCGGCCGCCGTCGCCGAGGCCACCCGGGAGCGACTGGCCCGCCAGCGGGAGGCCGGGGTGCTCCGCGAGGACGTACCGATCGACGTGCTGGCCCAGTTCCTCGAACTCGCCTACGACGGCCTCGTACTGCACCTGGCGATGGGCCAGCCGGCCGGCGACCTCGGCCCGGTGCTGGACCTGGTCGAGGAGGCGGTGCGCCGGCGCTGACGGTCGTATCGGTCCGGTAACTGGCGACCCGGCCGGGGTCGGGCGTGGCGGGCCTGCCCCACAATGGGGCCGCGACCCCCTCGCGCGACAGGAGCAGCCATGACCGTTCTCGCCGCACCGGGAGACACCTGGGGCATCCCGGGCCGGACCTTCCTCGGGATCTACCTGCTGGCGGCCCTCGTGGTCGTCATCGTCTCGATCGCCCGCCGCAACGCGATCCTCGCCGGCAAACGGGTGACCTCGCGCTCCCAGCTGGGCCCGCAGCAGGTGGCCTTCCTCAACGGCGGCGGCCAGCTCGCGGTCTGGACCGCGCTCAGCGGACTGCGCAGCGCCGGCGCGATCGGCGTACGCCCCGACCGGCGGCTCACCACCGGCGGTCCCCTGCCGGCCGGGGTGACCCCGCTGGACCAGGCGATCCACCACGCCGCTTCCCGGAACCTGTTCGCCAGGGAGCTGGCCCGGGACGAGTGGGTCGCCCGGGCCCTCGGCGACCTCCGCGAGGGCCTGCAGCGGCAGGGCCTCGCGCTCAGCCCGGAGCAGCGCGCCGCCGCCCGACGCGGGCCGTTCCTGCTGTTCGCGCTCGTCATGGTCGGCGTGTTCCGGCTGTTCGCCGGCCTGTCCAACGGCCGGCCGGTCGGCTTCCTGGTGCTCGGCATCATCGGGGTGATCGTCGCGGCCGCGCTGCTCGCGCGGGTGCCGTGGCGGACCCGGGCGGCGAACGCAGCCCTGCGGGACCTGCGCCGGAGCAACACCCACCTCGCCCCGGCCTCCAGCCCGGCGTACGCGACCTACGGGGCGGCCGGCGCGGCGATGGGCGTGGCGCTGTTCGGCACCGCCTCCCTCTGGGTGCTGGACCCGGGGTTCGCCGAGCAGGCCGAGATCCAGCGGCAGGCCCTCTCCGGCACCGGCACCTCGTCGGGCGGCAGCTCGTGCAGCGGCAGTTCGTGCGGCGGAGGCGGCAGCTCGTGCAGCGGAGGCAGCAGCTGCGGGGGCGGCGGCGGGTGCGGCGGATGACGGCGCCCCGCTCCGCCGCAGTCCGGACCGGGAACGTACCCGCCGGGGTCGGCATCGGCTGGCGACCGGAGATCGCCGGCTTCGTCGCCGACCTGCCCGGCCTGTGGTTCGTCGAGGTGGTGGCCGAGACACTCGCCCCGCACGCGCCCCTGCCGGACGCACTCGCCGAGCTGACCGCGCGCGGCGTCGCCGTCGTACCGCACGGGGTGAAGCTCTCCCTCGGCGGCGCGGAGCCGGTCGACCCGGCCCGGGTCGCCCACCTGGCGCGGGTCGCCGAGCTGGTCGGGGCGCCGCTGGTCAGCGAGCACATCGCCTTCGTCCGGGCCGGCGGCGTGGAGGCCGGCCACCTGCTGCCCCTGCCGCGCACCCGGGAGGCGGTCGCCGCGGTGGTCGCCAACGTCCGCCGGGCGCAGGCGGAGCTGCCGGTGCCGCTGGCGCTGGAGCCGATCGCCGCGCTGTTCGACTGGCCGGACGACGAGCTGACCGAGGCGGACTTCATCACCGAGATCCTGGACGCGACCGGCGCGACGCTGCTGCTGGACGTCGCCAATGTGCACGCCAACGCCCGCAACCGGGGCGGCGACCCGCTGGCCCTGCTGGACCGGCTGCCGTTGGACCGGCTGGCGTACGCGCACGTGGCGGGCGGCGTGGAGCAGGGCGGTTTCTACCACGACACGCACACCGACCCCGTCCCGCCGGCCGTGCTCGACCTGGTCGCCGAGCTCTGCGCCCGGCACCCCTCGCCCGCGCTGCTGCTGGAGCGCGACGGGCACTGGCCGCCCGCGCCGGAGCTGCGGGCCGAGCTGGACGCGATCGCCGCCGCCTCCGGATACCCGGTGGTCACGTGAGCGCGAGGAGTGAGCCGGGCCTGCGAGCCCCGCAGCCGCGAACAAAGGCGGCACCGTGAGCGCGAGGAGTGAGCCGGGCCTGCGAGCCCCGCAGTCGCGAACAAAGGCGGCACCGTGAGTGTCGCCCGGCCCGGCGACCTGGCCGCGCGGCAGGCGGCGCTGGTCGCGGCGCTGGTCGCGGGCGGTCCGCTGCCGCCCGGGTTCGCCCCGGGCCCGGTCGACGCGGCCCGGCGCGCCCTGCTGCGCAAGCGGGCCGGCGACGTGGCCCGGCACTGGCCGCTACTCGTCGCCGGCCTCGGCGCGGACTGGCTGGCGACGTTCGCCCGCTGGGCGGCGGGTCGGCCCACCAACGGCTCGCTGCGCGACGGCTGGGATCTGGCCCGTGACCTGCGCGAGCGTGGCGAGCTGCCGCCGCTGGGCGCCGAGGAGCTGGCGGTCCGCGAGGCGACCGCCCGCTACGGCGGCTCCGCGGCTCCGCGGCCGCGCCGGCTGCCGGCCCTGAGCCGCGTCGGCGGCGCCGTCGCGGTGCAGCTCGCCGGCCGGGTACGCCTGCTGCGCCCGGCCCGCCGGTAGCCGCCCCGCCCGGCGTACGGCAGGATCCTCGGTATGGATCTGGGACTCACCGACCGGGTGTACGTGCTGACCGGCGCCTCACGCGGGCTGGGTTTCGCCACGGCCGAGTGCCTGGTGGCCGACGGGGCGCGGGTGGTGCTCTCGGCCCGGACGCCCGAGCGGGTGACGGAGGCCGTGGGCCGGCTCGGCGGGCCGGAGCACGCGATCGGGCTGGCCGCCGACCTGAGCGACCCGGCCACGCCGGAGCGGCTCGTCGCCGCGGCCCGGGAGCGGTTCGGCCGGCTCGACGGCGCGCTGGTCTCCGTCGGCGGGCCGCCCGGGGGCACCGCCGCCGGGGCCACCGACGCGCAGTGGCGCGAGTCCTTCGAGACCGTCTTCCTCGGCACCGTCCGCACCGCCCGGACGGTGGCCGCCGCCCTGCCCGACGGCGGTGCGATCGCGCTGGTCCTGTCCACCTCGGCGCGCAGCCCGATCGCCGGGCTGGGCATCTCCAACGGGCTGCGGCCCGGCCTGGCCGGGGTGGCGAAGGACATGGCCGACGAGTACGGCCCCCGGGGCGTACGGGTGGTCGGGCTGCTGCCGGGTCGGATCATGACCGACCGCAACCGGCAGCTGTTCGAGGCCGCCGGCGACCCCGAGCGGGCCCGCGCCGAGGCGGAGGCGGGCATCCCGCTGCGCCGGATCGGCGAGCCGGCGGAGTTCGGCCGGGTCGCCGCGTTCGTCCTCTCCCCCGCCGCCGGCTACCTGACCGGGCTCACCCTGCCGGTCGACGGCGGCGCGCTGCGCGGGCTCTGATGCCGCGGGCCGCGGGCCGGGGCCCCCGGCCGACCCGCCCGGCCGGCGGAGACCCCCGGCCGACGCGGGAGGAGCTGGCCGCCGCGGCGGGCCGAACCATCCCGGATGTCATCGCGCCGGGGCTGGCCGTGCTGTTCGTCGGCATCAACCCGGGCCTTTGGTCGGCGGCGACCGGCCGGCACTTCGCCCGGCCCGGCAACCGGTTCTGGCCGGCGCTGCACCGGGGCGGGTTCACCCCCCGGCTGCTGCGGCCGAGCGAGCAGGACGAGCTGCCCGGGTACGGGCTGGGGATCACGAACATGGTGGCGCGGGCGAGCGCGCGGGCCGACGAGCTGACCGCCGTTGAGCTGGTCGAGGGCGCGCGGATCCTCGCCGACAAGGTGCGGCGGTACCGGCCGGCGTGGGTGGCGGTGGTCGGGGTGACCGCGTACCGGGTCGGCTTCGCCCGGCCGAAGGCCGGCTTCGGGCCGCAGCCGGAGCCGCTCGGGGGCGCCCGGCTCTGGGTGCTGCCCAACCCGAGCGGGTTGAACGCGCACTACACCCCGGAGACCCTGGGCGCGGCCTTCGCGGAGCTGCGCGCCGTCACCGGGTGAGGAAGGGCTTTGCGTCGCCGGCCTGGCGACGCGGCCCAGGGGCCCGACGACGGGTCAGTTGGCGGCGGCCGGGGGCAGCGCCTCCTCGGCCACGTACGTGGCCATCGGCATGGTGATCACCGGCTCGGGACCGGTCGCGTCGACGTACGGGGTGGGCGAGTCGGCGACGGCGAACTGCGTCCGGTACAGCTCGGCGTAGAGGCCGCCGACGGCGACCAGCTCGTCGTGCCGGCCCCGCTCCACGATCCGCCCCTCGTCGAGGACCAGGATCTGGTCGGCGTCCCGGACCGTGGACAGCCGGTGGGCGATCACCAGGGCCGTACGCCCGGCCAGCGCCACCGCCAGCGCCCGCTGCACCGCCGCCTCGCTCTCCGAGTCCAGGTGCGCGGTCGCCTCGTCGAGGATCACGATCGACGGCGCCTTGAGCAGCAGCCGCGCGATGGCGATGCGCTGCTTCTCACCGCCGGAGAAGCGGTAGCCCCGCTCGCCGACGGTCGTGTCCAGCCCGTCGGGCAGCGACCGGACCAGATCGGCGACCTGCGCCCCGGCCAGCGCCGCCCAGATCTCCTCGTCGGTGGCGTCCGGCTTGGCGTAGCGCAGGTTCTCCCGGATGGTCTCGTGGAACAGGTGGGAGTCCTGGGTGACCACGCCGATCTCGTCGCGCAGCGAGGCGAGGGTGGCGTCCCGGACGTCGACGCCGCCGACCAGCACCTGCCCGTCGGTCACGTCGTAGACCCGGGGCAGCAGCATGGACAGCGTGGACTTGCCGGCGCCGGACGGGCCGACCAGGGCGACCATCTGCCCCGGCTCGACGCCGAACGAGACGCCCCGCAGCACCGGCTCGTTGATCGTCCGGTCGAGGGTGGCGACCTCCTCCAGCGAGGCCAGCGACACCTCGGCGGCGCTCGGGTAGCGGAACCGCACGTCGCGGAACTCGACCCGGCCGCTGCCCCGCGGCACGGGCACCGCGTCCGGCTTCTCCTCGATGCCGGGGCGCAGGTCGAGCACCTCGAAGACCCGGTCGAAGGAGACCAGCGCGCTCATCACGTCGACCCGGACGTTGGACAACGCGGTCAGCGGGCCGTAGAGGCGGGTGAGCAGCAGCGCCAGGGTCACCACGGTGCCGGCGCTGACGCTGCCGGTCACCGCGAGCCAGCCGCCGAGGCCGTACGTCAGCGCCTGGGCCAGCGAGGCGACCAGCAGCATCGCCACGAAGAACGTCCGCGAGTACATCGCCGACTGGATGCCGATGTCGCGCACCCGCTCGGCCCGGCCGGCGAACCGGCGCGCCTCGACGTGAGGCGAGCCGAACAGCTTCACCAGCAGCGCGCCGGCCACCCCGAACCGCTCGGTCATGGTCGCGTTCATCTTGGCGTCGAGGTTGTACGCCTCGCGGGTGATGTCCGCCAGCCGGCGGCCCACCCGGCGGGCGGGGATGATGAAGATCGGCAGCATCACCAGCGACAGGGCGGTGATCTGCCAGGACAGGGTGAACATCACCCCGGCGGTGAGCACGAGCTGGATGACGTTGCTGACCACCCCGGACAGGGTGGAGGTGAACGCCCGCTGGGCGCCGAGCACGTCGTTGTTGAGCCGGCTGACCAGCGCGCCCGTCTGGGTGCGGGTGAAGAACTGCAGCGGCATCCGCTGGACGTGGTCGTACACCCGGGTCCGCAGGTCGAGGATGATGCCCTCGCCGATGCGCGCCGAGTACCACCGTTGGGCCAGCGAGAAGAGCGCGTCGGCGACCGCGAGCACGGCGATGACCAGGGCCAGCCGGACGACCGTCGACCCGGCCTCCGGGCCGCCCCGGCTGATCGCGTTGATCACGTCACCGGCGAGGACCGGGGTGGCCACCCCGATCACGGCGGCGATCACGACGGTGACCAGGAAGACCACGATGTCCCGCCGGTACGGCTGGGCGAACGCGACGATGCGCCGGGCTGTGCCCCGATTGAGCCGGTGTGCGGAGATTTCGTCCTTGTTGCGCATCGCGCGGAGCATGCTCCAGCCGGCCATCCCGCCGCCGGACATCGGGTTGGACACGCGTCACCTCCGGGTCGTGGAGCACAGCCGTCGGGTCAATTCTGCCGACGACTACGACAACCTCGGTCGTAACCCGGTTCTTCCCGGACGGTCCTTACTATTCTCCGCGCCCGGCGAGATCGCGCAGCCGGCGGGTCTGTGCCTCCCGCTCGGCCCGCTGCTGTTCGGCGTGGGTACGGCCGGCGGCCCCCGCCAGCAGCGCCTTGATCTCCACCACCGCGTCGCGGTCGTTGGCGAGCAGGCCGGCCGTGAGGTCGCGCACCGCGGCGTCCAGCTCGGCGTTCGGCACGACCAGCGTGGCCAGCCCGAGCCGGTCCGCCTCGGCGGCGTCCATCCGCCGGCCGGTGGCGCAGATCTCCAGGGCGCGGGCGTAGCCGACCAGCTCGACCAGCCGCTTCGTGCCCGCCAGGTCGGGAACCAGACCGAGCGTCACCTCGGCCATGGACAGCCTGGCGTCGGAGGCCAGCACGCGCAGGTCGCAGGCCAGCGCGAGCTGGAAGCCGGCGCCGATGGCGTGGCCCTGCACGGCCGCCACCGAGATCACGTCGGGCCGGTGCAGCCAGGTGAAGGCGGCCTGGAACTCGGCGATCCGGTCCGCGCACTCCTGCTCGGGCAGGGTTGCCAGCTCGGCGAACGACCCCGGCCCCGAGGCGCCGGCCACCGACAGGTCGAGGCCGGCCGAGAACGTCCGGCCCTCACCGCGCACCACGACGACGCGTACGTCGCCGGGCAACTGCCGGGAGAAGTCGCTCAGCGCACGCCACATCGCCGGGGTCTGCGCGTTGAGCACGTCGGGCCGGCACAACGTGACCGTCGCCACCGGCCCGTCGCAGTCGAGTCGCACCCCGACCGTCTCGGCGGTCACCGGCCGGACCGGAGGGCGACGCTGATGGACGACGTCGGAGGGCGGGTCACGCCTTCTTGCGGCGCCGGGCACCGCCGCGCTGGCGCAGCTGCACGCCGGACTCGGTGAGGACCCGGTGGATGAACCCGTAGGAACGCCCGGTGGAGGCCGCGAGCGCGCGGATGCTCTCCCCCGAGGTGTACCGCTTTACCAGGTCCTTGGCGAGCGTCTGACGCTCGGCCCCGACGATCCGGCGACCCTTCTCAGTGCTGGTGGCTGTGCCAGTGGCTGCCATGCTGATTCCTCACGTCCCAGACTGTGCGGTTCGGATACGGTCCCACCTATTAGACCGCCTCGAACGATCATGCGCCAGATATCAACTATTCGCCAACCGACACGCTATGCAATGTCACCTACCCGATAGGGTGATGACGCCGGCCGGTCGGGCATGGCGCGCCGACGGCTGGAGGGGCCGTGCCTGATGGCGGTCGGTGACACGCGAACTGCGGCCCGTGGCGCGGGTGCGTACGCTGCCTCGGGTGACCGACCTGCTCGCCGCCGCGGCTGGCGCGGCGCTGGTGTTCGCCGCCACCAACCTCGACGACATCGTCGTGCTGACCGTGCTGTTCGTGGCCGCCCGGGGCACCGGCCGGCCCCGCCCCCGGCACATCGTCGCCGGCCAGTACCTGGGCATCGGCGCGCTGGTCGCCGCCGCCGTGGTGGTCGCCGCCGGGCTGCTCGTGGTGCCCGATCCGTGGACCGGCCTGCTCGGCCTGCTGCCGATCGGGCTCGGCGTCCGCGCCCTGCTGGCCCGCGAGGACGACGACTCGCCCCCGGCCGTGGTGAGTGGGCTGCTCGGCGTGGCGGGGGTGACCATCGCCAACGGCGCCGACAACATCGCCGTGTACGTGCCCGTGTTCCGCGCCCTGACGCCGGCGGCCGGCCTGGTCTACCTGCTGGTCTTCGCCGCGCTGGTCGCCACGTGGTGCGCCGCCGCCGCGCTGCTCGGCGGCCACCCCCGGGTGGTCCGGCTGGTCGGCCGCGCCGGCCACTGGCTGGTCCCGGCGGTCTTCGTCGCGATCGGTGTCGTGATCCTGGTCGGTTCCGGCGTGCTCGGCCACCTGGCCGAGCTGCTCACCTGATCCCGCCATGCTCACAGTCAGGCCAGCTCGACCAGTTCCAGCAGATCGTCGCTCCAGGCGTCCTCGTCGCCGTCGGGCAGCAGGATCGCCCGGTCGGGCTTGAGCGCCGTCACCGCGCCCGGGTCGTGGGTGACCAGCACGATCGCGCCCGGGTAGCGGGCGATCGCGTCGAGCACCTGCTCCCGGCTGACCGGGTCCAGGTTGTTCGTCGGCTCGTCGAGCAGCAGCACGTTGGCGCCGGAGCAGACCAGGGTGGCCAGGGCCAGCCGGGTCTTCTCGCCGCCGGAGAGCACCCCGGCCGGCTTGTCGACGTCCTCGCCGGAGAACAGGAACGCCCCGAGGATCTTCCGCAGGTCGGTGTCGGTCTGCTCGGACGCCGCGCTGCGCATGTGCTCCAGGATGGTCCGGTCCACGTCCAGGGTCTCGTGCTCCTGGGCGTAGTAGCCCAGCCGCAGCCCGTGCCCGGGCCGCACCTCGCCGGTGTCCGGCTCCAGCAGGCCGCCGAGGATCCGCAGCAGGGTGGTCTTGCCGGCGCCGTTGAGGCCGAGGATCGCCACCCGGGAGCCCCGGTCCACCGCCACGTCGACGTCGGTGAAGATCTCCAGCGAGCCGTACGACTTGGACAGGCCGGTCGCGGTGAGCGGGGTCTTGCCGCACGGCGCCGGCGTCGGGAACCGGACCTTGGCCACCTTGTCGGCGACCCGGACCTCGTCCAGCCCGGCGATCAGCTTCTCGGCGCGGCGAGCCATGTTCTGCGCGGCGACCGTCTTCGTCGCCTTGGCGCGCATCTTGTCGGCCTGGGCCATCAGTGCGCCGGCCTTCTTCTCGGCGTTGGCCCGCTCCCGGCGGCGGCGCCGCTCGTCGGTTTCCCGCTGCTCCAGGTACGCCGTCCAGCCCAGGTTGTACACGTCGACGACCGAGCGGGTGGCGTCGAGGAACCAGACCTTGTTGACCACCGCCTCCAGCAGCGAGGCGTCGTGGCTGATCACGATCAGGCCGCCCTTGTGGTTGGCGAGGAACCCGCGCAGCCAGGTGATCGAGTCGGCGTCGAGGTGGTTGGTCGGCTCGTCGAGCAGCAGGATGCCGCCGCCGTTCTCGCCCGCGTCGCGGAACAGGATGCGGGCCAGCTCGATGCGGCGGCGCTGGCCGCCGGAGAGGGTGCCGATGGTCTGCGCGAGGGCGCGGTCGGGCAGGCCCAGGTTGGCGCAGATCCGGGCCGCCTCGGCCTCGGCGGCGTACCCGCCGAGCGCGGCGAACTGGTCCTCGAGGGCGCCGTACCGGCGGACCATGCGCTCGTCGCCGCCGTCGGCGAGCTTGGCCTCCAGTTCGTTCATCTGGGCCATCAGAACGTCCAGCCCGCGGGCGGAGAGCACCCGGTCCCGGCCGGTGACCTCCAGGTCGCCGGTGCGCGGATCCTGCGGCAGGTAGCCGATCGCGCTGCGCCGGTCGATCTGCCCGGCGTACGGCTGGCCCTCGCCCGCCAGCACCTTCAACGTCGTGGTCTTGCCGGCGCCGTTGCGGCCGACCAGGCCGATGCGGTCACCCGGCTGCACCCGCAGGGTGGTGTCGGACAGCAGGATCCGGGCGCCGGCGCGCAGCTCCAGGCCGGTGGCAGTGATCATGTCGCGGACTCGCTCTCGGGGTCTGGAAGGGCTGACTCAGGGCACGCGAAAGCGCCGGCGGGTGGGATTTCCCGTCGGCGCGGGGCGGTTCAGCCTTCGCAGAGCAGCACGGGGCAAGTGTACCGGGCCGCCGCGCGCCCGCCGCGCGGATTACCGCACAAGATCATCGGGTACGGAAGCAGACGTCCGGACCCGGTCCGGCACCGCAACCACCATGACGTGACGAATCGGTGATCGGGGTCAAGATGGAGCTGAACGAGAACGCTAAGATCGACACCAGTCAGGTGGACGATCGGCGGGGGTCCGGCGGAGGCGGCGGCCTGGGCGGCATCCCCATCCCGATCGGCGGCGGGCGCGGTGGCATCGTGGGCATCATCGTCGCCGTGCTGGTCGCCCTGGTCGGCGGCGGCTTCGGGCTGAACGCGGCCTTCGACGGCGGCGGGTCCGGGCAGGGCGACAACACCTCGCTGGAGCAGAAGTGCTCCGCCGACGACGCCCTCCAGCAGCTCGACTGCCGCAACACCCTGTACGTCAACTCGATCCAGGCGTACTGGCGCAGCGCCCTGCCGGAGACGTTCGGCGAGCAGTACCAGCCGTCGAAGACGGTCTTCTTCAGCCAGGGCGTCAGCACCGGCTGCGGGCAGGCCGACTCCGGCGTCGGCCCGTTCTACTGCCCCGCCGACGACCTGGTCTACATCGACCTGACCTTCTACCGGCAGCTCGCCGACCAGCTCGGCGCGGAAGGCGAGTTCGCCCAGCCGTACGTGCTGGCCCACGAGTACGGCCACCACGTGCAGGACCTGCTCGGCACCGAGGCGCAGATGCGCCGCCAGCAGCAACGCGACCCGGACAACGCCAACGCGCTGTCGGTGAAGCTGGAGCTGCAGGCCGACTGCTACGCGGGCGCCTGGGCGAAGAACGCGACGGGCACGGCCGACGAGCAGGGCCAGAAGATCTTCACCAGCGTCACCGAGCAGGACATCCAGCAGGCGGTCGACACCGCCGAGAAGATCGGCGACGACGCCATCCAGCGGCGCTCGGGCCGCCCGGTGAACCCGGACGAGTTCACCCACGGCACGTCCGAACAGCGCAAGCAGTGGTTCAGCAAGGGGTACGACACGGGCGACCCGAAGTCCTGCGACACCTTCGGCGGCAGCCTCTAGATCCGACTGGGGCGGCGCCCCGGGGTGAGCCCGGCAGTCACCGACCGTGATTTCCGCCCCGATCCGCCCGACTCCCTTCGGCCCCTTTGCGCTGACGCGTATCCGGAATCGGCGGGCCGGTGACCCTCGGTGGACGGACCGACCCGATGAGGGCGGCCATGCCGTCGCGTCGGCGGCGACGAGGCGCGGCTGATCAGCCGGACGAAAGGCGCGGTCAGCCAGCCGCATCCCGCTCGGGATCGCGGACCAGGACGTGCACCGCGCGGGCCGCGGCGACCGCGCCGACCAGCACCGCGTGCCGGGGCTCCGGGACGTCGAGCAGCCGCTCGTGCCGCCGCGCGGCGAGCGGGGCCAACCGCCGCTCGGCCAGCACCGTGTCGACCGCCCGCCGGTCACCACCGCACACCAGGGCGTCCAGCGTGGCCGCCGCCGGCAACAACAGCCGGGCCGCCAGCTCCACGGCGTCCCCGAGAGCCGCCTTGGCCTGGTTGTCCCGGCGCCGGGCGAAGCGCTGCTGGGACCAGCCACCGGCAGCCGTCCGCCCCTGCACATACCGGGTGTCCACCTTCGACACCTCCAGCTCGTCGCCAACCGCGATGCCGACCGCCACCGCCCCCTTGCGGGCCAGCAGCAGGCCGAGCCGACGCGGCGCGTCCACCGCGGCCACGAAACCGGCGAGGTCGGCGGCGGCGGGCACCCCCGGCGGGGTGTGCAGCTCGGCGGTCGCCCCGTCCGGGGCGGCGAGCAACAGCCCGTACGCGTGCGGGGTGGTCGTCGGCGGGCCGTGCCGGTCGGCGAAGTTCCCGACCCAGCGGGCGACGCGGGCCGGGCCGACCTCGACCCACCGGCCGCCCCCGGAAGCGGGTCGGCTGGTCACCGCCCGACCGTAC
>NZ_JBICUP010000005.1:38478-148754 GCF_043198215.1 Micromonospora sp. NPDC048830
CCGTACGGCACCACCCGGCCGCACCCAAACCAACCCACGAAGCGGGTCGGCTGGTCACCGCCCGACCGTACGGCACCACCCGGCCGCACCCAAACCAACCCACGAAGCGGGTCGGCTGGTCACCGCCCGACCGTACGGCACCACCCGGCCGCACCCAAACCGCAATTGGTCAGCCGTCCAGCAGCGTACCGACGGCGAGGGCGGCGATGATGGCGATGGACAGCAGCGCGGTGGCGAGGGCCCTGGACGTCACCCGCTGTCGGCCCGCGGCCACGACCGCGGCGACGGGCGGGAACGCGTCGAGCGCGGCGCCCACTGGGGCGTCGCGCTCGACGGAGATCCGGCGCGGGGCCGGGTCAGACGTTGAAGCCGAGGGCGCGCAGCTGGTCCCGACCCTCATCGGTGATCTTGTCCGGGCCCCACGGCGGCAGCCAGACCCAGTTGATCCGGAAGTCGTTGACCAGTCCCCCGCCGGGGCCGGTGGTCAGCGCCTGCCGGGTCTGGTCCTCGATGACGTCGGTCAGCGGACAGGCCGCCGAGGTCAGCGTCATGTCCAGGGTGGCGACGTTGTCGTCGTCGACGTGGACGCCGTACACCAGGCCGAGGTCGACCACGTTGATGCCCAGCTCGGGGTCGACGACGTCCTTCATCGCCTCCTCGATGTCGCCCAACGCCGCCTTGCCGCCGCCGGCCGGGGTGGCCCCGTCGGCGGCCAGCGTCTCCGTACCCTCGGTGGCCGGCGTCGCCGTGCCGTCGGTCGCCACGGCGCCCGCCTCCGGCGTGGTCGTGCTGTCCTCGCTCATGCCGTCCCCTCGCTTCGCTCGGCGCCGGCATGAGCGGTTCCGGTGCTGTGCCGATGATTCGCTCGCTGACGCTCGCTCATGCCTTCACCTCCGGGCTCGCGCCCACCCCCGCGCGTGCCGCGGCGTCCTTGAACGCCATCCACGGCAGCAGCGCACACTTGACCCGGGCCGGGTAGCGGGCGACACCCGCGAACGCCACCCCGTCCCCGAGCACGTCCTCGTCCGGTGTGACCTGGCCCCGGCCGGACATCAACTCGACGAACGCCTCGTGCACGGCGAACGCCTCCCCCGCGTCCCGGCCGCGCAGCAGCTCGTGCAGCACGCTCGCCGACGCCTGGCTGATCGAGCAGCCCATGCCGTCGTACGAGATGTCGTGCAGCACGTCGCCGTCGGTGGCGACCCGTACGGTCACCTCGTCCCCGCAGGTCGGGTTGACGTGGTGCGCCTCGGCGACCCGGTCGGCCGGGTCCTCGGCGTCGCGCAGGCCACGGCCGTGCGGGTGCTTGTAGTGGTCCAGGATGATCTCCTGGTAGAGCTGGTCGAGCTGCATCAGTCGAACACCTTCCGCACCTGCTCGAGACCGGACACCAACGCGTCGATCTCGTCCGTCGTGGTGTACAGGTAGAACGACGCCCGCGTCATGGCCGGTACGCCGAACCGGGTGCACACCGGCTTCGCGCAGTGGTGCCCCACCCGGACCTGCACGCCGAGCGAGTCCAGCACCTGCCCCACGTCGTGCGGGTGGATGTCGCCGAGCGCGAACGAGATCGTCCCGCCCCGGCCCACCGGCACGGTCGGCCCGAAGATCCGCAGGCCGGGCACGGTGGCGAGGGCGTCCAGCGCGTACGCCGTCAGCTCCTTCTCGTGCCACTGCACCGCCCGCATGCCCAGGCCGGTGAGGTAGTCCACGGCCGCCCCGAGCGCCACCGCCTCGGCGATCGGCGGGGTGCCCGCCTCGAACCGGGCCGGCGGCGCGGCGAACGTGGACCGCGCCATGGACACCGTCTCGATCATCGACCCGCCGCCGAGCACCGGGGGCATCGCGGCGAGCAGTTCGCCCCGGCCCCACAGCACGCCGATGCCGGTCGGGCCGCACATCTTGTGCCCGGTGAAGACGATGAAGTCGGCGTCGAGGTCGACCACGTCCACCGGCATGTGCGGCACCGACTGCGAGCAGTCGAGCAGCAGCAGCGCCCCCACCTGGCGGACCCGCTCGGTGATCCGGGCGGTGGCGTTGACCGTGCCGAGGATGTTCGACGTGTGCACCAGCGAGACGATCTTCGTCCGCTCGGTGACCAGGTCCTCCAGCCCCGACTCGTCGAGCCGGCCGTGGTCGGTGACCGGGAACCAGCGCAGGGTCGCGCCGGTACGCTCGCACAGCAGCTGCCACGGGACGATGTTCGAGTGGTGCTCCATCTCGGAGATCACCACCTCGTCCCCCGGGCCGAGGCGGAACCGGGGGTCGGCGTCGGGCCGCAGCGACGCGTTGGAGAACGCGTACGCGACGAGGTTGATCGCCTCGGTGGAGTTCTTGGTGAACACCACCTCGTCCACGCTCGGCGCGTTGACGAACGCGGCGATCTTCGCCCGGGCCCCCTCGTACGCCTCGGTCGCCTCGGTGCCCAGCGTGTGCACCGAGCGCGACACGTTGGCGTTGCGCCGGGCGTAGTGCTCGGCGAGGACGTCGAGCACCTGCCGCGGCTTGTGCGAGGTGTTGGCGCTGTCGAGGTAGACCAGCCGGTGCCCGTTGACCTCCCGGTCGAGGATCGGGAAGTCCGCGCGTACGGCGGCCACGTCGAAGCGGGGCACGTCGTCGTACTGCGGCATGCCCGCCGGGATCGCGATGGAGGTCATCGGAGTTCAGACCCGCGCCGAGCCGGCCCCGGCCACGTACCGCTCGTAGCCCTCGTCCTCGAGCTTCTCGGCCAGCTCCGGGCCGCCCTCCTCGACGATCCGGCCGGCGACGAAGACGTGCACGAAGTCCGGCTTGATGTAGCGCAGGATCCGGGTGTAGTGGGTGATCAGCAGCAGGCCGGTGTCGCCGGTGTCGCGGACCCGGTTGACCCCCTCGCTGACCACGCGCAGCGCGTCGACGTCGAGGCCGGAGTCGGTCTCGTCGAGGATCGCCACCTTCGGCTTGAGCAGCTCCAGCTGCACGATCTCGTGCCGCTTCTTCTCGCCGCCGGAGAAGCCCTCGTTGACGTTGCGCTGGGCGAACGCCGGGTCCATCTGGAGCTTCTCCATCGCGCCGCGCAGCTCGCCGGCCCAGGTGCGCAGCTTCGGCGCCTCGCCGTCGATCGCCGTCTTCGCGGTACGCAGGAAGTTGGCCACCGAGACGCCAGGGACCTCGACCGGGTACTGCATGGCCAGGAAGAGGCCGGCGCGGGCCCGCTCGTCGACGGACATGGCCAGCACGTCGGAGCCGTCGAGGGTCACCGAGCCGCCGGTGATCTCGTACTTCGGGTGGCCGGCGATGGAGTACGCCAGGGTGGACTTGCCGGAGCCGTTGGGGCCCATGATGGCGTGGGTCTCACCGGACCTCACGGTCAGGTCGACCCCGGCCAGGATCGGCTTGAGCTCACCCTCGGGCAGCTTGACCGACACCTTCAGGTCGCGGATCTCCAGGGTGCTCATTATCGGGTCACTCCATTGCTCGGCGTGAGGCTGACGTAGATGTCGCCGTCGCGGACTTCGACGGGGTAGACGGGGACGGGTTCGGTGGCGGGCAGCCCGGTCGGCTCGCCCGTACGCAGGTCGAAACGGGATCCGTGCAGCCAGCATTCCAGCGCGCAGCCCTCGACCTCGCCCTCGGAGAGGGCGACCGCGGCGTGGGAGCACTCGTCGTACACGGCGTAGAACTGGTCGTCCTCGCCGTGCACGACGGCGATCCGGGTGCCGTCGACGTCGGCGCTGATCGCGGTGCCCTTCGGCACGTCCTCGGTCCCGCAGATCCTGATCATCAGGCGCCGGCCTTGCTGAGGCGGGCCTCGATCGCGTCGCCGAGGCGCTCCCGCAGCTCCTCGACCGGGATCTTGTTGATCAGCTCGGCGAAGAAGCCGCGCACCACCAGGCGGCGGGCCTCGCCCTCCGGGATGCCCCGGGCCATCAGGTAGAACAGCTGCTCGTCGTCGAAGCGGCCGGTCGCGCTGGCGTGGCCGGCGCCGGCGATCTCGCCGGTCTCGATCTCCAGGTTCGGCACGGAGTCCGCCCGGGCGCCGTCGGTGAGCAGCAGGTTCCGGTTGATCTCGTACGTGTCGGTGCCGGTCGCCTCCGCCTGGATCAGCACGTCGCCCACCCAGACCGTGTGGGCGTCCTCGCCCTGCAGCGCGCCCCGGTAGCCGACGTAGCTGCGGCAGTCCGGCACGTTGTGGTCGACGAGCTGGCGGTGCTCCAGGTGCTGGCCGCCGTCGGCGAAGTAGACGCCGTAGAGCTCGGCCTCGCCGCCCCGGCCGGTGTACTCCACCGAGGTGTACTGCCGGACCAGGTCGCCGCCGAGAGTGACCTGCACGTGGACCACCTTGGCGTCGCGGCCCAGCCTCACCTTGAGGTGCTGCGCCTGGACGGCGTCGTCGGCCCAGTCGGCGACGGTGACCAGGGTCAGCTTCGCGCCGTCGGCCACCGCCACCTCGACGTTGTCGGCCAGCGTGGCCGAGCCGGTGTGCTCCACCACCAGGGTCACCTCGGCGAACCGGCCCACCTCGACGAAGGTGTGGCCGAAGGCGAGCGCGTCGGCGCCCTCGCCGACCACCCGCAGGCGCGCCGGCTCGCCCACCACCGCGTCCGCGGCGACCTGGACCAGCAGCGCCTCGGCCGCGCCGCCGTGGGCCAGCGCGCTGACCCGGTCGAACGGGGTGAGCACGCTGCCCACCCGCGGATCGTCCCTGCCGATCCGGCTGACGGCGACGCCCTCGGGCAGGTCGCCGTACTCGTGGCGGACCGCGCCGGTCGCGGCCTGCGCCTCCGGCAACTCCAGCTCGGCGCGTCCGGCGCCGCGCTGCGACCTGGAGCCGTCGCCACCGACCAGGCCGCGCAGGCGCTTGAGGGGGGTGAAGCGCCACTCCTCCTCCAGGCCCGTGAGGGCCGGGAAGTCGGCGACGTCGTACGAGCGGAGCGCCTGCGACTTGGTGCTGGGCGGCGCGGAAGCCTGGGTAGTCATCTCTTCCTTGGTCTGTTCTACGACGACGGTGTCATTGATCGGAGGGTCGGTCGGGCCCGTGCGGCCCGGCCCGATGGATCGGGGCTCGCGGGCGGCGTCAGCCGACCGCGCCCTCCATCTGGAGCTCGATCAAGCGGTTGAGCTCCAGCGCGTACTCCATCGGAAGCTCCTTGGCGATCGGCTCGATGAAGCCGCGCACGATCATCGCCATCGCCTCGTCCTCGCTCAGGCCCCGGCTCATCAGGTAGAAGAGC
This sequence comes from Micromonospora sp. NPDC048830, assembly GCF_043198215.1. Classification (NCBI taxonomy): domain Bacteria; kingdom Bacillati; phylum Actinomycetota; class Actinomycetes; order Micromonosporales; family Micromonosporaceae; genus Micromonospora; species Micromonospora sp. NPDC048830. The sequence continues at coordinate 43,692 of NZ_JBICUP010000005.1, forward strand.
TGGTCCTCGCTGACCTTCGAGACGGTCGCCTCGTGCCCCATCGCCACGTCGTCCTCGCGGATGTCGACGTACGGGTAGGTGTCGGAGCGGGAGATCGTGTCCACCAGCAGCGCGTCGCACTTGACGGTGCTCCTGCTGCTGAACGAGCCCTCCAGCACCTGCACGAGCCCGCGGTACGAGGTGCGGCCGCCGCCCCGGGCGATCGACTTCGACACGATGGTGCTGCTGGTGTGCGGCGCCGCGTGCACCATCTTGGCCCCGGCGTCCTGGTGCTGGCCCTCGCCGGCCATGGCCACCGACAGCACCTCGCCCTTGGCGTGCTCGCCGGTCATGTAGACCGCCGGGTACTTCATGGTGACCTTGGAGCCGATGTTGCCGTCGATCCACTCCATGGTCGCGCCCTCGTGGCAGACGGCGCGCTTGGTGACCAGGTTGTAGACGTTGTTCGACCAGTTCTGGATGGTCGTGTAGCGGCACCGGGCGTTCTTCTTCACGATGATCTCCACCACGGCGCTGTGCAGCGAGTCCGAGGAGTAGATCGGGGCGGTGCAGCCCTCGACGTAGTGCACGTACGCGCCCTCGTCGACGATGATCAGCGTCCGCTCGAACTGGCCCATGTTCTCGGTGTTGATCCGGAAGTACGCCTGCAGCGGGATCTCCACGTGCACGCCCTTCGGCACGTAGATGAACGAGCCGCCGGACCACACGGAGGTGTTCAGCGCGGCGAACTTGTTGTCGCCGACCGGGATCACCGTGCCGAAGTACTCCTTGAACAGGTCCTCGTGCTCCTTGAGCGCGGTGTCCGTGTCCAGGAAGACGACGCCCTGCTCCTCCAGGTCCTCGCGGATCTTGTGGTAGACGACCTCGGACTCGTACTGCGCCGCGACACCGGCGATCAGCCGCTGCTTCTCCGCCTCGGGGATGCCCAGCTTGTCGTAGGTGTTCTTGATGTCCTCGGGCAGGTCCTCCCAGCTGGTGGCCTGCTTCTCGGTGGACCGGACGAAGTACTTGATGTTGTCGAAGTCGATCCCGGTGAGGTCGGCGCCCCAGGCCGGCATCGGCTTGCGGCCGAACAGCCGCAGGCCCTTCAGTCGCAGGTCGAGCATCCAGGCCGGCTCGTTCTTCTTGCCGGAGATGTCCCGCACCACCGCCTCGTTGAGGCCGCGCTGGGCGGACGCCCCGGCGACGTCGGGGTCTGCCCAGCCGTACTCGTAGCGACCGAGGGCGGCGAGCTGCTCATCCTGGGTCAGGGGCTGGACGATCTGCTCGGTCATCTATCTGTCCTCACAGTGGTGACGGTGTTACCGGACTGGACACGTGCCGGCTGGGCCGGGATGTGCGTGGTGCAGACCCCGTCGCCGTGCGCGATGGTGGCCAGGCGCTGCACGTGGGTGCCGACCAGCCGGGAGATGACCCCGGTCTCGGCCTCGCACAGCTGGGGGAACTCGGCGGCCACGTGCGCCACCGGGCAGTGGTGCTGGCAGAGCTGGCCGCCGGAGGCGATCGTCGACGCGTTGGCAGCGTAGCCCTCGGCGGTGAGCGCCCCGGCGAGCGCCTCGGCCCGCGCGAGGGGGTCCTCGCCGGCGTCCTCCATGGCGGCCCGGCAGCGGGCCTCCAGCGCCTCCACCTGCTCGGCGGCGAACGCCTCCACGGCCTCGGGCCCACCGTTACGGGCGATCCAGCGCAGCGCCGCGGTGGCCATGTTGTCGTAGTGGTGGGTGCCGCAGCGCACGCGGGCCGCGTCGGTCAGCAGGAACACCTTCGCCGGGCGGCCGCGCCCCCGGCCGCCCCGTACGGCCTGCTCGCGGGCGATCACGTCGCCGTCGGCGAGCATCGCGTCGAGGTGCCGGCGGATCGCCGCCGGGCTGAGCCCGAGCGCCACGCCGAGCTGGGCGGCGGTGGTCGCCCCGCGCTCCAGCAGCAGCTGGGTGACCCGGTCCCGGGTGGAAAGATCGGCGGACGCGGCCTGCGACAACTCCAGCTCGGCGCGTCCGACGCCGCGCAGCGACCCCGAGCCGTCGCCGACGCCGCGCCGCGACCCCGAGCCGTCGCCGACGGCCGGCGTGGTGGCCGGCTGCCGCCCGGAGAGCGCCGCCGCGTTTTTCACAACGGCAACGTTACGTAATTCGCGGCGGGCCCGCAATCCCACCCCCGGTGACGCGAGCCACCGGTACGCCGGAGTCACCCGATCGGGCTCCACTACGGTGCGTAGGATTTGTCGCGTGAAGCACTCCGCCCGGCACCCGGTCTCCGCCGCCCTGCTGCGCCGGCTGGCGTACGCGTCGATCATCGCCAACGTGGCCATCGTGGTCACCGGCGGGGCCGTCCGGCTGACCGCCTCCGGCCTCGGCTGCCCGACCTGGCCCCGGTGCACCGACGCCTCGTACGTCGCCACCCAGGAGATGGGCGTGCACGGGGCGATCGAGTTCGGCAACCGGCTGCTCACCTTCGCCGTGGGGATCATCGCGCTGGTCGTCGTGGTGGGCGTGCTCCTGCACCGGCCCCGACGACGGGGGCTGCTGCCGCTCGCGGTCGCCGTGCTGTTCGGCATCCCGGCGCAGGCGGTCATCGGCGGGATCACCGTGCTGACCAACCTCAACCCGTGGGTGGTCGGGCTGCACTTCCTCGCCTCGATGGTCGTTATCGGGCTGGCGTACGCGCTCTGGCGGCGCATCGGCGAGCCGGACGGCCCGACGGTGCCCACCGTGCCGGCGCCGCTGCGGGCGCTGGCGCTGCTCACCACCGTGGTCAGCGCCGCGGTGCTGGTGATCGGCACCTGGGTCACCGGCAGCGGCCCGCACGCGGGCGACCAGGGCGCGGCACGCAACGGGCTCGACCCGGAGGCGATCTCGCAGGTGCACGCCGACGGCGTGTTCCTGCTGATCGGGCTGTCCGTGGCGCTGATCTTCGCGTTCCGCGCCGTGGGCGCCCGGCGGGCCGAGCGGGCGGCGGTCGTGCTCGTGGCGGTCGAACTGGGGCAGGGCGTGATCGGCTTCGTGCAGTACTTCACCCACCTGCCGGCGGTGCTGGTCGGCGCCCACATGCTCGGCTCGTGCCTGGTGCTGCTGGCCACCCTCGCGGTCCAGTGGTCCACCCGCGAACGCCGCCCGACCCCGGTCACCCCGACCCCGACCCCGACCCCGACCGCGCCGGACGCCGCCCCGGCCGCCCCGATCCCCACCGCCGCCTGACCCCACCGCGCCCGGTTGCGCGCCCCTCCGGGGCGCCGCGCCCGTCAAGATCCGCGCAACTTCTGTGAAGTAGTGGCCTCGAACGGCGCACGAGGGGACAACTTCCGTGAAGTTGCCCCCTCAACCGAGCGGCGGGGCCAGGCGCAGGTGGGTGAGGACGGCGTCGGCCAGGCGGTCGGGGGCGCCGTCGGCGTACCCGAGAAACAGGCTCGGCTCGGTGAGCTCCAGCTCGACCAGCACCGGCCCGCCGTCCGGGCCCGGGATGAGGTCGACCCGGGCGTACAGCAGGCGCCGCGGTCCACCGGGCACCGCCGCGAGGACCCGCTCCGCCACGGCCAACTGCTCCGGGGTGGCCGTGCGCGGCGTGATCACCTCGGGCTTGTAGAGCCCTGCCACGCCCAGGTCGGGACCGGTCAGCATCGGCCCCTTGCGGATGGCGTGGCTGAACCGGAGCCCGTGCGGGCCGGCGAGGAACAGCAGCGCCGTCTCGCCGTCGGCGTCGACGGCCGACAGGTACGGCTGGACCATGGCGAGCCGGCCGGCGTCCGACAGCCGGCGCAGGTGCGCCGCCGCCAGTGACCGGTGCTCCGGATCGGCCAGGTCGTACCGGCCGGTGTCCTGGCTGCCGGCGCTGACCGCCGGCTTCACGACGTACTCGCCGGCCGCGGGGGGCTCCCAGGACTCCCCCGGCGCCACCCAGGCGGTGGGGACGGTCGGCACCCCGGCGGCGGACAGTTCGGCCAGGTAGCGCTTGTCGGTGTTCCAGCGCACCACGTCGGCCGGGTTCGCCAGCCGGGGCACGGTGTCGGCCCAGGCCACGAACTCGTCGCGGCGCGGCGCGTAGTCCCAGGGCGAGCGGAGTACGACCAGGTCGTGGGCCGCCCAGTCGGCGGCCGGATCGTCCCAGGCGGCGGCGGAGACGGTGACGCCCCGCCCGGCCAGCGGGGCGAGCAGCAGCCGGTCGTCCGGATCGAGGTCGGGCAGCTCGGTGCACGTGACGAGAGCGACCCGGGGTTCCCCCCGGGTCGACTGGTGGTGGGTGGTCAACCTATGTCAACGGGCCATCGTGCGCCGGGCCATGGACCGCCAGAGGTCGTTGCTCGGCCGCATCTGGTCCATCAGTTCCCGCTCCCAGGCGTTCTCGACGGCGACTCCGGCCGTGGCGCAGGCCTGCCGCGCGACGTCGGTGTCGTCGGCGAACTGGTCCGCCCACGCCCCGTCCGCGCCCACGAGGACGATGCGCGCCCCACGCTTGCCGACGTACTCGATGACCGCCTTCGCCCCGCCGTGCCCGGCGGCGAACGACTTGATGCCCGCGACCAGGCCGTTGGGCGCCTGCCCGGCGGTCTGTTCAGCCGTCAGCGTCGTATCGGAACCATCTGCCATGACGCGAAGCCTAAGCAGACTTTGGCCGTCCTGCGCGAGAAGCATGAACGAATTGTGATTCCGATTACCTGCACGTTTAAGGAAGACCACAGGTAACTTGCCCGATTATATGCGGATTTTTGGGGGCAAATGGTCGGCAAAAAGTTGTCCGATCCGTTGCAAGTTGAGCGGACCAGACTCATACCGAAATACGCCCGATGGGCGACATGGACGGAAAAGTCATCCATGGTGGTGATTTGTCGGCGCAAGTCGCCCGCGACGCGGCCCCGGCCGGCTTGCCGTCCGGGGTCAGATCAGGGCGTCGACCGCGACGGCGGCGAAGACGATCGTCAGGTAGACGTACGACCAGTGGAACAGCCGCATCGGCTGGACCGCCCCGCCCCGGGCCACCTGGCGGCAGAGCTTGTGCGCCTCGGCCACGAAGATCCCGCCGGCGACCAGCGCGGTGACGCCGTAGAGCGGGCTCATCCCCAGCGGCCACACGGCCAGCGACGACAGCAGGGTCAGCCAGGCGAACAGGATGATCTCGGCGTTGACCCGGCGGGCGGAGGCCACGACCGGCAGCATCGGGATGCCGGCCCGAGCGTAGTCGGCCTTGTACTTCATCGCCAGCGGGTAGAAGTGCGGCATCTGCCAGAAGAACACCACCGCGAACAGCGCCCAGGCGGCCGGGGCCAGCGAGCCGGTGACCGCCGCCCAGCCGATCAGCACCGGGGCCGCGCCGCACGCGCCGCCCCAGAAGGTGTTCTGCGGCGTCGTGCGCTTGAGCCAGAGCGTGTAGACCAGGTCGTAGTAGGCGATCGCGGCCAGGGTCAGCCCGGCGGCCAGCCAGTTGGTGAACGCGGCCATCAAGGCCACCGAGACGACCGCCAGCACCAGCCCGAAGACCAGGGCGTTGCGCGGCGACACCGAGTGCGTCGGCAGCGGGCGGCGCTTGGTGCGCCGCATCACCTGGTCGATGTCCCGGTCGATGTAGCAGTTCAGGACGCTGGCCGCGCCGGCGGCGAGCGAGCCGCCCACCAGCACCACCGCCATCAGCCACAGCGACGGCAGCCCGCCCTCGGCGAGCATCATCGCCGGGACGGTGGTGACCAGCAGCAGCTCGACGATGCGCGGCTTGGTCAGGGCGACGTACGCGGAGACCACCGCCCGGGCGTCCCGCCGGGCCGCCGCCGGCGCCCCGGCCACCGTGCGCACCGGCTGCCCGGCAGGGTCGCTGACGGGGCGCTCGGTGATCATGCTCACGGATTGCCACCTTCCGGCGTCGGCGGAGTCGCCGCGGTCCACCTTCGGGCGGACCACAGGGGGAGGTCGGGTCGGTCGGACCCCGTCCGGGCCCACACACCGACCCACAGACTACGCGTCGTCGTTTTCGCTGCCCGGGCGACCCGACAACGGTGCGGACGGTCACACCCCCGGTGGATCGTCCGACCCGGTCGGACCGGCACAGACCAGCATGTAGATCCCCGGGCGAGCGTTTAGAACCACTCGATAGGGTCACTACCGAGGGTTCCGCCCAACTGCCGAGGAGCACAACGATCGTGGCTGCCAACCGACCCGAGCAACCCGCACTCAACTGGTCCGACCTCGACCGCCGGGCCGTCGACCTCGTCCGCGTGCTGGCCATGGACGCCGTGGAGAAATCCGGCAACGGCCACCCCGGCACCGCGATGAGCCTCGCCCCCGCGGCGTACCTGCTGTTCAACCGCGTGATGCGGCACAACCCGGCGGACCCGAACTGGCCCGGGCGGGACCGCTTCGTGCTCTCGGCCGGCCACTCCAGCCTGACCCTCTACATCCAGCTCTTCCTCTCCGGCTACCCGCTGGGGCTGGAGGACCTGAAGGCGCTGCGGCAGTGGGGCTCGCTGACCCCGGGCCACCCCGAGCACGGCCACACCCCGGGCGTGGAGACCACCACCGGCCCGCTCGGCCAGGGCATCGGCAACGCGGTCGGCATGGCCATGGCGGCCCGCCGCGAGCGCGGCCTGTTCGACCCGGAGGCGGAGCCGGGCGCCTCGGTCTTCGACCACGACATCTGGTGCATCGCCTCGGACGGCGACATCGAGGAGGGCATCAGCCACGAGGCCAGCGCGCTCGCCGGCCACCAGCAGCTGGGCAACCTCACGCTGATCTTCGACGACAACGAGATCTCCATCGAGGACGACACCCGCATCGCCAAGAGCGAGGACGTGGCGGCCCGCTACGCGGCGTACGGGTGGCACGTGCAGACCGTCGACTGGCGTGCCGGCGACGCCGACCAGGGCGAGTACCACGAGGACGTCGAGGCGCTGTACCAGGCGCTGCTGGCGGCCAAGGCCGAGACCGGCCGCCCCTCCTTCATCGCGCTGCGGACCATCATCGGCTGGCCCGCGCCGAACAAGAAGAACACGGGCAAGATCCACGGCTCGGCGCTGGGCGCCGAGGAGGTGGCCGCGACCAAGCAGCTACTCGGCTTCGACCCGGCCCAGACCTTCCAGGTCGAGGACGAGGTCCTCGGCCACGCCCGCCAGGTGCTGCAGCGCGGCGCCCGGGCCCAGCAGGGGTGGGACGCGGCGTACGCGGACTGGGTGAAGGCGAACCCGGAGCGCAAGACGCTGTGGGACCGGATGGCCGCGCGGGCCCTGCCGCAGGGCTGGGCGGACGCCCTGCCGACCTTCCCGGCCGACGCCAAGGGCATCGCCACCCGGGCCGCGTCCGGCAAGGTGCTGGAGGCCCTCGCGCCGGTGCTGCCCGAGCTGTGGGGCGGCTCGGCCGACCTGGCGGAGAGCAACAACACCACCATGAAGGGCGAGCCGTCCTTCATCCCGGCCGCCTGGGCCACCAAGGAGTTCCCGGGCCACGAGTACGGCCGCACGCTGCACTTCGGCATCCGCGAGCACGCCATGGGCGCCATCCTCAACGGCATCGCCCTGCACGGCGGTACCCGCCCGTACGGCGGCACGTTCCTCGTCTTCAGCGACTACATGCGCCCCTCGGTGCGGCTCGCCGCGCTGATGAAGCTCCCGGTGGTCTACGTCTGGACGCACGACTCGATCGGCCTCGGCGAGGACGGCCCGACGCACCAGCCGGTGGAGCACCTGACCGCGCTGCGGGCCATCCCCGGCCTGGACGTGGTCCGCCCCGCCGACGCCAACGAGACCGTGTGGGCGTGGCGGCAGGCCCTGGAGCACACCGACCGGCCGACCGCGCTGGCGCTCAGCCGGCAGGCGCTGCCGACGCTGGACCGCTCGACCCTGGCCGGCGCCGAGGGCACCGCCAAGGGCGGCTACGTGCTGGCCGAGGCGTCCACCGGCCAGCCGCAGGTGATCCTCGTCGGCACCGGCTCCGAGGTGCAGCTCTGCCTCACCGCCAGGGAGCGGCTGGAGGCCGACGGCACCCCCACCCGGGTGGTGTCGATGCCGTGCCAGGAGTGGTTCTTCGCCCAGAACGAGGCCTACCGGGAGTCGGTGCTGCCGCGCGGGGTAAAGGCACGGGTGAGCGTGGAGGCGGGCATCGGCATGCCCTGGCGCGCCATCGTCGGGGACTCCGGCGAGAGCGTCAGCCTGGAGCACTACGGCGCGAGCGCCCCGCACACCGTGCTCTTCGAGCAGTTCGGGTTCACCCCCGACCGGATCGTGGCCGCCGCGCACGCGGCGCTGACCCGGGTGGGCGAGATCACCGGTTTCACGACCGGCAACTGAGGGGAGCGTGGACGGCATGACGGACAGGCTGACTGAGCTGAGCGCCGCCGGGGTGGCGGTCTGGCTCGACGATCTTTCCCGGACGCGGCTGAGCTCCGGCGGGCTGGACCAGCTCCGCCGGGAGAAGCGCGTGGTCGGGGTGACCACCAACCCGACGATCTTCGCCAAGGCGCTCGGCGACGCCGCCGAGTACGACTGGCAGCTGCGCGACCTCGCCACCCGGGGGCTGGAGGTGGAGGAGGCGGTGCGCATGCTCACCACGTACGACGTGCGGTGGGCCTGCGACGTGATGCGCCCGGCGTACGACGCCACCGCCGGCGTCGACGGCCGGGTCTCCATCGAGGTGGACCCGCGGCTGGCCCACGAGACGGCGAAGACCGTCGCCGAGGCCAAGGCGCTGTGGTGGCTGGTCGATCGCCCGAACCTCTTCATCAAGATCCCGGCCACCGAGGCCGGGCTCCCGGCGATCACCGCGACCCTGGCCGAGGGGATCAGCGTCAACGTCACGCTGATCTTCGGGCTGGACCGGTACTCGCAGGTGATGGACGCCTTCCTCGCCGGCCTGGAGCAGGCGAAGGCCAACGGCCACGACCTGTCGAAGATCGGCTCGGTGGCGTCGTTCTTCGTCTCCCGCGTCGACACCGAGGTGGACAAGCGGCTGGAGAAGGTCGGCTCGGACGAGGCCAAGGCGCTGCGCGGCAAGGCCGCCGTAGCCAACGCCCGGCTGGCGTACGAGCGCTACTGCGAGGTCTTCTCCTCCGCCCGGTGGCAGGCCCTGGCCGACGCCGGGGCCCACCCGCAGCGCCCGCTGTGGGCGTCCACCTCGACGAAGAACCCGGACTACCGGGACGTCATCTACGTCGAGGAGCTGATCGCGCCCGGAACGGTCAACACCATGCCGGAGGCGGTCATCCACGCCTTCGCCGACCACGGCGAGACCCGTTCCGACACCGTCACCGGCGCGTACGACGACGCCCGCAAGGTCTTCACCGACCTGGCAGCGGCCGGCGTGGACATGTCCGACGTGATCGCCACCCTGGAGCGGGAGGGCGTGGAGAAGTTCGAGGCCAGTTGGGTGGAGCTGCTCGACGGGGTCCGGCGCTCCCTCAAGGCGGCGGGCCAGGGCAGCGGGCGGCCGGGCCAGGCCGCCAAGAAGGCGGGGGGCACCGCGTGACGGACGGCCGCGGACGCGCCTCGGGGCACCGCCCCGGGGCGCGCCGCGCGCCCGGCCGAGGTGACCCCGGAGCGCGCCGCGGGCCGGGCCGGCGGACTACCCCAGCGGGCCGTCAGGCGCCCGGGACGCGCCGTGCCGCCCGCCACGGGCTGCCCGGGGCGCGCGACGCCCTCCGGCGGGAAGGAACGGCGACGTGAGCGACCTGCTGTCCGGTCCCGTGGAGGCGGCGGCCGGGCTGGCCGTGTACGGCGCGGACGCGGTCGACCGGTCCGCGCCCGCCTCCGCCCGCGACGCCCTGGTCCGCCGGGGCGTCGCGGCGAAGCTGACCGCCAAGGATCCGACGCTGTGGGGCCCGGAGGCCGCGGCCGAGGCGCGCATCCGCCTCGGCTGGCTGGACACCCACCGGCGCAGCCGGGAACTGCTCCCCCAACTCGCCGAGCTGACCGCCGAGCTGGCCGACCTGGACCACGTGGTGCTCGCCGGCATGGGCGGCTCGTCGCTGGCCCCCGAGGTGATCACCCGCACGGTGGGCCGGCCGCTGACCGTGCTGGACACCACCGACCCGGGCCAGGTCCGCAGGGCGCTGGCCGACCGGCTGGAGCGCACCGTCGTCGTGGTGGCCAGCAAGTCCGGCTCGACGGTGGAAACCGACAGCCACCTGCGCGCGTACCGGCAGGCGTTCCTGGACGCCGGGCTGACCGAGGCGGAGGCAGGCCGGCACTTCGTCGTGGTCACCGACCCGGGCTCCCCGCTGGAGGCCGCCGCCGCCGAGCTGGGCGCCGTTCCGGTGCTCGCCGACCCGCAGGTCGGCGGCCGGTACGCGGCGCTGACCGCGTTCGGGCTGGTCCCGGCCGCGCTGGCCGGGGTCGAGGTGACCGAGCTGCTGGACCAGGCCGACGCGCTCGCCGGGGCGCTGGGGCGCGACGCCGACAATCCCGGCCTGGCGCTGGGCGCCGCCCTCGGCGCCGCGGCCACCCTGGGCCGGGACAAGCTGGCCCTGGTCGGCGACGGCACCGGCCTGGACGGGCTCGGCGACTGGATCGAGCAGCTGATCGCCGAGTCGACCGGCAAGGCCGGACTCGGTATCCTGCCGGTCGTGCTGGAGTCCCCCGCCGCCCCCGGCGGCGCCGGCCCGGACGTGCTGACCGTCGCCTACGGCGGCGCGCTGGCGGCCGGGACCGTCCCCGGCGGCGGCTGCCAGCCGGACGTCGCGGTCAACGGCCCGCTCGGCGCCCAGTTCCTGACCTGGGAGTACGCGACCGCGGTGGCGGGCGTGGTGCTCGGGGTGAACCCGTTCGACCAGCCGAACGTCGCGGAGAGCAAGGACAACACCCGGCGCATCCTGGCCTCCGGCGCGCCGGCGGAGACCCCGGCGTTCACCGAGGGCGCGATCGAGGTGTACGCCCCGGCGGGCGCCCCCGGCGACCTGACCGGCGTGCTGCGGCACCTGCTCGACGGGATCGGCGGCGACGGCTACCTGGCCGTCATGGCGTTCCTGGACCGGATCGGCGACGCCGCGGTGGCGGGTCTGCGCCCGCTGCTCGCCGAGGCGTCCGGCCGGCCGGTCACCTTCGGCTGGGGGCCGCGGTTCCTGCACTCGACCGGCCAGTACCACAAGGGCGGCCCCGGGGTGGGCGCCTTCCTCCAGTTGACCGGTACGGTCGAGGATGATCTGCCGGTGCCCGGGCAGCCGTACTCCTTCGGGGAGTTGCAGGCGGCCCAGGCCGCCGGCGACCGGCAGGCCCTGGCCGGCCGGGGGCGCCCGCTGCTGCGGCTGCACCTGACCGACCGGGCCGCGGGGGTGGCCCAGCTGCTCGATACGGCCCGGCGGTTACGGGCATGACGATGGACGATGTGGAGCTGAACAGAGGTGGCATCGTGAGCGCGAGGAGTGAGCCGGTTTTGCGAGCCCCGCAGTCGCGAACTCAGCCAGCGACCGTGAGCGCGAGGAGTGAGCCGGTTTTGCGAGCCCCGCAGTCGCGAACTCAGCCAGCGACCGTGAGCGCGAGGAGTGAGCCGGCGTGAATCCGCTGCGCGATCCCCAGGACCGGCGGCTGCCCCGGATCCCGGAGCCGTGCGCTCTGGTGATCTTCGGCGTGACCGGTGACCTGGCGCGGAAGAAGCTGCTGCCGGCGGTCTACGACCTGGCGAACCGGGGTCTCCTGCCACCCGGTTTCGTGGTCCTGGGCTTCGCCCGGCGCGACTGGGGCGACGGCGACTTCGAGTCGCTGGCCCACGACGCGGCCAAGCAGCACGCCCGGACCCCCTGGCGCGAGGAGGTCTGGGCCCGGCTGGCCGGCAACATCAAGTTCGTGGGCGGCTCGTTCGACGACGACGCCGCCTTCGACCACCTGGCCGCCACGCTGGACGACCTGCGCGACTCCCACGGCATCCACGGCAACGCCGCCTTCTACTTCTCCATCCCCCCGGCCGCCTTCCCGGTGGTGCTCAAGCAGCTCGCCCGCACCGGCATGGCCGACAACGCGAAGTCCGGCGGGTGGCGCCGGGTGGTGGTGGAGAAGCCGTTCGGGCACGACCTGCCGTCGGCGAAGGAGCTCAACGACCTGGTCGACGACGTCTTCACCCGGCCGGACGTCTTCCGGATCGACCACTACCTGGGCAAGGAGACGGTCCAGAACATCCTGGCCCTGCGCTTCGCCAACAGCCTGTTCGAGCCGCTGTGGAGCGCCCGGTACGTCGACTCGGTGCAGATCACCATGGCCGAGGACGTCGGCATCGGCACCCGGGCCGCCTTCTACGACTCCGTCGGCACCGCCCGGGACGTCCTGCAGAACCACCTGCTCCAGCTGCTGGCGCTGGTGGCGATGGAGGAGCCGACGAGTTTCGACGCCGACGAGATCCGCACCGAGAAGCTGAAGGTGCTCAAGGCGATCACGGTGCCGAAGGACGTCGCCCGGGACACGGTGCGCGGGCAGTACCTGCCGGGCTGGGTCGGGGGCCAGCGGGCGAAGGGCTACCTGGAGGAGGAGGACGTCCCGCCGGACTCCACCACCGAGACCTACGTGGCGGTGCGGCTGGGCATCCAGAACCGCCGCTGGGCGGGGGTGCCGTTCTACATCCGGGCCGGCAAGCGGCTGCCCCGGCGGGTCACCGAGGTCGCCATCATGTTCAAGAAGGCGCCCCACCTGCCGTTCGACCCGGCCGACATGGAGATGCTCGGCAACAACCAGCTCGTCATCCGGGTGCAGCCGGACGAGGGCGTGGTGCTGAAGTTCGGCTCGAAGGTGCCGGGCACCACGATGGAGGTCCGCGACATCGCGATGGACTTCCAGTACGGTGAGGCGTTCACCGAGTCCAGCCCCGAGGCGTACGAGCGGCTGGTGCTGGACGTGCTGATCGGCGACCGTACCCTCTTCCCCGACGCCGCCGAGGTCGAACAGAGCTGGGCGGTGGTGGACCCGCTGGAGCACGCCTGGGCCGGCACCCGACCCGAGCCGTACCGGGCCGGCGAGTGGGGCCCCCGGGCCGCCGACGAGATGCTGGCCCGCGAGGGCCGGGCTTGGCGGAGAGCGTGAGCGAGCACTGCTACCGAACCAGGAGGCTCCAGTGATCGGCCTGTGGGACACCACCGGCAACGAGGTGGTCAAGGCGCTCGCCGCGGAGCGGCGCAGCGCCGGTGGGGTGGCCAGCGGCATGGCGCTCACCCTGATCGTCGTCGCCGACGAGAAGCGGGTACGGGAGGCGGAGGCAGCCGCCACCATCGCCGCCGCCGCCCACCCGTGCCGGCTGCTCGTCGTGGTCCGCACGGACGTCGAGCGGGACCGCAACCGGCTGGACGCGGAGATCGTCGTCGGGGGCCGGCTCGGCCCGTGCGAGGCGGTGGTCATGCGCATGTACGGCCGGCTCGCGCTGCACGCCGAGTCGGTGGTGATGCCGCTGCTGGTGCCGGACGTGCCGGTGGTGACGTGGTGGCACGGCGAGCCGCCGGAGGAGATCGCCACGGACTTCCTCGGCGTGGTCGCCGACCGGCGGATCACCGACGCGGCGCAGGCCGCCGACCCGATCGAGGCGCTGCGCCGGCGCGCCCGGGACTACGCCCCCGGCGACACCGACCTGGCGTGGACCCGGATCACCCCGTGGCGCACCCTGGTCGCGGGCGCCTTCGACACCACCGAGGCGCGGGTCACCGCGGCCCGGGTGGTGGCGCCGCCGGCCGACCCGACCGCCGCCCTGATGTGCGGCTGGCTGGGCAGCCGGCTGGGGATCAGTCCGCAGTGGGAGCGGACCGACGGCTTCCCCCGGATGCGTGAGGTGCAGCTGACCTGCGCCAACGGCGACGCGCTGACGCTGACCCGGGAGGACAGCGTGGCGACGTTCCGGCGCAGCGGGCAACAGGACCGTCAGCTGCCGCTGGTGCGCCGGCCGCTCGGCGACGAACTGGCCGAGGAGCTGCGCCGGCTGGACGCCGACCAGGTGTACGCCGAGGCGCTCGGCGCGATGGCCGGCGTCTCCGGGCTGGACCAGCGCCCCGGGCAGCGGGTGCACGTCTGGAAGGACCCGGCGACCGCGCAGCGCGCCGAGGCGGGGGTGACCGCCCACTCGGGGACCAGCGCGACCCCCTGAGGTCACGGACGGGCGGCCCGCCCGGCGGTGGCCCGGTGGCCACCGCGGGGGCCGCGACGGCGGGCCGCCGGCCCGCGGGCACGACGAACAGGGACCGCGAGGGCGGTCGGAAACGAAGGCAAAAACAGATGAGTGAGGCGAGTGTCGCCGTCCATGCCGACGCCAACCTGCTCGCGCAGGCGGTGGCGGCCCGGCTGGTGGTGAAGCTGCTCGACGCCCAGGCCGACCGCGGCCAGGCGTCGGTGGTGCTGACCGGCGGGCGGATCGCCGCGGCCGTGTACCGGGCGGTGGCCGCGCTGCCGGCCCGGGACGCGGTGGACTGGTCCCGGGTCGACGTGTGGTGGGGCGACGAACGCTTCCTGCCGGCCGGCGACCCGGATCGCAACGAGACGCAGGCCCGGGCGGCGCTGCTGGACGCGATGCCCCTGGACCCGGCCCGGGTGCACCCCATGCCGGCCTCCGACGGCCCGGCCGGCGCCGACCCGGAGGCCGCCGCCGCCGGGTACGCCGCCGAACTGGCCCGCGCCGCGCGGCCGGGCCACGCCACGCTCCCCCACTTCGACGTGCTGATGCTCGGCGTCGGCGAGGACGGGCACGTCGCCTCGGTCTTCCCGGAGCACCCGGTGCACCACGACAACCGGCCGGTCAGCGCCGTGCGGGGCAGCCCCAAGCCGCCGCCGGTGCGCACCACTTTGACCCTGCCGACGATCAACACCGCCGACGAGGTCTGGCTGGTGGCCAGCGGCGCGGACAAGGCCGGGGCGGTGAGCATGGCGCTGGCCGGGGCGGGGCCGGTCCAACTGCCGGCCGCCGGGGCGCACGGCGTCAGCCGTACGCTCTGGCTGCTCGACCGGGCCGCGGCGGCGGGCGTCCCGCCCCGCCTGCGCAGCCTCCGCTGAGGGGCGGAAACGACTGCGCGCGGCCCGTCAAATGACGGACCGCGCGCAGTCTGTACGACTCGACAGGCTCGCTGTCAGGCCCCGCTGGCGAGCTGGAGGCGCAACCACAGCCCCAGCCCCACGATGCAGGCGAACCAGACGATGCCCACCAGCACCGTGTAGCGGTCGAGGTTCTTCTCGGCCACCGAGGAGCCGGCGAGGCTGGAGCTGACGCCACCACCGAACATGCTCGACAGCCCGCCGCCCTTGCCTCGGTGCAGCAGGATCAGCATGGTGAGCAGGACGCTCGTGATGATCAGCAACACGATCAACGTGTATGCGAACCAGATCGGCATGGCTGGGGTCAGTCCTCTCGTAGCGATCCTCGCCCGGGCAGGTCGGGCACGGCGGCACCGACCGGCGGACGGGCGGAGTCAAGGATAGCGAGCCGTCAGGCGCTGATGTGCTCCGGGAACCGGCAGATCTTGGCGAATTCCTCGGCGTCGAGGCTCGCGCCGCCCACCAGGGCCCCGTCCACGTCCGGCTGGGCCATGATCGCGCCGACGTTGGAGGACTTCACCGACCCGCCGTAGAGGATCCGGACCTGCTCCGCGGTGGCCTGGCCGAAGTTCTCGGCCAGCCGCTTACGGACCGCCCCGCACACCTCCTGGGCGTCCTCCGGAGTGGCCGTCTTGCCCGTCCCGATCGCCCAGACCGGCTCGTACGCCACGACCACCTTGGTCACCTGCTCACCGGTGAGCCCCTGCAGCGCGGCGTCGAGCTGGTCGCAGCAGTGCGGCACGTGCCGCAGCTCCTCGCGGACCTCCAGGCCCTCGCCGACGCACAGGATCGGGGTGAGCCCGTTGGACAGCGCCGCCGCCACCTTGAGGTTGACCGTGGCGTCGTCCTCGTGGTGGTACGTCCGCCGCTCGGAGTGGCCGACCACCACGTACGTGCAGCCGAGCTTCGTCAGCATCGGCCCCGAGATGTCCCCGGTGAACGCCCCCGACTGGTACGGCGACAGGTCCTGCGCGCCGTAGCCGATGAGCAGCTTGTCGCCGTCCACCGCGGTCTGCACGGTACGCAGGTCGGTGTACGGCGGCAGCACCACGGTCTCGACCTCGGTGAGCTGCTTCTCGGTCAGGCTCGCGGCCAGCTTCTGCACCAGCAGGTTGGCCTCGAGGTGGTTGAGGTTCATCTTCCAGTTGCCGGCCATCAGGGGCCGGCGGGTGGTGGGGGCCGCCATCAGTCCTCCAGCGCCGCGATGCCGGGGAGGGGGTTGCCCTCCAGGTACTCCAGGGAGGCGCCGCCGCCGGTGGAGATGTGGTCGAACGACTTCTCGTCCAGCCCGAGCGCGCGCACCGCCGCGGCGGAGTCGCCGCCCCCGACGACGGTGAACGCCTTGGACTCGGCGATCGCCTGGGCGACGCCGCGGGTGCCGTCGGCGTACGGCGCCATCTCGAACACGCCCATCGGGCCGTTCCAGAAGATCGTCCGCGCGCCGGCGGCCTCCGTGAGGGCGGCGGCGAACCCGGCGACCGTCTCCGGGCCGATGTCGAGCCCGAGCCGGTGGCTGGGGATGCCGTCGACGCGGACCACGTCGTGCGCGGCGTCGGGCGAGAACGCGTCCGCCGCCACCACGTCGACCGGGAGCATGATCTTGCCCTCGGACCGCTCCAGCAGGTTGCGGCAGGTCTGCACCATCTCCTCCTCCAGCAGCGAGGTGCCCACCTCCAGGCCCTGGGCCTTGAGGAAGGTGAAGCACATCCCGCCGCCGATGAGCAGCCGGTCGACCTTCGGCAGCAGCGCCTCGATCACCCCGAGCTTGTCGGAGACCTTCGAGCCGCCGAGCACCACCACGTACGGCCGCTCCGGCTCCCCGGTCAGCCTGGACAGCACCTCCACCTCGCGCAGCACCAGCCGGCCGGCGAAGTGCGGCAGCCGGGCCGGCACGTCGTAGACGCTGGCGTGCTTGCGGTGCACCGCGCCGAACGCGTCGTCGACGTACGCCTCGCCGAGCGCGGCGAGCTGGTCGGCGAACGCGCCGCGCTCGGCGTCGTCCTTGCTGGTCTCCCCCTTGTTGAAGCGCAGGTTCTCCAGCAGTGCCACCTGGCCGTCGGCGAGCGCGTCCACCGCGGACCGGGCGGAGTCGCCGACCGTGTCCTCGGCGAACCGGACCTCGGCGCCGAGCAGCTCGCCGAGGCGGGCGGCGACGGGGCGGAGGCTGTACTGCGGGTTCGGCTCGCCCTTCGGGCGGCCCAGGTGCGAGAACACCACGACCCTGGCGCCCGCCCCGGTCAGGGCGGTCAACGTCGGCAGCACCGCCCGGATGCGTCCGTCGTCGGTGATCGCGCCGGTCTGCTTGTCGAGCGGGACGTTCAGGTCGGCGCGCACCAGCACGCGCCGACCCGACACCCCCTCGGCGAACAGATCGTCGAGCGTCTTGATCGTCACAGAGCCGACCTTCCGCTCACGACTGCGCTTGCCTCTGCTCGCGACTGCGGGGCTCGCTCCGCTCGCTCCTCGCGCTCGCGGCTGGGGCTCGCAAGCTCACTCCTCGCGCTCACAGTGACTGCCCCACCAGCTTGACCAGGTCGACGAGCCGGTTCGAGTAGCCCCACTCGTTGTCGTACCAGCCGACGACCTTGACCTGGTTGCCGATCACCTTGGTCAGCGGCGCGTCGAAGATGCAGGACGCCGGGTCGGTCACGATGTCGGCGGAGACGATCGGGTCCTCGTTGTAGCTGAGGATGCCCTTGAGCGGGCCCTCGGACGCGGCCTTGAGCGCGGCGTTGACCTCGTCCACCGTGGTCTCCCGGCCGACCGTGACGGTCAGGTCGGTGGTCGAGCCGGTGGGGATCGGCACCCGCAGCGCGTACCCGTCGAGCTTGCCCTTGAGCTCCGGCAGCACCAGGCCGATCGCCTTCGCGGCGCCGGTGGAGGTCGGAACGATGTTCAGCGCGGCGGCCCGGGCCCGGCGCAGGTCCGAGTGCGGCGCGTCCTGCAGGTTCTGGTCCTGCGTGTACGCGTGGATGGTCGTCATCAGGCCCCGCTCGATGCCGAACGTGTCGTGCAGGACCTTCGCCATCGGGGCGAGGCAGTTGGTGGTGCAGGAGGCGTTCGAAATGATGGTGTGCTTGGCCGGGTCGTACTGGTCGTGGTTGACACCCATGACGACCGTGACGTCCTCGTTCTTCGCCGGCGCCGAGATGATGACCTTCTTGGCCCCGCCGTCGATGTGCGCCTTCGCCTTCGTGGCGTCGGTGAAGAAGCCGGTGGACTCGATGACCACGTCCACGCCGGCGTCGCCCCACGGCAGCTTCGCCGGGTCCCGCTCCGCGTACGCCTTGATGGTGTGGCCGCCCACGGTGATCTCGTCCTCGGTCGCCTTGACCTCGTGCGGGAGGCGGCCCAGGATGCTGTCGTACTTGACAAGGTGGGCGAGCGTCGCGTTGTCGGTCAGGTCGTTCACGGCCACGACCTCGATGTCCGCGCCGGACGCCAGCGTGGCCCGGAAGAAGTTGCGGCCGATGCGGCCGAAGCCGTTGATGCCAACCCGGATGGTCACAGGTCCCATCTCCTCGCGTTCTGATCCGCCGGCGTCCGCCCTGGGCCGGCGAGATGGTGTGCGCCGACCGTTGGAGCCGGCCGTTGACAGTTCAAGTCGGCCGCCCCGCCGCGGTCGAGAGACCCTGACCGCCGGAGGCGGTGAGTACGGCGAGGAGTGCCAGTGCCGGCCCCCTTGCCGTACGCAGCGACCCTATCCGAGCGGGCGACACCGCGCCGCGCGGGGTGGTGATCCCCTCCACCGTCCTATCAGACCACGAGCATGTCGGGCGTGACGGCCGCTTCGGTATCCGGGATGCCCAGGTCCCGGGCCCGCTTGTCGGCCAGCGCCAGCAGCCGGCGGATCCGCCCGGCGATGGCGTCCTTGGTCAGCGGCGGGTCGGCGAGCGCGCCCAGCTCCTCCAGCGACGCCTGCCGGTGCTCCAGGCGCAGCCGCCCCGCGGAGGTCAGGTGGTGGGGGGCGTCGTCGGCCAGGATCTCCAGCGCGCGGGTGACCCGGGCGGCGGCGGCGACCGCCGCTCGCGCCGAGCGGCGCAGGTTGGCGTCGTCGAAGTTGGCCAGGCGGTTGGCCGTCGCCCGGACCTCACGGCGCACCCGGCGCTCCTCCCAGGCGAGGACGCTGGAGTGCGCGCCGATGCGGGTGAGCAGCGCGGCGATGGCGTCGCCGTCCTTGACCACCACCCGGTCGACGTTGCGCACCTCGCGGTTCTTCGCGGTGATGCCGATCCGGCGGGCCGCGCCGACCAGGGCGAGCGCCGACTCCGGGCCCGGGCAGGTGATCTCCAGGGCGCTGGAGCGGCCCGGCTCGGTCAGCGAGCCGTGCGCCATGAACGCCCCCCGCCACGCCGACACGGCGCAGCAGACGTTCGCGGCCACCACGTGCGGCGGCAGGCCGCGCACCGGGCGGCCCCGCACGTCCAGCAGCCCGGTCTGCCGCGCGAGGGCCTCGCCGTCCTTGACCACCCGCACGATGAAGTGGCTGCCCTTGCGCAGCCCGCCCGAGGCCAGTACGTGGATCTCGCTCGAGTAGCCGTACACCTCGGCGACCTCCCGGCGCAGCCGCCGGGCCACCGCCCCGGTGTCGAGCTCGGCCTCGACCACCACCCGACCGGAGACGATGTGCAGCCCGCCGGCGAACCGCAGCAGCGCCGCCATCTCCGCCCGCCGGCAGCAGGGCTTGGGCACGTCCACCCGGCTCAGCTCGTCCTTGACCGCAGCCGTCATCGCCATTGTGCGCCCCCTCACGGACCGGTTCCGGCGTGTCGCCGGAGATTACGTACGTGTCTAACGATCGGCGCGCAGGACAGGCACCAGCGCGGCGCCCAGAGCGGCCGGATCGTGACGGGGTTCGCCGTCGGTGACGGCGACCGGGGCGAGGACCAGCCGGGCACCCAGCGATTCTGCCGCACGCTGGACCGGTCCGGGATCACCCACCGCCTTGGAGTCGGCCAGCACCAGGTCGACCGTCAGCTCGGGCAGATAGTGCCGCAGGGTGTCCAGATGGTCGGCCAGGGACAGCCCGAGGGTCTCCTTCTCCGCCGCCAGGTTGAGCGTGACCAGCCGGCGGGCCGGGCTCGCGACGATCGCGGCGGCCAGCCCCGGCACCAGCAGGTGCGGCAGCACGCTGGTGTACCAGCTGCCCGGGCCGAAGATCAGCCAGTCCGCCTCGGCGGTCGCCGCCACCGCCTCGGTGCAGGCGGCGGGCGCGGCCGGGGTCAGCCGCAGCGACTCCACCCGCCCCGTGGTCACCGCCACTTGGTGCTGCCCGCGCAGCGTGCGCACCTCGTCCGGGTACGCCGGATCGGCGCCCCGCACCCGGGCCTCGATGCCCACCGGCTGGCGGGACATCGGCAGCACCCGGCCCACCGCGCCGAGCATCGCCCCGGCGTGCTCCAGCGCGGCCACCGGGTCGCCGAGCAGCTCGACCAGGCCGCAGAGCACCAGGTTGCCGACCGCGTGCCCGGCCAGCCCGTCGTCGCTGTCCGCGGGGTCGCCGGGCGTGCCGGCGAAGCGGTGCTGGAACAGCTTCGCGCTGCGCCGGGTGGCCGGGTGGTCGCCCGCGAGGGCCACCAGCGCCTGGCGCAGGTCGCCCGGCGGCAGGCCGCCCCGGCGGGCGCGTAGCCGGCCGCTGGAGCCCCCGTCGTCGCCGACGGTGACCACGGCGGTGATGTCCAGGTCGAGTTCCGGGGCGCACCGGCGCAGCGCCCGCAGGGACGCCGACAGCCCGTGTCCGCCGCCGAAGGCGACCACCCTCGTCGCGGTCACTCCCGCCCCAGGTCCCGGTGCTGGGCGTTGGCGGCGATGCCCGACTGGCGCAGCCGGCCGGCCAACTCCTCGGCGATGGCGACGCTGCGGTGCTTGCCGCCGGTGCAGCCGACCGCCACGGTCAGGTAGCGCTTGCCCTCCCGCTCGAAGCCGACCGTGGTGGCGTTGACCAGGTCGGCGTACGCCCCGACGAACGCCTCCGCGCCCTCCTGGCCCAGCACGTACGAGCTGACGGCCTCCTCCCGGCCGGTGTGCTCCCGCAGCTCGGGCACCCAGTACGGATTCGGCAGGAACCGGGCGTCGAGGACGAAGTCGGCGTCGGGCGGCAGGCCGTACTTGAAGCCGAAGGAGAGCACGGTGATCCGCAGCCGGCGGGCGTCCTCGCCGCCGAACAGCTCCTCGATCCGGCGGCGCAGCTGGTTGACGTTCAGGTGGCTGGTGTCGATGATCACGTCGGCCTGGTCCCGGGCCTCCTCCAGCAGGCCCCGCTCGACGGCGATGCCGTCGGCGAGCCGGCCGTCGCCCTGCAACGGGTGCGAGCGCCGGACGCTCTCGAAGCGGCGGATCAGCACCTCGTCGTCGGCGTCGACGAAGACCACCCGGGGGGAGAAGCCGCGCTCCTTCAGCTCCCGGATCGCCCCGGCCAGGTCGGTGGAGAAGGCGCGCGAGCGCACGTCCAGCACCATCGCGGTACGCCGGGCGGCGCCGCCGGCCTTGACGGCCAGCTCGGCCATGTCGAGCATCAGCGCCTGGGGCAGGTTGTCCACCACGTAGTAGCCGACGTTCTCCAGCGCCCGGGCCACGGTGCTGCGACCGCCACCGGACAGCCCGGTCACCACCACCAGGGTGGTGTCCGGCTCCGCCGCAGCCGGCTGGCCGACGACCGCGTCGTGGTCGGTCCGCGCCTCGTTCACTGCCTACTCCCCCGGGCCGTACGCGGCGGCCGGTGCCCGGCCGCGCATGGGTCAGTCAGCGACTCTATCCCGCGCCGGCCGGCCGACCGTCGACCCTGCCCGTGACCGACTTCATGTCGCCGACATGGCGGAGCCCCGACGGCCCGCACCCCCCGACGTCCCCGACATGCCGGAGTCCCGACAGCCCGGACACCGCGATGTCGGCGACGTGGGGGAATCAAGCCGGCTCGTCGGGCCCGGCCGGGGCCGACGCCGCCGGGGCCGGGGCGTCCGCATCCGGGTTGAGCGCCGCCATGATCGCCTCGGCGGTGCGCCGGCCGACGCCCGGCACCTCCGTGATCTCCTCGACCGACGCCGCCGCGAGCCGCTTGAGCGAGCCGAAGTGCCGCAGCAGCGCCTTGCGCCGCACCTCCCCCAGCCCGGGAATGCTGTCCAGCGCCGAGGCGGTCATCCGCTTGGAACGACGCTGCCGGTGGAACGTGATGGCGAACCGGTGCGCCTCGTCGCGGACGCGTTGCAGCAGGTAGAGCGCCTCGGAGGTGCGCGGCAGGATGACCGGGAAGTCGTCGTCGGGCAGCCACACCTCCTCCAGCCGCTTGGCCAGCCCGCACAGCGCGACGTCGTCGACGCCCAGCTCGGCCAGCGCCTGGGCGGCCGCCGCGACCTGCGGCGGGCCGCCGTCGACCACCACCAGCTGCGGCGGGTACGCGAACCTGCGCGGCCGCCCCGTCGTGGGGTCGAGGGCGCCGAACCGCGGCTCGTCAGACGTGGGCGGGGCGGCGTCCTCGCCGCCCGGCCGGTCCGGATCGGCGGCGGTCTCCACGCCGACCTCGCCGGTCTCGGCGCGCACGTCGAGGTAGCGGGCGAAGCGCCGGCGCAGCACCTCCGACATGGCGGACAGGTCGTCGGTGGCGCCCCGGACGACGAACCGGCGGTACTCGCTCTTGCGGGGCAGGCCGTCCTCGAAGACCACCATGCTGGCCACGACGTCGGTGCCCTGGATCTGGGAGACGTCGAAGCACTCGATGCGCAGCGGCGAGGTGCGCATGCCCAGGGCCTCGGCGATCTCGTCGAGGGCCCGGCTGCGGGTGGTCAGGTCGCCGGCCCGCCTGAGCTTGTGCCGGGCCAGCGCATCGCGCGCGTTGCGCTCCACCGTCTCCAGCAGCGCCCGCTTGTCGCCCCGCTGGGGCACCCGCAGGGACACCCGGCTGCCCCGGCGGCCCGACAGCCAGTCGGCGAGCGCGTCGACGTCGCCGGGCAGGGCGGGCACCAGCAGCTCGCGGGGCACGTCGGCCTCGCCCTGCTCGCCGCCGTACACCTGGGTGCAGAAGTGGTGCACGAGGTCGCCGGCGGTCAGGTCCTCGGTCTTCTCCACCACCCAGCCGCGCTGGCCACGGACCCGGCCGTCGCGGACGTGGAACACCTGGACGGCCGCTTCGAGGGGGTCGTCGGCGAACGCGACGACGTCGGCGTCGGTGCCGTCGCCGAGCACCACGGTCTGCTTCTCCATGGCCCGGCGCAGCGCCGCGACGTCGTCGCGCAGCCGGGCGGCCCGCTCGAACTCCAACTGCTCGCTGGCCTCGATCATCTCGCGTTCGAGCCGGCGGACCATGGTGTCGGTGCGCCCGGCCATGAAGTCGCAGAACCCGTCGACGATCCTGCGGTGCTCGTCGGCGGTGACGCTGCCCACGCAGGGCGCGGAGCACTTGCCGATGTAGCCGAGCAGGCAGGGCCGACCGACCTGCCCGGCCCGCTTGAACACCCCCGACGAGCAGGTCCGCGCAGGGAAGACCCGCAGCAGCAGGTCGAGCGTCTCGCGGATCGCCCAGGCATGCGAGTACGGCCCGAAGTAGCGCACCCCCTTGCGCTTCGCGCCGCGCATCACCTGCAGCCGCGGGAACTCCTCGTCGAGGGTCACGGCCAGGTACGGGTACGACTTGTCGTCGCGGTAGCGGACGTTGAACCTCGGGTCGTACTGCTTGATCCAGGTGTATTCGAGCTGGAGGGCCTCGACCTCGGTGGCGACGGTGACCCAGTCGACCGACTCGGCGGTGGTCACCATCTGCTGGGTGCGCTGGTGCAGCCCCCACAGGTCGGCGAAGTAGGAGTTGAGCCGGCTGCGCAGGTTCTTCGCCTTGCCGACGTAGATCACCCGGCCGGTGCCGTCGCGGAACCGGTAGACCCCCGGGGACTCGGGGATGGTGCCGGGCGCGGGACGGTACGTCGAGGGGTCAGCCACACTGCGAGACTAGCCGCCGCGCCCGACAGTCCGACCGCGCCGATCCGCCGGTCCCGGCCGGCGCGGCGCCCGCGCCGGCCGGGGCCGGGTCACGCCAGGGTGATCTGGTCTCCGTCGACGCGGATCTCCTTGGGGGGCAGCGGCTTGGTCGCCGGGCCGCCCTTCACCGAGCCGTCGGCGATCGAGAACCTGCTGTTGTGGCAGGTGCAGTTGATGGTGCCGCCGTCGACGTTCGAGACGGGGCAGCCCTGGTGGGTGCAGATCGAGTCGAAGCCCTTGAACTGCCCGGCCACGGGCTGGGTGACCACCACGCCCTTGCTGGCGTAGATCACGCCGCCGCCCACCGGGATGTCGGTGGTGCGGGCGAGCGCGCCGGTCGAGGCCCCGTCGGAGGCCGTGGCCTGCGGGCCACCGCTGCCCGGGGCGCCGCCGTCGTCGGTGTCCCCGTCGTCGCCGCAGGCCGACAGGACGACCGCCGCGCCCACCGCCCCGGCGCCGGCGAGCAGCGCCCGCCGTGTCCGAGTGCCTGGCCCGGTCTGCGCCTGCTCGTCACTCATCTGTGCCCCTCTCGTCAGTCGGCCGCGCTCGTACGGCCAACCGTGATGCACGCACCACTGTGCCCGACGGTTCACCAACCGCCCATGCGGACACCCCGGCCCTTTGCCGATGATTGAGCGTGTCCAGACCTCGTGGATCAAGGGCATCGCTCAAATTTCATCGCGACGCCTGACATCAATGCTCAACTCCGCGCGACCAGCGCGAACCTCACCGCCACCCCGGCCATGGCAATCTCGGACACGATTCGCGAGGCGTTCGCCGATATTGGCGCCGTCCAGGCCGGTCAAGCCCGGGTCACCTTTCTGGCGTCGACACTCGCCATGGAATCAGCAGTCGACCGATCTGCGGTTCTCACGGAAGGTGAACTGTCGCAACACGACGATCCGCAGATAGCCAATCGATCCAGACTTGATCCTCAGCAGGCCATGATGTTCCGGATAGCCTTCGTGACGCATCTTTCCACGGCGCTTACACTCCACGGGGTCGAACGTCGCCGCCCATAGCCCCGCTGGCAATTTTGATCTATATCGGCCCCTTACTGAAAGTCCAGGCGATCGCCCTTGCCATTGGAGTGCCAGGGTTCCTCGCGCTCCTCATCTCGTCGAGCATCGGGGAAGGGAAGGACTGACGCGCGGCCAACCCTCAGCTAATGACCGAGCGCTTTCTCGATACGTTGACGCAGCAGAGGTGCATTCAAGGCCGCGAATCGGTGCTTGCCATCGAAGTGGCTCTATTGTACTCTCTTCGCAGAGGGCGTTCGCCGCAATCGAGGCCACCACGTTTCGTAATGTACTCCCGAAACCACTTGGAAGCAATGTGACTACTTCTCCCAGCCTTCTGGACACATCCCACGGCGTCACCCCACCGGTCGCGCCACACCGACTGCCGGGGGTCGGCCATCTTCCCGCGCTGCTGCGCTCCCCGCTCGACTTCATGGCCTCGTTGCTACCCCTGGGCGATGTGGTGACCATCTATCTTGGCCGGCGCCCGGTGCATGTGGTCAACTCGCTCGACCTGGTCGACGAGATCCTGGTGGCGCGGGTCGAGAACTTCACCCGGGGCATCATCTTCGACAAGGCCGCCAAGGTGCTCGGCCAGGGCCTGGTGGTGGCCGAGGGGGACCTGCACCACAGGCAGCGGCGCCTGGTGCAGCCGGCGCTGCACCGTCGGCGCATCGCGCAGTACACCGATGCCATGGTGGCAGAGGCCGAGGTCAAGACCGGCGCGTGGGTCCCGGGCGCCGCGTTCGACATGAACCGGCAGATGCACAGCCTGGGCCTGGACATGTTCACCCGCGCGCTGTTCAGCAGCGAACTCGCCGATACGGCGGCCAGCCAGGTCAAGGAAGCGACATGGGCCTTCATGGCCGGAATCGTCGCCCAGTCGCTGTATCCGGCGACGTGGTTCGAGAAACTCCCGTTCCCGGTCAACCGCCGGTTCAACCGAGCCAGGTCCCAGATGACCGCCGCCGTCGATGACATCGTCTCCCGATACGAGGCCAGGAAGGGGGACGGAGGCGACCGGATGACCATTCTCGACATGGTCATGGACGTCCAGGACCAGATGGGGCCGGAGCAGCTGCGCGACGAGGTCGTCAATCTGGTGGTGTCCGGGGCCGAAGCACCCGGCACGACGCTCTCGTGGCTCTTCCACGAGCTCGACCAGTGCCCCGAGGTGGAGCGCCGCGTCTACGAGGAGGTGTGCGAGAAGATCGGCGACGCGCCACTCACCTTCGAGAACCTGAACACGCTGGAATACACATGGACCGTGGTCAAGGAGACGATCCGCCTGCACACGCCCACCTGGCTGCTCACCCGCCGCGCGGTCCAGGCCGCCGACCTCGGCGGCTACCGCATCGAGGCGGGCGCGGACATCGCGTTCAGCCTCACCACCCTGCACCGCGACTCCAAGCACTTCGACCATGGCATGCGCTTCGACCCGGCGCGCTGGCTCGATGGGCGCACCGCGGACCTGCCCCGCACCGCCTTCATGCCGTTCGCCACCGGCAAGCACGGGTGCCTCGGCGAGCACTTCGCCCAGCGCGTGATCCTGATCGCCGCCGTTACGATCATCCGGCGGTGGCGCATGGAGCGCGCCCCCGGGTGCCGGGTGCGGGAAGTGCCGGTGGCGCTGGTGCAGGCCGACGGACTGTCCATGCTGCCGATCCCGCGCTGAGCCCGGCACAGGACAGGGAAGGACATCAATGCCACAGGGCGTTGCCACGTATATTCCGTTCGCCACCCGGATCAGCCCATGGGTCGGGCCCGCCGCGACGCGCCACCTGGCCTGGCCGCGCTCCTACGGCCTGCTGCCCGACGAGGCGGCGGAACTGCGGCACCTGCAGGGCCGCTACCCGGAGCTCGCGGGACGCTTCCACCCGGCGGCCACCGGGGCCGACCTCGACCTTGCCGTCGACCAGATGAGCTGGTTCTTCCTGTTCGACGACCAGTTCGACGGGACCTGGGGCCGCAACCCGCAGCGGGCTGCACAGCTGATCGACGCCGTCCTCGGCGAGCTGCGGGACCCGCGGGAGCCGGGTGCCGTGCACCCGATGCCGCTCGTGCGTGCGTTCGCCGACCTGTGGAAGCGCAGCCGTGAGGGCATGTCGGCGGCCTGGTGCGCCCGTGCGGCCGCCAACTGGCGCGCCTATCTGTCAGGACATGCGACCGAGGCGGAGCACCGCGCCCGCGCCTCGGGCCCCACCCGGGCAGAACACCTCACGGTGCGAAGCCACACCGCGGGCGTCCAACCCATTCTCGACCTGGCCGAACGTATCGGGCACTATGAGGTGCCGACCAGGGTCTACGACAGCGACGCCATGGCCGCGATGCGCCTGATCGCCGCTGAGGTCGTCGTGCTCGACAACGAAATCGTCTCCGTGGAGAAGGAGGAGGCAGTCGGCGACCACAACCTCGTGTTACTGGAGCAGCAGGACGGCCGCACCCGGGGCGAGGCGATCGATACGGTGTGCGCCATGATCCGCACCCGCATCGAGCGCTTCCTCCGCCTCGAAGCGGCGCTGCCCGAGCTCGCCGAGCACCTCGCCCTCGGCCCGGTCGAGCGCCACGCGGTCGACCGGTTCCGCACGGACGCCCTGCACACCGTCATGCGCGGAGCCCACGACTGGCAGCAGCACTCCCTCCGCTACGCCGTGGAACCCGCGGACCCGGCCAGGGACGTGGCGGCGAGTCCGCGGGCCAATTGAGCGTGTCCAGACCTCGTTCTCCCTGGTAGGTGGTGGTTGACAAGGCGATGGTCGCGGCTCGACCCGAGGCCGGCAGGGTGATCAACTTCGGGGTCCACGGGGACGATCATCGGGGGTTGGTCCAGATCACGGAACGGTGTCGACACGGCTGGTGCCGAACGGGTCGCGGGTCAGGTGGTGGAGGGTCTGGACGGCCTTGACCACGGCGGTGAGCTGACGTGGGTTGCCGCGCGTCCCCACCACCCAGAAGATAACCATCTGGCTGGCCCCGGGTTGAGCGGCGTCGGTCGTCCTGTCAACCGGCACCCACCAGCGACAGCGAAGTTTGGACAAGCTCCTTGGCGGAGAAAGGGGCGAGGGGCGGGATGGCCCCGCCCCTCGCCCGGCCGTCGGCTCAACGCGTGCCCGCGGGCACCTTCCGGGCGGCCCGGGAGCGGGTGCCGCCGCCGTTGGCCTTCGCGGCCCGGCCGGTGGCCGCGGCGGCGCCCCTGGCCTCGCCGTCGAGCTTGAGCACCTGGCGCAGGAACCGGCCGGTGTGGCTCTCCGGCACCTCCGCGACCTCCTCCGGGGTGCCCGTGGCCAGCACGGTGCCGCCCCGGTGGCCGCCCTCCGGACCCATGTCGATCAGCCAGTCGGCCGTTTTGATCACGTCGAGGTTGTGCTCGATGGTGATCACCGTGTTGCCCTTGTCGACCAGGCCCTCCAGCACCATCAGCAGCTTGCGGATGTCCTCGAAGTGCAGGCCGGTGGTCGGCTCGTCGAGCACGTAGACCGTCCGCCCCGTGGACCGCTTCTGCAGCTCGGAGGCGAGCTTGACCCGCTGGGCCTCGCCGCCGGAGAGCGTCGGCGCGGGCTGGCCCAGCCGGACGTAGCCGAGGCCGACGTCGACCAGCGTCTTGAGGTGCCGGTGGATGGCCGGGATGGCGGAGAAGAACTCCGCCGCCTCCTCGATCGGCATCTCCAGCACGTCGGAGACGGTCTTGCCCTTGTAGTGCACCTCCAGGGTCTCCCGGTTGTACCGGGCGCCCTTGCACACCTCGCACGGGACGTACACGTCGGGCAGGAAGTTCATCTCGATCTTGATCGTGCCGTCGCCGGAACACGCCTCGCACCGGCCGCCCTTGACGTTGAACGAGAACCGGCCCGGCCCGTACCCCCGGACCTTGGCCTCCGTCGTCTCCGCGAACAGCTTGCGGACGTGGTCCCAGACGCCGGTGTACGTGGCCGGGTTCGACCTGGGCGTACGGCCGATCGGCGACTGGTCGACGCCGACGACCTTGTCCACGTGCTCCAGCCCGGTGATCCGGGTGTGCCGGCCCGGCACGTGCCGGGCGCCGTTGATCTGGTTGGCCAGCACCGCGTGCAGGATGTCGTTGACCAGGGTCGACTTGCCCGAGCCGCTGACCCCGGTGACGGCGATGAGCTGGCCGAGCGGGAACGATACGGTCAGGTTGCGCAGGTTGTGCTCGCGCGCCCCGTGCACCACCAGTTCCCGGCCCGGGGTCTGCGGCCGGCGCTGCTTCGGCGTGGGGATCTGCCTGCGCCCCGACAGGTACGCCCCGGTCACCGACTCGGCGTTCTCCAGCAGGGCGGGCACCGAGCCGGAGTGCACGATCCGGCCGCCGTGCTCGCCCGCGCCGGGGCCGATGTCGACGATCCAGTCGGCGGTGCGAATGGTGTCCTCGTCGTGCTCCACCACGATCAGGGTGTTGCCGAGGCCGCGCAGCCGGACCAGGGTCTCGATGAGGCGGTGGTTGTCCCGCTGGTGCAGGCCGATCGACGGCTCGTCGAGCACGTAGAGCACCCCGACCAGGCCGGAGCCGATCTGGGTGGCCAGCCGGATGCGCTGGGCCTCGCCGCCGGACAGCGTGCCGGCCGGACGGTCCAGGGAGAGGTAGTCCAGGCCGACGTCGAGCAGGAACCGCAGCCGGGCGTTGATCTCCTTGAGCACCCGCTCGGCGATCAGCTTCTGCCGATCGGTCAGCTCGATGCCGGCGAGCAGGTCGGCGCACTCCCCGACCGACAGGTTGCACACCTCGGCGATGCTCTTGCCGGCCAGGGTGACCGCGAGGACCTCGGGCTTGAGCCGGGCGCCGCCGCAGGCCGCGCAGGGCACGTCCCGCATGTAGCCCTCGTACTTCTCCCGGGACCACTCGCTCTCGGTGTCGGAGTGCCGGCGCTCGATCCACTGCACCACGCCCTCGAAGCCGGTGTAGTAGGACCGCTCGCGGCCGTACTTGTTGCGGTAGCGCACGTGCACCTGGTCGTCGGAGCCGTGCAGGATCGTCTTCTGCGCCCGCGACGGCAGCGCCCGCCAGGGCGTGTCGACGTCGAAGTGCTCCGCCTCGCCCAGGGCCTCCAGCAGGCGCAGGAAGTACTCCAGGTTGTGCCCGGTGGACCAGGGCTGGATCGCGCCGTCGCGCAGGGTGCGCTCCGGGTCGGGGACGACCAGCTCCGGGTCGACCTCCTTCTTGGTGCCGAGGCCGGTGCACTCGGGGCAGGCGCCGTACGGGGCGTTGAAGGAGAAGACCCGGGGCTCCAGGTCCTCGATGGCCAGGGGGTGGTCGTTGGGGCAGGCCAGGTGCTCGGAGTAGCGCCGCTCCCGATCCGGGTCGTCCTCGGCCAGGTCGACGAAGTCGAGCAGGACCAGCCCGCCGGACAGCCCGAGCGCGGCCTCGACCGAGTCGGTCAGCCGCTGCTTGGCGCTCGCCTTGACGGTGAGCCGGTCGATCACCACCTCGATGGTGTGCTTCTCCTGCTTCTTGAGCTTCGGCGGCTCGGTCAGCGGGTGCACCACGCCGTCGACCCGGGCGCGGGCGTACCCCTTGGCCTGCAGCTCGGCGAACAGGTCCACGTACTCGCCCTTGCGGCCGCGCACGACCGGGGCGAGCACCATGAACCGGGTGCCCTCGGCCATGGCGAGGACCCGGTCGACGATCTGCTGCGGGGTCTGCCTGGAGATCCGCTCGCCGCAGACCGGGCAGTGCGGCTCGCCGACGCGGGCGAAGAGCAGCCGCAGGTAGTCGTAGACCTCGGTGATGGTGCCGACGGTGGAGCGGGGGTTGCGCGAGGTCGACTTCTGGTCGATGGAGACGGCCGGGCTGAGCCCCTCGATGAAGTCGACGTCCGGCTTGTCCATCTGGCCGAGGAACTGCCGGGCGTACGACGACAGCGACTCGACGTAGCGGCGCTGCCCCTCGGCGAAGATCGTGTCGAAGGCCAGGCTCGACTTGCCGGAGCCGGAGAGCCCGGTGAAGACGATCAGGGCGTCCCGGGGCAGGTCGAGACTGACGTCACGCAGATTGTGCTCGCGCGCGCCACGGATGATCAGTCGGTCGGCCACTGTCCGTGTACTCCCGGTGAGGAAGAGGAGGAGGATCTGTCCGCTCCGGGGAGGTCCGGACGATTCCGGGACGGCCCAGAGCGGTTGTGCGGACGCAGAAGAAGCGCCTCGGCAACTCTAGCCCCGAGGTACGACAACTTTCCGCGCCCGCACATTCCCCCAGCTCACACCGGACGCGCCGAACCCGGGGCGGCCCCGCCGCGCCGCCGGATCAAGATCCGCGCACTTTCCCGGAAGCAGTGGCCTGCCGACGCACCCGAGGCCACACCTTCAAGGAAGTTGCGCGGATCTTGGAGTCCGCACCCCTCTTGATCACCCTCCGTCACGGGCGGGCGGTGCGGCGCCGCCCGCCGCGCCAGCCGCCCCGGCGCTCGGCGGCCACCCGGGCCTCCCGGCGCCGCGTCTCGTACGCCACCTCGCGCTGCAGCTTGCGCCAGCTGTCGTACCGGCGGACGCTCAGCTCGCCCGCGGCCAGGGCGTCACGGACCGCGCAGCCCGGCTCCGCCTCGTGCGAGCAGTCCGCGTACCGGCAGCCGACGGCCAGCTCCGCGATGTCGGCGAAGGCCCGGTCCAGCCCGGCCGAGCCGTCGAGCAGGCCAACCGCCCGTACTCCCGGAGTGTCCAGCACCGCCCCGCCGCCCGGCACCGGCACCAGCGCCCGCCAGGTGGTGGTGTGCCGGCCCTTGCCGTCGACCCGGCGGATCGCCTGGGTCGGCATCACCACCGCCCCGGCCAGGGCGTTGACCAGGCTCGACTTGCCCGCGCCGGACGGGCCGAGCAGGCCGAGGGTGCGGCCCGGCGCGACCCACCGGCGCAGCGGGTCGAGGCCGACGCCCCGCTCCGCGCTGACGGGCAGCACCGGCACGCCGGGGGCGACCCCGGCGAGTTGCCGGGCGATCGCCGCCGGGTCGGCGGCCAGGTCGGCCTTGGTGAGCACCACCAGCGGCGTGGCGCCCGACTCGTGGGCCAGGGAGAGCAGCCGCTCGATGCGGGGGACGTCCGGCTCGGGGTGCACCGGCTCGACGACGGCGGCGGCGTCGAGGTTGGCGGCGAGCACCTGCCCGCTGGCGTCCTTGCCGGCGGTGCGGCGTACCAGCGCGGTGCGCCGGGGCAGCACGGACTCGACGGTCACCGGGCCGTCCGGCCAGGTGCGCAGCAGCACCCAGTCGCCCGCGCAGGGCAGCCGGGTGAGGTCGCGGGCGGCGGCGGACAGCACCGCCGCCCCCAGGGTGGCCCGCACGGGGCCGTCGGCGTCGAGCACGGTGCACACGCCGCGGTCGACCCGGGCCACCCGGCCCGGGCGCTGGTCGGTGCGCCGGCGTACGTGGGCCGCCCGCTCGGCGTCCCAGCCGAGGGCGGTCAGATCGATGGTCATGGGAACCTCATCGGTGTCGAAGGAAGAAACGGTGGCGCGACGCGCGTGCTCCGACCGGCATGGGCACCACCTCCTCCGACGTCCCGGCTGCCGCGTACCGAGCCCGACGGTAGGTGGCGCGCCGACGCGCCGAAAGCGATTTCCACGGCGATGCCGCGGCGGCGGGACGTTAGGGTCGGTGGGTGACCGCGGATCCGCTGCTCCTGACCGGCGAGGTGGACGACGCCACGGCCCGCCTGCTGGCGACCGCCGCAACCCTCGACGCGGCGGGCGTCGCCGCGCCGTCCCTGCTGCCCGGCTGGACCCGCGGGCACGTGCTGGCCCACCTGGCGCGCAACGCCGACGCGCTGGTCAACCTGCTCACCGCCGCCCGCACCGGCGAGCAGGTCCCGATGTACGCCAGCCCCGACGCCCGGTCCGCCGACATCGAGGCGGGGGCCTCCCGGCCGCCCGCCGCGCACCTGGACGACCTGCGCCGCACGGCGCAGCGGTTCGCCGAGGCGGTCGCCGCGATGCCGGTCGAGGCGTGGGCGGCCACGGTGCAGACCCGCCGCGGCCCGTGGCCGGCGACCATGCTGGTCTGGGGCCGGCTGCGCGAGGTCGAGGTGCACCACGTGGACCTGGCCGCCGGATACCGGCCGACCGACTGGCCGGAGGCGTTCGGCCACCGGCTGCTGCACGAGGTGGCCGCCGGCCTGGGTGAGCGGGCGGACGCGCCGGCCATGGTGCTGCGCTTCGACGGCACCCGCCACGAACTGGCCGTCGGCGACCCCGCCGGGGCGCCCACGATCACCGGCCCCGCCCCCGAGCTCGCCGCCTGGCTGATCGGCCGCGGCGCCGGCGAATCGCTCACCGTCACCCCCGACGGCCCCCTGCCGACCCCACCGGAATGGATCTAGACAACCGATGACCTACAGCGGAGACGTCACCCCCGGCGGCGCGCCGGCGGTACGCGAGCTCGACCGGCTCACCATCTCCAAGCTCTCGGTGGGTCCGATGGACAACAACGCCTACCTGCTGCGCTGCCGGTCCACCGGCGAACAGGTGCTCGTCGACGCGGCCAACGAGGCGCCGCGGCTGCTGAACCTGCTCGGCGACGGCGGCCTGGCCGCGGTGGTCACCACCCACCAGCACATGGACCACTGGGTGGCGTTGGAGGAGGTGGTCGCCAAGACCGGCGCCCGCCCGCTGGTGCACGCCGACGACGCCGCCGGTCTGCCGATCGAGGCGGAGACGCTGTCCGACGGCGACACGGTGACCGTCGGCGACTGCCCGCTGGAGGTCATCCACCTGCGGGGCCACACCCCCGGCTCGATCGCCCTGCTCTACCGCGACCCGGAGGGCACCCCGCATCTCTTCACCGGCGACTCGCTCTTTCCCGGCGGGGTGGGCAACACCGACCGGGACCCGGAGCGCTTCGGGCAGCTCATCGACGACGTCGAGCACCGGCTGTTCGACCGGCTGCCGGACGAGACCTGGTTCTACCCGGGGCACGGCAGGGACAGCACGATCGGCGCCGAGCGTCCCTCGCTGCCGCAGTGGCGGGCGCGCGGCTGGTGAGACCGGCGCGCCGGCCCGCCCCCCGGACGGGCCGGCGCGGCACGCGAACGCCGTCGCGCCGCCCGGGGCCGGGGCGCACGCCGGCCGGCGCCGCGGATCCCCCCGCTCACGAGACCCCGGTGAGGGCGCGCAGCCGGCGGCGGGCGCCGAGCAGCACCACGGCGGCCAGGAGCAGGCCGACCGCCGTCGTGACCACCATCGGCGAGGCGCTCCCGGGCAGCAGCCCCGCCAGCGACCGGGACAGGGTCCCGAGGAGCACGTAGAGGCCGGACCATGCCGCGGCGCCGGCCGTCGCGCAGGCCAGGAACCGCCCGTACGACATCCGCAGGCCGCCCGCGGCCAGCGGCAGCAGCGCGTTGAACACCGGCAGGAACGGCGCGACCAGCACCATCCGCCCGCCGCCCCGGCGCAGGATCGCCTCGGCGGCGGCCCAGCGGGGCTCCCCGATCCAGCCGCCCACCCGGCTGTGGCGCAGCCGGTCGCCGTACCGCCGGCCGGCGAGGAAGCTCAGCGACCAGCCGGCCAGGCAGCCGGCGACCACGGCGGCGACGGTGGCCGCCCCGGTGGCCGGTCGCCCGACGCCGACCGCGGCGAGGACCACGACGTCGCCGGGGACCAGCACCCCCAGCAGCGGTACGGCGTCGAAGAGCATCACCACCCCGAGCACCCCCATGAGCAGGGTGGTGGGAAGCTCGCCGACCTGGGCCGTCCAATCCGCCATGTCCGCACGCTATGGCCGAACCCGGGACGGACACATCCGGTCCGATCCCCCACCGGCCCCTGATTCCGCCTCGGGGTCACCCCGACGCGGCGGCGTCCCCACCGGGCGCGACAGTTTCGGTACCCGCCTGCGGCACTTCGCCCAGCAGATCTGCCTTTCGCCCGTTACTGTCGGGGAGGTACAGGGCGATCACCGGCCGGCCGTCGGTGGTTTCCCGCTTGGAACAGGGAGAGATGCATGGCAACCGGCACGGTCAAGTGGTTCAACTCGGAAAAGGGCTTCGGCTTCATCGAGCAGGACGGCGGGGGTCCGGACGTGTTCGTCCACTACTCGGCCATCCAGAGCGGCGGTTACCGGGAGCTGACCGAGGGCCAGAAGGTCGAGTTCGAGGTGATCCAGGGGCAGAAGGGCCCGCAGGCGGACAACGTCCGCCCGATGTAGCCCGTGCCGGTAACGGCGGCGGCGACCGGCCGCCGCCGTTGCCGGGTTCAGGCGGCCAACCGCCTGGCGATCTCGTCGGCCACCTCCCTGGCCACCGTCGGCGGCAGCGCCGCGGCGATCTTTTCCGGAGTCAGCTTGGCCAACACCCCGGCGACGATGGCCTCCTCGTCGGTGAAGTCCTTGTCGGACAGCGCGGTGAGCTGGGCGATCGCGGCGTCCAACCGCAGCATCGTGTAGTCCAGCTTGGCCACCAGGCTGTTGCTGGCGGCGGCCGGTCCGGTGCCGTCCGGGTCAACCTTGCGGCCCATGCTGTTGCCGCCCCGGAACAGCCCGACGAACACCTGATGGATCTCGTTCTCGGCCTGCGCGCTCATGTCGTCCCCCTCGATGAGTCCGATGGTGGTCAGGTAGCGGCGGAACAGCGGAGTCTGGTCCCGCCCCGCCTTCGTGGAGTCGCGGAAGAAGCTGAAGTGGGTGTGCGTCAGGTGGGAACTGGGCCCGGTGGTCCGCTTGCCGAGCCGGTCCCACCGCTTGACCGTCTTCCCGTCCGGGGAGTAGATGATCTCGCGGATGTCCCGGGTGTCGGCCGTGCCGGCGACGCACTGCTGCACGCACCAGACGGAGAACGAGCGCAGGTTGTGGGTACGACCGCCGGCCGTGACGGTGAACATGCCGACGTCCACGGCGGACGCGTCGAGGGTCAGCCCGGACCTGTCCCGCGTGGACTCCACGACCGAGTAGTCGCCGTCCACGACGCGGTCGGAGCCGCAGTGGTAGCCGCCGACGTGCTGGGCGTCACCCACGATGCCGACCTCGTTCGGTTCGAGGTCCTGCGGGCGCGAGACGTCCTTGTCGACGTTGAGGTGAGTGAGCAGGAGACTTCGGACTGCCAGGAGATTCGCCGGGGCCCGGGTCATCGGAGCCCCCCTTTCGTACGGTGGGGCGGCCGGGCAGGGCGGTCACACCGCGTGAGAAGTTGCGGGTCCGGAACCGGGCCCGACCGAATGGTGCACGGCACCGGGCGGTTCGCCCCAGAGTAGCCACGACATCGAACGTCTTACCAGCTCAGAGCGGCATTTTTCGAATAGAGCAAGGCGTACCGCCCGGGCCGGGTCAGGCAGCCGGCAGCCGACCGAGGGCGGCACGTTCCGCCCGTACACAACCGAGAGTCATCGGCGATCAGTACGCCAGGCACTCGCACTCGGTCATCAGCGCGCGGACGTTGCCCACGTACCGGGGATTCGGGACGGTCAGCGGCTCACCCTCGCGCGCCACCGCGTGATGCCCCGCGTTGTACGCGGCGATGACCACGTTGAGCAGGCACGAGGTCAGCTCCTCGCCGCACAGGTCGGCGTCGAGGCGGTAGTCGGAGTCGAAGTACATGTCACCGATGTACTTGGTCAGCCAGGCCAGGTAGGTGCCGCCGAGGTAGGCGTTGTCCCGGTAGTCGTCGACGTCGTACGACTGGCCGAACCGCTGGTTCATCCACGTCGCGGTGTCCGGCATCACCTGCATCAGCCCGATGCCGCCGTCGCAGGCGATGATGTCGGACTGCCAGCCGCTCTCCTGCCAGGCCGTCGCCTTCATCAGCGCCAGCGGGATCCGGATGTCGGGCGCCGACGTCGGCCAGTACGTCCGGTCCGCCGCATCCGTCAGCGCCGCCTTCACCTGCGCCCGGGTGGCCTTCTCCCCACGGCGGGTCGGCTCGCAGCCGGGCACCGGCTTCGGCGGGGGCGGCGGGACCTTCGTCTCCGTGGGCGGCTTCGGGGTGCGGCGCGGCCCCGCCGTCCGGGTCGGCTGCGGCTTGCGGGTCGGCGTCGCCGTGGCGCTGGCCGACGGGGTCGGGCTCGGCGCGGCACCCATCCCCTCCACGCCCGCCGGCTCCTGCGTGGGCCCGGCGGGCAGCTCGGTCGACAGGCCCACCGGCGCGGCCGCCCCCGGTGGCTGGCTCTCCGGGTCGGCGCAGCCCACCCCGACCGTGGCCAGCAGCAGGCCGACCGTCACCGCCGGCACCACCCGACGCCAACCGGCACCCATCCGTGTCTCCCCCCGTCACCCGTCGTCGGACCCTAACAGGGACGGGTGGCCCACGGGTGCCCCGACGCCCCGGGTCGCACTCCGGCCACGCCCACGACGCGTCCCGGGCGGCGACGGATCGTCCCGCCGCCCTCGGCCGGCACCGGTGTGTCCCCGGTCACCGGCACACCGGTCACGACCCCGGCGCGGGAACAAGCCGGCGCCCCCGCGCGTACGCTAGTAAGCCGACCAGCGACAGGGCGCCCCGGCCGGCGCCGGCGGGCCGCGATCCCACCGCGGTCCCCGCCGCAACCGGTCGCCGTGGCGGTCACCTGGACGAACAGGGGCGACAGCCCCTGCGGCGCGGTCGGCAGGGCATTCCTCCGACCCCCGACCGACGCGGGGTTGCAGGCCGACCCACGAACGGTCGAAACAGCAGTTTCGGCACAGATCCGGGGCGATCCGGGGGTGACCCCGGCACGCGCCCGGCAAACCGCAGACAGGAGTATGGAGGGTATGCAGCTACGCACCGACCTCCGCAACGTCGCCATCATCGCTCACGTCGACCACGGCAAGACCACCCTGGTCGACGCCATGTTGCGGCAGGCCGGCGCGTACGGCGCCCGCGGCGAGACGACCGAGCGCGTGATGGACTCGATGGACCTCGAACGCGAGAAGGGCATCACCATCCTGGCCAAGAACACCGGCGTGCGGTACCTGCCGGCGGACGGGTCGGAGCCGGTCACCATCAACATCATCGACACCCCCGGCCACGCCGACTTCGGCGGCGAGGTCGAGCGCGGCCTGACCATGGTCGACGGGGTGGTGCTGCTCGTCGACGCCAGCGAGGGCCCCCTGCCGCAGACCCGCTTCGTGCTGCGCAAGGCGCTGCGCGCCCGGCTGCCCATCATCCTGGTGATCAACAAGGTGGACCGCCCCGACGCCCGGATCAAGGAGGTCGTGGACGACACCTACGAGCTGTTCCTCGACCTGGACGCCGACGAGGAGCAGATCGACTTCCCGATCGTCTACGCCTGCGCCCGCGACGGCATCGCCTCCCTCACCCAGCCCGCCGACGGCGCCGTACCGCAGGACAGCCACAACCTCGAGCCGCTGTTCCGCACCCTGCTCGACACCATCCCGCCGCCCGCCTACGAGGAGGACGCGCCGCTGCAGGCGCACGTCACCAACCTCGACGCCTCCCCGTTCCTGGGCCGGCTGGCGCTGTGCCGCGTCCGGCAGGGCACCATCAGCAAGGGCCAGACCGTCGCCTGGTGCCGCACCGACGGCAGCACCCAGCGGGTACGCATCTCCGAGCTGCTGATGACCGAGGGCCTGGAACGCAAGCCCGCCGACTCCGCCGGCCCCGGCGACATCATCGCCGTCGCCGGCATCCCCGAGATCATGATCGGCGAGACGCTGGCCGACGCGGAGAACCCGACCCCGCTGCCGCTGATCACCGTCGACGAGCCCGCCATCTCGATGACCATCGGCACCAACACCTCGCCGCTGGTCGGCCGCGTCAAGGGCGCCAAGGTCACCGCCCGCATGGTCAAGGACCGCCTCGACAAGGAACTCGTCGGCAACGTCTCCCTGCGGGTGCTGCCCACCGAGCGGCCCGACGCGTGGGAGGTGCAGGGCCGCGGCGAGCTGGCCCTGGCCATCCTCGTCGAGCAGATGCGCCGCGAGCAGTACGAGCTGACCGTCGGCAAGCCCCAGGTGGTCACCAAGGAGATCGACGGGAAGACCTGCGAGCCCGTCGAGCGGCTGACCATCGACGCACCGGAGGATTACCTCGGCGCGATCACCCAGCTCCTGGCCACCCGCAAGGGCCGCATGGAGCAACTGGTCAACCACGGCACCGGCTGGATCCGGATGGAGTGGCTGGTCCCCGCGCGCGGCCTGATCGGCTTCCGCACCGAGTTCCTCACCGAGACCCGGGGCACCGGCATCCTGCACCACGTCTTCGAGTCGTACGAGCCGTGGTTCGGCGAGTTGCGTACCCGCAACAACGGCTCGCTCGTCGCCGACCGCGCAGGCAGCGTCACCGCGTTCGCCATGACCAACCTCCAGGAACGCGGCCAGCTCTTCGTCGAGCCGGGCACCGAGGTGTACGAGGGCATGATCGTCGGGGAGAACTCCCGCTCCGACGACATGGACGTCAACATCACCAAGGAGAAGAAGCTCACCAACATGCGCTCGTCGACCGCCGACGAGACCGAGAAGCTCATCCCGCCGCGCAAGCTGTCGCTGGAGCAGGCCCTGGAGTTCTGCCGCGAGGACGAGTGCGTCGAGGTCACCCCGGCGGCGGTGCGCATCCGCAAGGTGGTGCTGGACCAGACCGCCCGGGCCCGCACGGCGGCCCGCCGCAAGCACGCCGGCTGACCGGGCGACGACCACCGGGGCCGGGAGCCGACGAGGCTCCCGGCCCCGCGCCGTACCCGGTCCCGCTCGATCGGTTACGGTCACCGGCATGACCTGGGACGAGCTCGACGCCCACCTGGACACGCTGCCCGGCACCGTCTCGGCGTACGCGGGCCACCTCGACGCCGCCCCCACCTGGACCCGGCACCCCGACGCCACCCACTACGCGGCGAGCACGATGAAGGTCGCCGTCCTGCTGGCGCTGCACCGGGCGGCCGAGGCCGGCACCCTCGACCTCGACGCCCCCGTCGCCGTCCGCAACCGGTTCGACTCGGCGCTGCCCGGCGCACCCCGCTTCTCCTGCGACCGGGACTACGACAACGACGAGACGGTCTGGCAGCGGGAGGGCGGCACCGCGCCGCTGCGCTGGCTCGCCGAGCGGATGATCGTGCGCTCCAGCAACCTGGCCACCAACATCTGCCTCCGCGACGTCGGCCTGCCCGCCGTCGCCCGTGCCTGGCAGCTCGCCGGGGCCCGGCGCAGCGTCACCGGCCGCGGCATCGAGGACTTCGCGGCCCGGGAGGCCGGCATCACCAACCTGGTCACCGCCGCCGACCTGGCCGCCCTGCTCGGCGGGCTGGCCGCCGGCGCCGCCCGACCCGGGCCGCTCGCCACCCCCGCCGCCTGCGCCGCCATGCTCGACGTCCTGCACGCCCAGCAGTTCCGCGAGGACCTCGCCGCCGGGCTGCCCGACGGCGTCCCGATCGCCCACAAGAACGGCTGGGTACGCGGCGTCCGGCACGGCGCCGGCGTCGTCTACCCGCCCGACGCCCCGCCGTACGTGCTCGTCGTCTGCACCACCACCGACCTGGCCGAGGGCGAGGGGGCCGACGACGACGCCTGCCGCCTGCTCGCCGACATCTCCGCCCGGGTCTGGGCCGCCCGCCACGACCTGACCGCCGCCGACTGACGGGGGCCGCCCGGCGGCCCCGCCTCAGTCCAGCAGGTTGTCCCGCAGCGCCGCCAGGTGCGCCCCGGTCAGCCCCAGCCCGTCCCGCAGGTACGCGTCGAACGACCCGTGCACCCGCCGCACCTCGTCGTACGCGGCGTCCAGGTACTCCCCGCGTACCTCCAGCAGCGGCCGGATCGCGGCCTCCGCCAACACCGGCTGCCGGGCCTGCATCGCCTGCAGGACGACCTCCCGCAGGCTCTCGGTCTGCGCGTTGGTACGCAGGTAGTCCGCCCGGATCGCCGCCTCGTCCACCCCCAGCGCCGTCAACAGGACGACCGACAGCCAGCCGGTGCGGTCCTTGCCGGCCGTGCAGTGGAACAGCAGCGGCAGGTTCTCCGCCTCCGCCGCCAGCCGGACCGCCGCCCCGAAGCTCGCCCGGGCTCCCTCCCCCGTCACGAACCAGCGGTAGATGGCCGCCATCGCCGCCGGGCTGCCCTGCACGGCCAGCGTCGCCTCCGCGCCCAGGTCGTGCCCCAGCAGCACCTCCGCCACCGCCGTGAACACCGGATGCGCCGCGTCGTACACCGGCAGGCGCACCACCCGCAGCTCGCCGACCAGCCGGTCCGCCGGACCCGCCACGATCTCCGAGTCGTCGCGCAGGTCCACCACGCAGGCCGGCGCCAGCTTCTCCAGCACCGGTAGATCCTCGTCGGTCAGCCGGCCCAGCGCCGGCGTCCGGATCAGCCGACCCGCCCGCACCCGCCGGCCGTCCGCGCCCACCATCCCTCCCAGGTCACGCGCGTTCGGCGCCCCGACCAGCGTCCAGTCCCGCCCCGCCATCCGGCCTCCCCTGCCCTCGCCCCGACCCGTATAGGGTGCCGCACATGACGATCGCCGCGGTACGCACCCACCGGCTCTCCGCGCCCCTGCACACCCCGTTCGTGACCGCGCTGCGCCGCACCACCACCGTCGACACCCTCGTGGTGGAGCTGATCGACGACGACGGGCGCTCCGGGTTCGGCGAGGCGCCGCAGGTGTGGCAGGTGACCGGCGCGTCGCTGGCCGGCGCCGAGGCGTGCGTCCGCGAGATGCTCGGTCCGGCCCTCGTCCGCTGGGACGCCGACGACCTGGTGGCCCGCTGCGCCGAGGTGTCCCGGGCGGTCGCCGGCAACGAGGCCGCCAAGGCGGCGGTCGACACCGCCCTGCACGACCTGGCGGCGCGCCGGCTCGGCGTACCCCTGGTGCGGCTGCTCGGCGGCACGGCCCTGCGCGTGCCGACGGACGTCACCCTGGCCGCCGGCGACGCCACCGACCTGGCCGCCGCCGCCCGGAAGCGGCGCGCCGAGGGCTTCTCCGTGCTGAAGCTCAAGGTGGGCACCGACGCGGCCGGCGACCTGGAGCGCGTCCGCGCGGTCCGCGCCGCCGTCGGCCCGCAGGTGCGCATCCGCCTGGACGCCAACCAGGGCTGGACGCCCCGCGAGGCGGTCCGGGTGATCCGCGGCATCGAGGACGCCGGGCTGGACGTGGAGCTGGTGGAACAGCCGGTGGCCCGCTGGGACCTCGACGGCCTGGCCTGGGTCAGCGACCGGGTCGGCCTGCCGATCCTCGCCGACGAGTCGGTGTTCGGAGTGCGGGACCTGGTCGAGGTGATCCGGCGGCGGGCCGCCGACATGGTCAACGTCAAGCTGGCCAAGTGCGGCGGCCTGCACGCCGCGCGCACGCTGCTCGACCTGGCCGCCGCGCACGGCGTCGGCACGATCGTCGGGTCGATGATGGAGAGCCAGATCGGGCTGGGCGCCGCCGCCAGCCTGGTCGCCGCCTACGGCACCACCGCCGTGTCGGACCTCGACGCCGCCTGGTGGCTGGCGTGGTCGCCGGTGCGCGGCGGCATCCGGTACGACGGCGCGACCGTGGTGCTGCCCGACGCGCCCGGGCTCGGCGTCACCGCCCTGACCGAAGCAAACATGCAGCCAGCGAGTTGAGTAGCGGCGAAAAGTTTCATACCCTCGCCTGAGGGTGACGCCTCACGCTGGGGGTGGACGTGGAACTGCAACCGGGCCGCGAGGCCGTCGTCCGGGTCGCGGTCGCGACCCTCTGGACCGCCCCCGAGACGGTCCGCCCCGTCGACCGTCCCGCCCTCGACGCGCACGCCGACGTGACCGCCTGGATCTCCGGAATGGACGCCGACCAGCAGGTCGGCGAGTGCGTGCTGAGCCAACTCCTGCTCGGCGAGCGGGTGCTGGTCACCGAGCTGCGCCCCGACGGCTGGGCGCACGTCGTGGCCGTCGAGCAGCCGGCGCCGAGGCTCGACGCCCGCGGCTACCCGGGATGGCTGCCGGCGGCACAGCTCGCCCCGCCCGCCGACGACGCCCCGACCCCGGCGGACACCCCGCTGGTCGTCGACGCCACCGTCACCGCCCTGCACGCCGCGCCCGGCGGCGAGCCGCTCCTGCCCGGCGTCGTCCTCGGCACCCGGCTCACCCCGGCCGGCCCGCCCGTCGACGGCTGGCGTCCCGTGCGCGCCCCCGGGTACGACCGCCCGCTCTGGTTGCCCGACGGGCACGTGGTGCCCCTGCCGGCCGCGCCGCCGTCCGCGGCGGAGGTGCTCGCCGTCGCCGCCCGGCTCCGCGACGTCGGGTACGTCTGGGGCGGCGTGTCGGCGTACGGGATCGACTGTTCGGGCCTGGTGCACCTGGCGTGGCGGCGGTTCGGGGTGATGCTGCCCCGCGACGCCGTCGACCAGGCCGGGGCCACCACCCCCCTGCCG
Organism: Micromonospora sp. NPDC048830; assembly: GCF_043198215.1. Lineage (NCBI taxonomy): Bacteria > Bacillati > Actinomycetota > Actinomycetes > Micromonosporales > Micromonosporaceae > Micromonospora > Micromonospora sp. NPDC048830. Next base: position 86,872 of record NZ_JBICUP010000005.1, read on the forward strand.
CCGGGCGCCGAACGTCCCGGCGACCTCTACTTCTTCGCCCGCCCCGGCAGGAAGATCCACCACATCGGGATCGTCAGCGCCGCACCGCAGGGCGACGACCGGCGGATGCTGCACGCCTGCTACCGGCAGCGCGAGGTGCTGGAGGAGGCGCTGCCCGAGGAGCGCAGCGCCACCCTGGTCGGCGCGCACCGGGTCTGAAAAAGGGGCGCCACCCGGCCCCGGGGGCGCCCCTTTTCCGCGTCGTGGGCCGTCAGCGGGCGGCGGCCAGCTCCCGCCGCCGGTCCCGGGCCGACTTGAGCAGGCTGGCCACGGTCGCCGCCGACAGCGTGCCGAGGATGACCACCAGGGACAGCCAGATCGGGATGTGCGGGGCCCAGCCCACCGGCTCCCCGCCGTTGACGAACGGCAGGTGGTTGTCGGCCAGGGCCTCCAGCACCAGCTTGACCCCGATGAAGCCGAGCACCACGGCCAGCCCGATGCTGAGGTAGATCAGCCGGTCCAGCAGCCCGCCCAGCAGGAAGTACAGCTGGCGCAGCCCCATCAGCGCGAAGACGTTCGCGGTGAAGACCAGGTACGGCTCCTGGGTGATGCCGAAGATGGCCGGGATCGAGTCCAGCGCGAAGATCAGGTCGGTGGTGCCGATCGCGATCATGACGATCAGCATCGGGGTGAACAGCCGGCGGCCGTTCACGTGCGTGGTCATCTTCGCGCCGTCGTAGTCCTTCGAGATCGGCAGCGCCCGGCGGCTCCACCGGATCAGGACGTTCTCGCTGAACTCGTCCTCGTCCGGCTCACCCTGCCGCATCAGGTTGATCGCGGTGTAGATGAGGAACGCGCCGAAGATGTAGAAGACCCAGGTGAACTGGGAGATCAGGGCCGCGCCGGCGGCGATGAACCCGCCGCGCATCACCAGCGCCAGCACGATGCCGATCAGCAGCACCTTCTGTTGGTACTGCCGGGGCACCGCGAAGCGGGCCATGATGATCACGAAGACGAAGAGGTTGTCCACCGAGAGGCTGTACTCGGTGAGCCAGCCGGTGTAGAACTGGCCGGCCGCGCTGGGGCCCGCGGTGAGCCAGACGGCGACCCCGAAGAGCAGCGCCAGCCCGACGTAGAAGCCGACCCAGAGGCTCGACTCCCGCACGCTGGGCTCGTGCGGTCGCCGACCGATGATGAGCAGGTCGACGAGCAGGACAGCCGTCAGCGCGACGAGCGTTCCCGCCCACACCAATCCGGACACGTTCAATTGATCCTCCGGCAGACACGCGGCGTCGGGCACACCGTACGCTCCGTACGGGGCGTGTGGTGCGGCGACGCGGACAGTGGTGACTGTCGGAGGTCTCTTCCGCCACCGCCCCACGAGCCGGCCGGTGACCGACGGAGCCGGGTCGCGCCACCGAGGGGGTCGGCGGTCGACCGTGCTGACGACTCCGTCGCGGGGGAATACTCCCCTCCTTCGGCCCCATTGTTCACCATGACCTGCCCGGACCGCACCTCCGCCTCCCGCGGCTTGAGATCCCCGTCTCCTCGCCCGGGCGTTCCACCTCGGAAATGGTGACGGATGTCTCTGCCGACGAGGCTTCCTAGGAGGCCAGTTCACCTCGGGTGGGCGTCGGGCGTCGACGGGCACATGGCAGGCTCTCCGGCATGGTGCTTGAGGTCGCGCTGATCGACGTGACGCCCGGACACGAGGACGACTTCGCCGCCGCGTACGCGAAGGGGCGGCCGGTCCTCGCCGGCACGCCCGGCTGCCGGTCGGTGCGGATGACCCGGGGAGTCGAGTCGCCGTCGCGGTTCGTGCTGCTCGTCGAGTGGGACTCCGTCGCGGCCCACGAGGAGAACTTCCGCGCCACCGAGCGGTTCCAGCAGTGGCGGGCGCTGATCGGCCCGCACTTCGCCGGCCCGCCGCTGGTCGAGCATTTCGTCGACGTCCCGGCCTGAGCCCGGCGCCGGCCCCTCCGGCCCCCCGGCTCCGCGTCCAGCCCTCGCTGTCGTACCCCCCGGTTACCGTACGCGCGCACGCGCCGGCCGCCGGTCCCGGCGGGCTCGGGGGCGCCTGGCCCGGCGGCGGCGCGACACCATCGGCTCCCGCTCCGCCGACAGACGACCGTGCCCGCACGCCCCGGCTGCCGGCCCTCAGTCGGTCGACGGCCGGGGGCGGGGCAACGCCGCCGGGTCCTCGGCACGGCCCGACGGCGGGTGACCGCCCGAACGGCCCACGACGGGCGGCGCCGGATCGTCGGCCGTGCGGCCCAACAGCCCGGGGTCCTCGACCAGCCGGGCCAGCAGCGCCACCGTCTCGGCGGCCGGCAGGGCGGCGTCGAGCAGCCGATCGACCACCGCGTCGTACCAGGCGAGGTCGGTGGGCGAGCCCAGCCGGACGTCGGTGGTCAACGCCTCGAGCATGACGGTGCGGGGGTCGGCCGGGTCCGGAAACGAGTACCGGGAGAACGGGGTCAGGGGGTGGACACCGCCCGCGGTCACGCCGGGCGGGATCATCCGGATCGTCACGTGCGGCTTCGCCGCCAGAGTGACCAGGTGCCGCAGCTGTTCGCGCCAGATCCCGTCCGGCACCCCGCCCGGGTCGCACGCGGCCAGTTCCAACAGTGCCGTGTACTGGGGCGGATCAACCCGGTGCAGCACCTCCTGCCGGACCAGCCGGGCGCGCACGTCCGCCTCGACGTCCACGTCGCAGTCGAGCAGCCGGGCGACGCCGAGCCGCAGCCGGGCGTACGCCGGGGTCTGCAACAGGCCCGGGATGACGGCGGGCTGGTACTCCACCACCGTCGCCGCGCCGCCCTCCAGCTCGGCGTAGGCGCGCTGCCGCTCCCCCATCCCGCCGAGCGCCTTCCACCAGCCCCGGCCGGTCGCCGCGTCCCGGGCGATGGCGATCAGCATGTCCCGCTCCTGCGGGGCGACCCGGTAGGCGTCCAGCAGATCGAGCACGTCGGCGAGGTCGGGCCGGCTCTGGCCCAGCTCGATGCGGGACAGCTTCGAGGTGGAGGCCCAGCCGAGGCGGCCGCAGACCTGCTCCAGCGTGAGCTCCTCGCGTCTGCGCAGCCGACGCAGCTCAGCGCCCAGCCGCGCACGTCGGATCACCGGACTCGTTGGCAACGGCATCCCCGCCTCCCCAGGACGGAGACTACGCACCTCGATCACTGTGTGCAATACCTTGCTCGCTGACCGCAATTATGCCGGCCGCCGTCGGCAGGCAGGCGCGGCAGCGGGGTGACACGGCGGCCGGGGGTGGCCTGCGGGAGCGCGGCGGCGAGCTGAGTGGCGGCGGGGTGAGGCGGCGGCCCGCGGTGGTCGGCGGGGGCGGGGCGCCGGGCTGAGCGGCGGCGGGGCGCTCCCCGGGTGCCAGGGCCCGGCCTCGCCGCGCACGTGGGGGCGTCACTTCACGCCGGCCGCGTCCATCCCCCGCAACTCCTTCTTGAGGTCGGCGATCTCGTCACGGATGCGCGCGGCCAGCTCGAACTGGAGTTCCCGCGCCGCGGCCAGCATCTGGTCGTTGAGCTCCTGGATGAGCTGGGCCAGGTCCGCCCGGGCCATGCCCTCCCGGGACGGGCCGGTCGCCCCCGCCCGGCCACGGCTGCGGGTCTCCTTGACCGGCGCCTTGCCGCGGGAGAGCTGCCGCACCGCGCCGCCGATCCGGGAGTCGGTGTCCTCCGCCTCCCGGTAGATGTCGTCGAGGATGTCGTGGATCTTCTTACGCAGCGGCTCGGGGCTGATCCCGTGCGCCTCGTTGTGCGCGATCTGCTTGGCCCGGCGCCGGTTGGTCTCCTCGATCGCGTCCGCCATCGACGGAGTGATCTTGTCCGCGTACATGTGGACCTGGCCGGAGACGTTCCGGGCGGCCCGGCCGATCGTCTGGATCAGCGACCGGCCGCTGCGCAGGAAGCCCTCCTTGTCGGCGTCGAGGATCGCCACCAGGGACACCTCGGGCAGGTCCAGGCCCTCGCGGAGCAGGTTGATGCCGACCAGCACGTCGTAGTCGCCCTTGCGCAGCTCGCGCAGCAACTCGACCCGGCGCAGCGTGTCGACCTCGGAGTGCAGGTAGCGCACCCGGATGCCGTTCTCCAGCAGGTAGTCGGACAGGTCCTCCGCCATCTTCTTGGTCAGGGTGGTGACCAGCACCCGCTCGTCCCGCTCGGTGCGCAGCTTGATCTCGTGCATGAGGTCGTCGATCTGGCCCCTGGTGGGCTTCACGATCACCTCCGGGTCGATCAGCCCGGTCGGCCGGATCACCTGCTCGACGAACTCGCCCTGCGCCTGCTCCAGCTCCCACGGACCGGGGGTGGCGGAGAGGAAGACCATCTGGCCGACCCGCTCCAGGAACTCGTCGAAGCGCAACGGCCGGTTGTCGGCGGCGCTGGGCAGCCGGAATCCGTGGTCGATCAGCATGCGCTTGCGGGACGCGTCGCCCTCGTACATGCCGCCGATCTGCGGAATCGTCACGTGCGACTCGTCGACAACGGTGAGGAAGTCGTCGGGGAAGTAGTCGAGCAGGCAGTGCGGCGGGCTGCCGGGCAGCCGGCCGTCGATGTGCATGGAGTAGTTCTCGATGCCCGAGCAGAACCCCACCTGGCGCATCATCTCGATGTCGTAGGTGGTGCGCATCCGCAGCCGCTGCGCCTCCAGCAGCTTGGCCTGCCGCTCCAGCTCGGCGAGCCGCTCGGCCAGCTCGGTCTCGATGTCGCGGATCGCCCGCTCCATCCGCTCGGGGCCGGCCGCGTAGTGCGTGGCCGGGAAGATCAGCAGGTGGTCGACCTCGCGGACCACGTCGCCGGTGAGCGGGTTGAGATAGTAGAGCTTCTCGACCTCGTCGCCGAACAGCTCGATCCGGACGGCCAGTTCCTCGTAGGCCGGGATGATCTCCAGCGTGTCGCCGCGCACCCGGAAGGTGCCCCGCTGGAAGGCCACGTCGTTGCGGGTGTACTGGATGTCGACCAGGCGGCGCAGCAGTTGGTCCCGGTCGAGCTCCTGCCCCACGGCGACCCGGACCGCACGGTCGAGGTACTCCTCCGGGGTGCCCAGGCCGTAGATCGCCGACACCGTGGCCACGACGACCACGTCGCGGCGGGTGAGCAGCGACATCGTCGCCGAGTGCCGCAGCCGCTCGACCTCCTCGTTGATCGAGGAGTCCTTCTCGATGTAGGTGTCGGTCTGCGGGATGTACGCCTCGGGCTGGTAGTAGTCGTAGTAGGAGACGAAGTACTCCACCGCGTTGTGCGGCAGCAGCTCGCTGAACTCCTTGGCCAGCTGGGCGCAGAGCGTCTTGTTGGGGGCCAGCACCAACGTCGGCCGCTGCAGCCGTTCGACGAGCCAGGCCGTCGTGGCGCTCTTGCCCGTGCCGGTGGCGCCGAGCAGGACGGTGTTGCGGTCGCCGCGACGCACCCGACGCTCCAGGTCGTCGATGGCGGCCGGCTGGTCGCCGGCCGGCTGGAACTCACTGACGACCTGGAAGCGGCCGTCGAGCCGGGGAATGTCGAGCGCCATGACCTCCACGGTACGCCGGGGGTCCGACAACCCGGACCGACTACGGACAGTCCGTGATCGGCTTCAATATTCGCATTGTGTGGCACATCTCACCGCGCTAGTGTGCTTCCGTAGGCCGCTCGCGGCGGCCGTCCGGGCCGGCGGCCGAGCCCCTCGAAGGGCCGGCGCGCCCCCGGCACAGGAGGTCGCAGCACCCGGGACGACCGGCGTGCGCACCCGAGGTGGTCGCGCCGAGGCGCAGACCGGCCGCCGCGAGCGCCCCAGTCACCCACCCGTGGCGGGCCCTCTCGCCGCCCGCGGCGCGGGCGTCCGGCGGCCCGCCCACGGATGCGAGCGCCGCCGATCGTCCCACCGCCGCGCGGGCGCCCGGCACGGCCCGCCCACGGGCGCGAGCGCCACCCACCGTCCCACCGCCGCGTGTCGGCGGCGCCGCCGGCTTCCGCCCCGCCGCACGGGCGTCACCTGTCCGGCGCGCCGCAAGTTCATCCCCCCGTGGAGAACTCGTCCCGGCCGAACCGCACCGCCGGCCCGACGGCCGACCGCACCACTCCCAACGATCCGGTGGCCGACCACGCCGACCCGACGACCAGGTTCGGCGAGATCGACGCGCCCCCCGCCGACACGCTGGTCAACCCGGCCCACCGGCCCGCCGCCGGCCGCCGACGCGCCCTGCGGGTCGCGCTGGGCGTGGCCGCCGTCGCCTCGGCGGCGGGGCTCGCCGCCGTGCTGCTGACCTGGGCGCCGGCGGAGCCGGAGCCCTCCCGGCCGCTGAGCGACGCCGAGGCGCAGCGGCTCGCCGCCGTGCGGGTCACCAACCAGCGGGACGTCCGGTCGGGACTGCGGCTCACCCTCGGCGACGCGGGCGGGCGCATCGACGTCGTGGGCTGGATCGACTGGTCCCGGTCGCTGGCGTACGTCGACGTCGGCGGCCCCGGGGCCGGGGCGGACCGGGGACTCGTCCAGGCCACTCCCCGGCTGCTGCTCGCCCGGCCCGACCCCGCGGCGGTGCCCGCCCCGGCACCCCCGCCACTGGTGCCGCCGGCCGACGGATGGCGGGTGCGGGACCCCTCAACCCGGGCCCTGCGCCCCGCGCTCGACCTGCTCTTCGCGCTCGCCGCGCCCCGCCCGGAGCCGGCCGGGGCGCTGCCCGCCGGCGAAGGCCGCTGGCTGGGCCGCGCCGAGGCCGGCGGCCAGCCGGTGGACGTCCTCCAGGCCCCGCTGCCCGACACCACCGGTCGGCGGGACACCGCCGGCCCGGGGACGGCTGCGCCCGGCCCGACCTGGCCCGGCCCACTGCCCAGCCTGCCGGCCGCCCCGAGGCCGTCCGCCGCCGCACGGGCGCTGGACGGGCCGGCCCGCTGGTGGGTCGACCGGGACGCGCGCCTGCACCGGCTGGAGGGACGCCTGCCCGGCGGCGTACCGGTGAGCCTGGAACTGCATCGGACCAACCGACCGACGCTGTGGCCGGCGGCTGCCCTGGGCGGGCGGCCGGGGCTGCCCCGGGCGCTCACCGGCCCCGAGGAGGACCGGCTCGCCCGGTTGCCGGCCCGGCTACGGGCTGAGGGTGGTGCGGCGGTGACGCTCACCGCGCCGGTCGCGCCGGGGGTCACGCCGCGCGGTACGGGCTGGGTGAGCTGGACGGCCCGCGCGGCGTACCTGGCGGTCGGCGACCCGGACGCGCCGGACGGACGGACGCTGCGCCGCTACGACCCGGCCGGGGTGTGGGCGGCGGCGAACACCCGCAACCCCGTCGCCGGCCCTCCCCCGCTGCCGCCCCCGCGCGACGCCTGGCAGCGGCACCCGCCCGGGGCCGACGACGTGGACGCCCTGCTGGCCGCCGCGCTCCAGGCCGGCGAGGCGGCGGTGCCGCCCACGTCGGCGCGCCGGATCCGGGGCGACCGCGTCGCTGACCGGACGGTCGACGTGGTCGAGGTGGCCGCCCGTCCGGGGCTGCTGCGTTACTGGATCGACCGGGACGGCCTGCTCCGCCGCCTCGAGTTGCGCACCCGCCTCGGGACGTACGCCCAGCTCGATCTGGTCCCGGGCCCGACGCCGGCGCTGCCGCCGGTGGCCGCCCCCGCCCGCTGACGGGGGCACACCCGGACGGGCCGGCGACGGCGCGGGTCAGGGCCGCCAGGCCGGGCGGGCGGGCCGGGGCCGGGGCGGATCAGGGCCGGGGCGGATCAGGGCCGGCGCGGGTTCAGGGCCGCCAGGCGGTACGGGCGGCCCACTCCTCGGCCCGTTGGTGTTCCTCGTCGAACCACGGCTCCTTGCCGTCGGCGTACCCAGCGACGCCCGGCCCGCCGGCAGCCAGCCGCCGCTTCAGCGCCAGGTACGCCTCCCGCTGCTGCGGGTCGGCCCGCAGGTGATCGCGCATGAGAAGCGCGTAGCGCCAGCCGGGCGAGCCGGCCGGGCGTAGGTGCAGGTTCACCGGGCGGCCGGGGTCGGCGCTGCCGTGCAGCCGCTTCTCCCACCGGCCGCCGACCGCGTCCGCCGATCCTTCGCCCGGCCCAGCGAATCCGGCGCCACCGGCCCGAGCCACGCGGGCGTTGTCCCACCAGTCCCCGGGCAGCCGGGGAAAGCCGGCGGCGGCGAGCCGCTCCGCCAGCGGGCCGTCCGCCTCCGCCAGGCTCGGCACGGTGAGCTGGATGTCGACGACGTCCTTGGCGGCCAGGCCGGGTACGGCCGTCGACCCGATGTGGTCGATCCGCAGGTCGGCCGGGGCGATCGCGTGCCGGATCCGGGCGGCCAGCCGGGCGTACTGCTCCGGCCAGCTCGGGTCCGGGCCCGTCAGCACCACCCGGTCGGGGCGGGCCGCCCGCCCGTGGCGCACATTCGCCTCGTACGGCACCAGCCGTTCGTGCCACAGCCGGTCCACGGCGGCGTGCAACTCGTCCAGGCTGGCGTCGTTGCGCAGCACCACGTCGGCTGCCGCCCGGCGGCGTGCGTCGTCGGCCTGCGCGGCGATCCGCCGCTCGGCCTCCGCCCGGTCCATCCCCCGGTCGCGCTCCAGCCGCGCCAGCCGGGTCGCCACCGCGGTCTCCACGACGACCACCAGGTGGTACGTCGGGGCGAGCCCGACCTCGACCAGCAGCGGCACGTCGTTGACCACGACGGCGTCCGGGGCCGCGGCGGCGGCCAGCTCGGCGGAGCGCGCTCGCACCCGGGGATGGGTGATCGCCTCCAGCCGACGGCGGGCTCCGTCGTCGGCGAAGACCACCGCGCCGAGCGCGGCCCGGTCGAGCGCGCCGTCGGGGCCGAGCACGCGGTCGGAGAAGGCGGCGACGATCTCGGCCAGCCCGTCGCTGCCCGGGACGACCACCTCGCGGGCGATCCGGTCCGAGTCGATCACCACCGCGCCCAGCGCGGCCAGCCGGGCCGCCACGGCGCTCTTGCCGGACCCGATCCCGCCGGTCAGTCCCACCCTCAGCACCGGACCAGTCAACCGGATCCCGGCAACCCCCGCCAACCCGCCCCCGCCCTGCCCCGCCCCGCTCCCCGTTCCGCCCCCGCCCTGCCCGTCCCCGCGATTTTGCACTTACGGCCCCGACAAGACAGCCACAACAGCACATAGCAGGGGCACAAAGTGCAAGATCGCGGGGACGTGGCGGCGGTGCCGCTCCCGGCCGCCCGGGAGACGCGGGGCGGAACGGCGAAGGCCCCGCCCCCGACGACCCGGTGGTACCGAATCGTGGGGACGGGGCCCATCGTCGTCAGTGGCGACTCGCCCCGCGCGTCAGCCGCGCCGAGCCGGAGTCGTCACCAGGGTCACTTGCCGCCGGCGAGCTTCTCCCGCAGAGCGGCGAGCGCCTCGTCGGTGGCCAGGGTGCCCGCCGGCTCCTCGGCCTGCCGGCTCGGGGCCGCAGCGGCACCGCCGGACACGGCCGGAGCCGGGTTGGCAGCGGCCTCGGCCTCGGCGGCACGGGAGTTCTGCACCTGCTTGGTGTGGGCCTCCCAGCGCTGGCGCGCCTCGGCGTACTGCTGCTCCCACGCCTCGCGCTGCTTCTCGTACCCCTCGAGCCACTCGCCCGTCTCCGGGTCGAAGCCCTCCGGGTAGATGTAGTTGCCCTCGGCGTCGTAGGTCGCGGCCATGCCGTAGAGGGTCGGGTCGAAGTGCTCCTCGCCCTCGACGAAGCCCTCGTTGGCCTGCTTCAGCGACAGCGAGATCCGGCGGCGCTCCAGGTCGATGTCGATGACCTTGACCATGACCTCGGAGCCGACCTGGACGACCTGCTCCGGGATCTCGACGTGGCGCTCGGCCAGCTCGGAGATGTGGACCAGGCCCTCGATGCCGTCGTCCACCCGGACGAAGGCGCCGAACGGCACCAGCTTGGTGACCTTACCCGGCACGATCTGCTGGATCGCGTGGGTACGGGCGAACTGCCGCCACGGGTCCTCCTGGGTCGCCTTCAGCGACAGCGAGACCCGCTCGCGGTCCAGGTCGACGTCCAGGACCTCGACCTCGACCTCCTGGCCCACCTCGACGACCTCGGACGGGTGGTCGATGTGCTTCCAGGACAGCTCGGAGACGTGCACCAGGCCGTCCACGCCGCCCAGGTCGACGAACGCGCCGAAGTTGACGATCGAGGACACGACGCCCTTGCGGACCTGGCCCTTCTGCAGCTTGTTGAGGAACTCGGTGCGCACCTCGGACTGCGTCTGCTCCAGCCAGGCCCGGCGGGACAGGACCACGTTGTTGCGGTTCTTGTCCAGCTCGATGATCTTGGCCTCGAGCTCGCGGCCGACGTACGGCTGCAGGTCGCGCACCCGCCGCATCTCGACCAGGGAGGCGGGCAGGAAGCCCCGCAGCCCGATGTCGAGGATGAGACCACCCTTGACGACCTCGATGACCGAGCCGCGGACGACACCGTCCTCGTCCTTGATCTTCTCGATCGTGCCCCAGGCCCGCTCGTACTGCGCCCGCTTCTTCGAGAGGATCAGGCGACCCTCCTTGTCCTCCTTCTGGAGGACGAGGGCCTCGATGTGGTCACCGACCGAAACGACCTCGGCAGGGTCCACGTCGTGCTTGATCGACAACTCCCGCGAGGGGATGACGCCCTCGGTCTTGTAGCCGATGTCGAGCAGGACCTCGTCCCGATCGACCTTGACGACGGTGCCTTCGACAATGTCGCCGTCGTTGAAGTACTTGATGGTCTCGTCGATCGCGGCGAGGAAAGCCTCCTCGGAACCGAGATCGTCGTGGGTGACCCGGGTGGCGCTCGAGGGGGCCTCGATGCTGCTCGTCATGTGGGCGGTTGCTCCGGTCGGATGTTTTGTCACAGCAGGCTGGTGTCGCGGTGACCTGTTCGCGCCAGCGGATCCGTCGCCGGGCACACCGAACGATCGCTCAGTGGGATCATGTGATGTGGCTCCGTTGACCGCGCACCTGCTCCCTGCCGAGGCACACGATCCGCGAGCGCATCGTCTAGCCTACCCGCTGCATTACCACAGCGTGCAAGCCCTCCCGCCCTCTCGCTGGCGCGTCAGCTGCGAAAGCGGAGATTTCGGCTGTAAGGAGTCCCCGCTGTCTCTTAGGTCACAGGTGTCACGCCGGTGGCGGGTGGCCGCCGCCCGGGACCTAGCGTGACGGGCGTGGACGACGACAGCCGGGTGACCCGGCGCCGGGTGGGCGACGCGGAGGCCCGTCGGGCCAACCGCGGCTGGTGGGACGCCGATGCCGACGACTACCAGGCCGAGCACAGGGCCTTCCTGGGCGACGTGGACTTCGTGTGGTGCCCGGAGGGGCTGCGGGAGGCCGACGCCGGGCTGCTCGGCGACGTCACCGGGCGGCGGGTGCTGGAGCTGGGCTGCGGGGCGGCCGCCGCCGCCCGCTGGCTGGCCACCCGCGGGGCCCGGCCGGTCGCGCTGGACCTCTCCGCCGGGATGCTGCGGCACGCCGCCGCCGCGGCCGACCGCACGGGGGTACGCGTCCCGCTGGTGCAGGCCGACGCGCTGGCCCTGCCCTTCCCCGACGCGGCGTTCGACACCGCCTGCACGGCGTTCGGGGCGATCCCGTTCGTGGCCGACTCGGCGGCGGTGATGCGGGAGGTGTTCCGGGTGCTGCGCCCGGCGGCCGGTGGGTGTTCTCGGTGACCCACCCGATCAAGTGGATATGACCTTGCAATATCGAAAAGTCCCGCTCAAGCCGACTTTGTGCCGTCTAGGTCTGGTTCAAACCACGGCCGGACGGCGGGTCGGCGCGTGATGACTGGTTCAGTGGACGGCGGGCGCGTGGTCATCCTGGTAACGGTACGGATCAGGGCGGCTTCGGCGGTGGCGGGTCCGCCAACGAAGCCCGGGACGGCTCAATCGAGTCCGTCCCGGTTCGCAGCGCGTGCGGGTTCAGGCCAGGTTCTCCCATGGACCCGAACCGGCGGCGGCGTAGGTACGCAGCTCATCAAGCTCGTCGGAACGGTGGGCGGCCGGGACGGCAGACAATAGGTCACTGACACCGAGTCCGACCACGCGCACCTCGTGGCGTAGTTGCTTGATCGCGTCCAGCGCGAAGGCGATCCCGCCGGCCGTGTCGCCGTGGGTCACCATGGCTCGCCCGTAGTAGATCCTGGCGTCTGCCAACCAGACCGGCACCGGGCGCAACACGGGCTCGGCTTCGGTGAAGGCTCGTTCGGCAGCCTTCATCGATCCGATGCGGCACTCAAGGTAGCTGTGGAAGGATGCCGTGCGCTGGATCGGGCCGGCGACCTTTGACAGGCCTGAGTCAAATAGGCCATCAGCCACGCGGCGCATGCCCGTGACCGCGCTGCGGCCGTCGGTCAGGTTGCCCGTGAGGGCGTGAACGTGCACCAGGGCTGAGTACGCCTCCAGAGCGCCGAGAGTAGGCCACTTCGACAGGCTCAGCGTTTCATCAACGCCGTCAATAGTCTCTCGGACCGTGTAGCCCTCGTAAATGCCACGCGACAGCGCGCGGCCTCGGACGTAGACCCGGGTGGGCGTGTGCTCGCTCCGGTCCGCGAGAAGGGCGGCCGTGCGGTACCAGTTGCGCGCCGATGACACATCACCCTGATTGCCGAGCCACAGCCCGTACAACTGTCCGAGTTCGGCAACAGCTCTCAATCGCTCCGGCGTCTTCCCTCGGTCTGCGATCTGGTGCCGCGCGATCATGAGCTGACTGAGCAGAGAGCGGCCGAACTCGGCGGAGGGCTCCGTGACAAAGCGCCGGTTGTACGCCTCGATGGTGTCGTCCCAGTCCTCGCCGCTGTCGGCGGTATCCAGCAGTCCATCTCGTACGAGATCGGCAAGGACAGTCAGCCCGAGGCCGCCCATCGTCGCTGCCGCGCCGATGTTCGCCAACATCGCTCGTCGCTTCACGTTGTCTCCCTGTCCATCGCCGAGTTCCAGAAGGACGGAGAGCAGCGGGGTGGTTCCTAGTTCCCGGTCACAAGCGGCGGCGAAGTCAGAACTTGCTTGCCTGCGGCCAGTCTCGACGTGGCCAATCTCTGATTTGTGATATCGGGTTCTCGTCGCCAGAGCCGAGAGACTGAGGCCCGCTGCCTCACGCATCGATCTCAGCACTTCTCCGAAGGTATCGACCACAGGAACGCCCCAACTGTCGACGCTTGTAGACGGCGAGGTACTTCAACAAGCGTGTTCGCCCCGCAACGCTGTGTCCAGTCGCGGCGGTTGGTGAACCTGAGACGCCCCAACCGCCGCGACCTCAGAGTAGCGACCTTTGTCGATCATGAGTAGGCGCGCGGATGGAGTGCCCGGCTGCTGACGAGGCCGGACCGCCTTCCTTGGGCGATCAGCGCACCGGCTCATCTGAGGGGGACGGGATGAGCGCCACGACCTATTACCGGACTTCCGCCGAGGAGCAACTGACCGAGGCGCAACGGACCCTCGACGTGCATACGACATCCAGCGCGAGCGGTCGAGGCCTAACATGCGGCATTCCGGGTCCGTGTTACATGCGGGAGACAGCAGTGGTCGTGTTCTCGCGGACACTGCGGTTGCCGAGCCGACGACCGGGAGCTTCCCGTCCGGAGCTAATCAACGCCCGTCGCGTGGGCATCCCTGCGCTGCTTCCGGTTCGGTAGGCCGCCGCCATGGCGACCACTGCTGCTGCCGTGATGCCCACACGCGCCGCTGCGGAGCGCGTGAAGGCTGATTCGGCAGCGCGATCGATAGCCGGACTACGGCCGACACGTCGGCAGGTTCCCGTACGAGTAGGGCGGAAGCGTGACGTTCGCGCACTGGTGCGGAGTGCGCGTATCGGATCGCCGCACCGGTGCAGCAGGACAAGAATCGATCATGGACGGACTTTCCTCGTGGTGTATCAACCCGGACCGAATGATCTGCTGCGCGCGGCGCGGCTGTCGTTGCGGTCGCCTTCTGGGTCGGGTCGGCCGATGTCGCGGCAGGAGTTGGCCGAGGCGGTCAACGCCTGGTTGTACGAGCACGCGGGTCACCGGACCTATATCGCTTCCCGCTACATCGGCCGTCTTGAACGTGGTGAGACTCGGTGGCCCTCGGCGCATTACCGCACGGCGCTGTGTGCTGTGTTGGACAAGGCCACCGACGCTGAGCTTGGTTTCTTCGTCATCCAGGGGCATGCCAAAGATCCCGGCAAGAGCATGGTGGGGCAGGGTTCGGCCACCGGGCGGCCTGACGCAGCGGCCGACATTTGCCCGGCGAGTTCGCCGGCAGTGGCTACCGGTCAGAGTGCCACCGCTCCCGGCGGGTTACCGGTGGCGTCGGCCGGCGCGGTGGCGGTGCGGGTCAGCGTTGGCTCGGGCGCGGCCTCGGTTACGTGGCACGAGGACTCGCCGGGCTGCATCACGTTGGTGGCCGGTCCACTCCGGGTGCTGATCGACGTATTGAGCGTTGGCGCTGGTCCGGTCGACGCTGCTCCGGCTGTGGCCGATGCGGATACAGCGGGCAAGGGGGCGCGGGTGTACTCGCTGGCCGAGCGACGGGCGCAGTAGCGATGGCTGCCGTTATGCCGTCATACCAAGCGCATACCGCTGCGGAGTGCGCGCAGGCTTGGCCGCGGGTTCGCTTCTCGGAGGCGAGTGGTGGCCGCAAGTGACGGTTTCCTTCATGGCCGCGCTCGCGGCTCCCAGCAGAGTCGATGCGGTAACGCCTGAGCTGGTTGCTGAGTCTCGCCGGGCATTGGGGCGTGCGCTGGCGGAGTCGCGGCGGTCGGTGTGTGTGACTCAGGAGCGGTTAGCGGTCTTGGTGGAGTGGTCGCGTAGCTCGATCGCCAATGTGGAGGTAGGGCGCCAGGTCGCGTCGCGTGAGTTCTGGGCGGCCTGCGATGTGGCGTTGGGGTGCCAGGGGGCATTGCTGGCTGCGTGGGGCCGTACGGATGCGTTGGCGCGTCGGCTGAGAGAGCAAAAGAAGGAGGCGCGGATTCGGCAGCTCCTTGCCGAGCCGGCCGCCGGGTGCGTCTGTCGGGAGTTGCACCGCCTGTTGGCGGAGTCGGGGTGGTGGTCGTGACGCGTCGGCCGCATACGCCGATCCGGCCGATTTGGCTGTGTCGTGCTCTGCCTGCGGCCATCCATGGCCGTATGGGGACGCAAAGCTTGGGGTGGCCGAAGTTGCGACAGGGGGAGAGAGGCTAGGCCGTCTAATTGGACTGAAGGCTATTTCGCCGCCGGGATTCGATTGCGCCCGCGCGGCAATTCCGTTTTGCGTCAATGGAGGTTCGTTGATATATGTCAGCAAGGCGACAAAGCATTGATTCAATGTTCGGCATGTCGCAAGGATTCTCGCAATCGCATTCATCGGTAGTTGTGTGAGAGGAGAAAGCGTGAACATCCGTAGTCTCAGAAGGGGCGGCGCAATCGTCGCCGGCCTTCTCGTCGTCGTACTCGGCGTGACGGCGATGGAAGCTCCGGCGCTGGCGAGTCCGGACGGTAAGAACACCTACGACGGCGCTCAGACGGTGCTCGCGCCGTGCATCGCGCTGGCCATGCAGCAGAAGGCAGCGGAGTGGAGCTGCACGAGCGCCGGCCTGAGCAGCACTCGCCGCGACGCCCACGGCACTCCCACCACCACCTTCACGCCCGTCGCCGCCACCACCGCCCCGGCACCGGCCCCGACGTTCGCCCTCGCGGACGACTACGACACCTGGTGCGAGAGCAGCGGCACCTGTCACCGCGTCATCGACGCCTCGCGCTACATTGGTGAGACGAAGGGCAATGCCGTCTACGGCAACAGCAGCGGCGTCATCGGCAGCTTCGATGTGATCATTCGCAACAGTCTCCAGGGGCGGCGCGGCCGGTGGACCGTCTCGCTGATTTGGGACCTCGGCCCGTCGCTGACATTCAGCGACTCCTGGATCAACTGCTACCAGGTCATCGATCTGTGGCCCGACGCCGACTGCGGTGACCACGCCCTCTACCCCGGTCGCATCTCCAGCGGCGCATGGCGCTGGAACAGCCCCACCATCTACGGCAACAACCTGGTCAACTCCGCCGCGTACTACGCGGCCTTCAACACCGACTTCACCCCCGCCGGCTACTCCGCCCGCACCGCGCCCGCGTTGGAGACGGCGCGCTTCAAGTGCTACGGGTCCGACCCCTGCAAGTTCTGATCCCACCCGATCCGAAGTCATACCATCACAGGTGAATACAGATGTGTGACCATGGTCCCGACCTCTCCCGGTGAGGCCGGGACCATGCAATAGCTACGCCTCCGAGGAACAGCATGGACGACACCAGCGCCGTACCGAACGCTTGGAACACGGCTCAGCCGCTGCCCGGTTCACCGCCGGACTCCTCCGACCGCCGCGACGTCATCGACACCCCGCATGGGCGATATTGGGAACTGAGCGAGTCGGGCTGGGATGCCATGCTGGGCTACCTCGCCGACCCCTCCACCCTGGCTCGGTACGCAGAGAGCCGGCAACACCAAGTCGAGGTGACCGTCAGCGACAGCACCGGAGAGCGCACGTTTCGCACTCCACGCACGTCGGAGGATCAAGCGATCATCGACGAGGCTGCGAACTCGTATTTGCATGACCTTGGATTGCCGGAGCGGCCGACCGGCTACCGCTGGTTCCAGCGTCTACCCGACGGCCTAACCGTGAAAGACATCGATGAGGCGGTCTACGCGGCTATCAAGAATCTGCCTCCCGACCATCACCCGGCCGAAGCAGTGCCGGCCATCCACGCGGCTCTTGTGAAGCTGTACCGGGAGCGGTGAGTTGGCGACGGGGCGACGGCTGGGCGCTGCTGTGGGCCGACGGTCCCGGCGTGCCGTCGTCCCATCACGGCTGGGGCTCGCTGGTTACCCCTCCTGCAACGCGATGGTGTATGCGTGCACGAAGAAGGTTTCGACCCGCGCCCGGTGCAGGTGGCCGGCAAGTGCGTTGTCGCCCTCTCGGCCGAGGACTACATGCACATGGACTTTGCCGTCCCGAATTTCTCCCGTGCCGCTCAGTTCAAGCGGCTGACGATACTCGTTGACGATATCTGCACCTGCGTCGTCCGCGAGCATGTTGCTGATTGCGCACTCATCGACGGCGCCGATGAGAGAGACGATAGCGCCATTCGTTATCCCCTCTTCTGCAGCCCGTCGAGTGAGCGTCTCGATTACCTCTTCACCGGGCTTGACGCGCAACAGCTTCATTTGCCTATCCAATCGCTAGAGGGGTGACGCCTGCCAGCACAGCCGCATATGCTCGCAGGTTCTCACGGCACTTTTCGTGCTGCACGGCGGACATGAGAGCGGATCGGGTCCGAGCATCCTCGACATCTATGCAGTTGGCGAGCAGTACAGCGCTGCACCATCGGGCGGCAGCGTCGCGGCCATTCGCAAGCTCGGCGGCGAGCCGTTGCGATGCCCATCCTCTTGTGTCGTTACTCTCGCCAAACGTCCGCCCGGCTGCTTGAGTTGTCGCGCCGGATAGGTGCGCTGCTCGCTCCCATGGCAGTTCCAAGACTCGGCTGGCGACGGCGGTGACGTAGAGATGGCGGGCGTCTTGATCGCTGCGGATGGCGGAGATTGCGGCATCGCCCAGCTCGGCCGCTCCTACCTTGGCGAGGATGCCGGCAGAGTTGACCCGCAGGACTGCTGTAGCCCCCGTACGCATCCATGCAGTTAGCCCCCGCCGCGCTCCTTCCTCGTCGGCCGCCAGCCTCCGCTGATTCGTGACTTGCCGTCCATAGGGCGTGCCACCATGAGAGACATGGCTGAATCCCGCAACGTACAACGTCGCTGGGCACCCGAACTGACGGAGGCGGCACCTGAGCAACGCATCGGCACGCCCCGCCCCGGGCACGGGACCATCTACGTTTACCTGAGTGGGACCGGTGAACGGGTACGCCGCACGGTCTGGACCGCTACGTGGGAAGACCCCTTCGACCCACCCGGGGAGAATGGGGAGGTCGCCGGTATCGAAACTCGGGAGGGAACGCGGGAGGAGATCCTGTCGTGGGTTCGATCCCAGCCGGCGGCCACACTGCTCCTGGCCGACCCTGACAAGGGGTGGATACCCCTTCCTGCCAACGACGGCGATGTGGTCCTCCAGGAACCCGCGACGATCAGGCGTGCCGCGCGACCGGGTGACCAGGTAGGGCCGACAGACGCATGAGGCGTTTACCTGCTGTCGGCGATCCCGGTCATCCGCGCGATCGGAGGGTTCTCGGTCCGTTGGGTCGAGTAGGTGCGACAGCGGAGCCCGCTGCGCGGACGCCTCTTCCCCGGCACCGCGATCTTCGTCGCCGAGAAGCCGGCGGCCTGACCCGATCGCACCCGCGGCGTGGGCCGCACGCCGTCGACCCGGCCGTTCGGCCTCGGGCTGGTCGACGCGCCGCTCGGCCTCAGGCTGCCGAGATCACCTCCTGACCGAGCGGGCAGTTTCCGGGCAGCGACGCCGGGTACCCGGCGGGCATGGCCGAGAAGGAGTTCCGCGAGGGCGACCACGTCTCCTGGGCCAGCCACAGCGGCCGGGCGCACGGCGTGGTCAAGGAGAAGCTGATCGACCGGACGCACGTGCGGGGGCACACGGTCAACGCGTCCCCGGAGCACCCGCAGTACCGCATCCGCAACGACGACTCGGGCCGGGACGTCGCGCACAGGCCGGAGGTGCTGCGCCGTGAGGAAGGGTGACCAGGGCCGGGACACGTACCGCGAGTTCACCGAGGCGGTGAACATGAGGCCCGGCGAGCTGTCGAGGTGGCTGGAGACCGAGGAGTCCCAGCACGTCGGCTGGCGCAGGAAGGGCAAGGCGAGCGGGGAGTCGGTCGGACACGAGTCGGGCCGGCGGATCGTGGGCCTGTTGCGCCGCAGGCGCTCCGAGCTGTCGGAGGCGGACTTCAAGCACATGCGCAAGGTCATCGGGTACGTCCGCCGGCACATGGCACAGCGCCCCTCGGGCGACGTACGCGCCACGAAGTGGCGGTGGTCGCTGATGAACTGGGGCCACGACCCACTCAAGGCCCCGCTGCCGCCGCCGGGCGGCCCGTCCCGCCGGGCCCTGGAGCGGCACGGCGCCCCGCCGAAGGAGCGCCGGGGACCGGGCCGGTAGATCGAGCGCCATGTCGGCGACATGGCGGGGTCCGGGCGACCCGGATACCGCCATGTCGCCGACATGGAGAGCGGGCGGGACCGGCGGCGGGCGGGTCAGTGGCCGGCGCTGTTCCAGTCGCGGCCCTCGCCGACGGAGACCTCCAGCGGCACCGACAGCGGGTACGCCCCGCCCATCTCCCGGCGCACGAGCGCCTCCAGGGGCTCCCGCTCGCCCGGGGCGACCTCGAAGACCAGTTCGTCGTGCACCTGCAGCAGCATCCGGGAGCGCAGCCCGGCCTCGCGCAGCGCGGCGTCGACGCGCAGCATGGCGACCTTGATGATGTCGGCCGCGGAGCCCTGGATCGGGGCGTTGAGCGCCATCCGCTCGGCCATCTCCCGGCGCTGCCGGTTGTCGCTGACCAGGTCGGGAAGGTATCGCCGGCGGCCCAGGATGGTCGAGGTGTAGCCGTCGTGGCGGGCCCGGGCGACCACCTCGTGCAGGTAGTCGCGGACCCCACCGAAGCCGGCGAAGTAGTTGTCCATCAGCCCGCGCGCCTCCTCGGCGCTGATGCCGAGCTGCTGGGACAGGCCGAACGCGCTCAGCCCGTACGCCAGGCCGTAGTTCATCGCCTTGATCTTGCGTCGCTGGTCGGCGGTTACCTCCCCGACCGGCACCCCGAAGACCGACGAGGCGGTCGCGGCGTGGAAGTCGGCGCCGGAGTTGAACGCCTCGATCAGCGCGTCGTCCGACGACAGGTGCGCCATGAGCCGCATCTCGATCTGGCTGTAGTCGGCGGTGAGCAGGCAGTCGTAGCCCTCCCCCACCACGAAGGCGCGCCGGATGCGCCGGCCCTCCTCGGTGCGGATCGGGATGTTCTGCAGGTTCGGCTCCGTCGAGGAGAGCCGCCCGGTGGCCGCCACGGTCTGGTTGAACGTGGTGTGGATGCGCCCGTCCTCGGAGACCGACTTGAGCAGGCCGTCGACGGTCGACTTGAGCTTGGCCACGTCCCGGTGCCGCAGCAGGTGCTCCAGGACCGGGTGCGGGTTCTGCGCGTACAGCCACTGCAACGCGTCCGCGTCGGTGGTGTAGCCGGTCTTGATCTTCTTGGTCTTGGGCAGGCCCAGCTCGCCGAAGAGGATCTCCTGGAGCTGCTTGGGTGAGCCCAGGTTGAACTCGCGCCCCACGGCGGCGTACGCGCCCTGCGCGGCGGCCTTCACCTCGGCGGCGAAGTGCGCCTCCAGCTCCGACAGGTACTGCGTGTCGGCGGCGATGCCGATGCCCTCCATGCCGGCGATGACCCGCATCAGGGGCAGCTCCACCCCGGCCATCAGCCGCGCGGACTGCTCACCGTCGCGGGACAGCTCGGCGTCGATCGCGTCGGCCAGGTCGAGGGTGGCCCGGGCCTGGAGCATCAGGTTCTGCTCGACCTCGCCGTCGTTGCCCAGCCCCTCGAAGGTGAGCTGGCCGGTGTCCGGGGTATCGACCCGCAGCTCGCGGTGCAGGTAGCGCAGCGCGAGGTCGGTCAGGTCGTACGAGCGCTGGTCGGGACGGGCCAGGTACGCGGCGATCTGGGTGTCGCGGGCGATCCCGTCCAGCGACCAGCCGTGCGTGGCGAACGCGAGCACGGCGGGCTTGCTGTCGTGCAGCACCTTGGGGCGCCCGGCGTCGGCCAGCCAGGCGGCCAGGGCCGACTCGTCGGCCGGGTCGAGGCGGGCCGGGTCGAACCAGACCGCGGCGCCCCCGGCGGTGGCGAGCGCCAGGCCGAGCACCGAGGCGGTGTGCCGCCGGTTGGGGCCGGTGTCGAGCTTGACCGCCACCCCGACGGGGGTGCCGGCCGGGGCGTGCGCCGCCAGCCAGCCGGCCAGCGCGCCGGGCTCGGTGAGCACCTCGCCGGTCAGGTCGAACCCGGCCTCGGCCTCCGGCTCCACGGCCTCCAGGTACTGGTAGAGGCGGTCGCGCAGGATGCGGAACTCCAGCGTGTCGAAGACCTGGTGCACGGCCTCCCGGTCCCACCCGGCCCAGCGGGCGTCCTCCGGGCGGATCGGCAGCTCCAGGTCGGAGACCAGGCAGTTGATCTCGTAGTTGCGGATCACGTCGGCCAGCCGCTCGCGCAGGTTGTCGCCGGCCTTGCCCTTGATCTCGTCGGCGCGCGCCACGACGCCCTCGACCCCGCCGTACATGTTGATCCACTTGGCGGCGGTCTTCGGCCCGACGCCGGGGACGCCGGGCAGGTTGTCGCTGGTCTCGCCGACCAGGGCGGCGAGGTCGCGGTAGCGCTGCGGGCCGACGCCGTACTTCGCCTCGACGGCGGCGGCGTCCATCCGGGCCAGGTCGGAGACGCCCTTACGCGGGTAGAGCACGGTGATCGAGTCGTCGACGAGCTGGAACGCGTCCCGGTCGCCGGTGGTGATGAGCACCGACATGCCCTGGTCACGGGCCTGGCAGGCGAGGGTGGCGATGAGGTCGTCGGCCTCGTAGCCCTCCTGCTCCACGAACGGGATGCGCAGCGCGGCCAGGACCTCCTTGACCAGGCTGACCTGGCCCTTGAAGTCCGTCGGGGTCTCGCTGCGGCCCGCCTTGTACTCCGCGTACTTCTCGGTGCGGAAGGAGCGGCGGGACACGTCGAAGGCGACGACGATGTGCGTCGGCTGCTCGTCGCGCAGCACGTTGATCAGCATCGAGGTGAAGCCGTAGACGGCGTTCGTCGGCTGCCCTGTCGTGGTCGAGAAGTTCTCCACCGGCAGGGCGAAGAACGCCCGGTATGCCAGGGAGTGTCCGTCGACGAGGAGCAGGCGCGGCGTCGTAGCTGTCACGCAGCGACTCTAGCCCGCCGCTCTGACAGTCCCGCACAGCGGCACGTCCCGGCGCGGGCGTGCCCGCGCCGGGACCCGGCCTACAGAACCTTGGCCAGGAACGCCTTGGTCCGCTCGTGCTTCGGGTCGGCGATCACCTCGCGCGGGTTGCCCGACTCGACCACCACGCCGCCGTCCATGAAGACCAGCGAGTCGCCGACCTCCCGGGCGAAGCCGATCTCGTGGGTCACCACGATCATCGTCATGCCGTCGCGGGCCAGGTCCTTCATCACGTCCAGGACCTCGCCCACCAGCTCCGGGTCGAGCGCGCTGGTCGGCTCGTCGAACAGCATCAGCTTCGGCTGCATCGCCAGCGCCCGGGCGATCGCCACCCGCTGCTGCTGCCCGCCGGAGAGCTGACCGGGGTACGCCCCGAGCTTGTCGCCGAGCCCCACCCGGTCCAGCAGGGCCGCGGCCCGCTCCCGGGCGGCGGCCTTCTTCTCCCGCCCCAGCAGGACCGGCGCCTCGATGACGTTCTGCAGCACCGTCATGTGCGGGAACAGGTTGAACCGCTGGAACACCATGCCGATCGCCCGGCGCTGCGCGGCCACCTCCTTCTCCCGCAGCTCGTGCAGCTTCCCGCCGCGCTGCTGGTAGCCGATCAGCTCGCCGTCCACCCAGATCCGGCCGGCGTTGATCTTCTCCAGGTGGTTGATGCAGCGCAGGAACGTCGACTTGCCCGACCCGGAGGGGCCCAGCAGGCAGCACACCTCGCCCGCGCGGACCTCCAGGTCGATGCCCCTGAGCACCTCCAGGGGCCCGAACGCCTTGTGCACCTGCTCGGCGCGGACCATCACGCCCGACTCGGCGGCCGGGGCGCCCGCCTGCGCGGGAACCTTCAGTTCGCTCATCGGGCCGCACCCCCGCCGAGGGCACGCAGCCGCGCCCGCGCCTGGCCGGTCGCGCCGTATCCGCGGCCGAAGTGCCGCTCCAGGAAGTACTGCCCGACCAGCAGGACGCTGGTCAGCGCCAGGTACCACAGGCAGGCGGCGACGTACATCGGGAAGATCTGGAAGGTCCGCTTCCCGACCGCGTCGAGCTGGAAGAACAGCTCGACGCTCACCGGCACGTACAGCAGCAGCGAGGTGTCCTTGAGCATGGCGATGGTCTCGTTGCCGGTCGGCGGGATGATCACCCGCATGGCCTGCGGCAGCACCACCCGGCGCAGCAGCTGGCCCCGGCTCATGCCGAGCGCCTGCGCGGCCTCGGTCTGCCCGGGGTCCACCGACTGGATGCCGGCCCGGACGATCTCGGCCATGTAGGCGGCCTCGGACAGCGCGAGCCCCAGCAGGCCGGCCATGAACCCGGTGAGGATGTCCCGGGAGGAGAACCCGAACAGCCGCAGCTGGAGGTTGTCGATGCCGAACAGCTGGCCGAGCTGGGTGTCGAACGGCACCCCGAACTCGATCCGGCTCCACAGGATGCCGATGTTGCCGAAGACGGCCAGCAGCACCAGCCGGGGCACGGCCCGGAAGAACCAGGTGTAGAGCCAGGCCACCCCGCGCAGGATCGGGTTGTCGGACAGCCGCATCACCGCGACCACCACGCCGAGCGTGACGCCGATCAGCATCGCGCTCACCGTCATCAGCACGGTGCCGCGCAGCAGGCCCTCGATGATCGGCGGGCGGAACATCTTGTCCACCATGAACGACCAGTTGAACGCCTGGTTGGTGACCAGCACGTGGACGAACATCGCGGTCAGCACGCCCAGCACGGCCACCGCGACCCAGCGCCCCGGGTGCCGTACGGGCACGGCGCGGATCGGCTCCGGCCGCGCCCGTACGGTAGTCGCTTCCTCGGACTTCATGTCGGGTTACGGGTTGACCGCGGGGTCCGTGATCGCGCCGTCGGCCACCTTCCACTTGTCCAGCACCGTCTTGTACGACCCGTCGGCGATCAGCGCCTTCGTCGCGTCCCGGACGGCCTCGGCGAACGCCGCCTGGTCCTTGGCCACGACGTAGCCGTACGGCGCGGCCTCGTACTGCTTGTCGAGCAGCTCGAGGGCGTCGTTGGACTGGGTCACCGCGTACACGCCGACCGGGTAGTCGGCGAGCATCGCGTCGTCCTTGCCGGAGACCACCGCGGCGGTCGCGGCGTCCTGACCCGGGAACTGGTCGATGCTGATCGCCGGCTTGCCGGCGTCGGTGCACGCCTTGGACCGCTTCTGGATGTCCTCGACCTGGACGGTGTCCTTCTGCACGGCGATCTTCTTGCCGCAGGCGTTGTCGAGGGTGACGCCGGCCGGGTTGCCCTTCTTGGTCACCCACTGGGTGCCGACCTGGAAGTAGCTGACCATGTTGGCCTGGCCCTTGCGTTCGTCGTTGATCGTGAACGACGAGACGCCGACCTCGTACTTGCTGGTGTTGACGCCGGTGATGATGTCGCCGAACGGCGCCGAGACGAACTCGGCCTTCAGGCCGAGCTTCTGGGCGACCGCGGTGAACAGCTCCACGTCGAAGCCGATCGCCGTCTTGCCGTCCTGATCGAGGAACTCCGCCGGGGCGTACGTCGTGTCGCTGCCCACGATGATCTTGCCGTCGGCCTTGATCGCGGCCGGCACCTTGTCGGCCAGGGACGTGTCCGCCGACGCGCTGACGGCGGGACCCGCGCCGGGCTGCTCGGTGCCCTCCTCCTCGCCGCAGGCGGCGAGGGAGAGCAGCAGCGCGGCCGCGCCCGCGGCGCCGAGCGCCGCCCGCCGGCCACCGTTGAGCTGGAACATGAGGGGAACTCCTAACTGAGGGGAATGGCCGGTCAGGCTACGCCGAGGTACGCCTCTTTGACGGAGGGGTCGTGCAGCAGCTCCGCGCCCGTGCCGGACTTGACGATCCGGCCGGTCTCCAGCACGTAGGCCCGGTGCGCCCGGGCCAGGGCCTGCTGGGCGTTCTGCTCCACCAGCAGGATCGTGGTGCCCTGCTGGTTGATCTCGGTGATGATGCTGAAGATCTGCTGGATCAGCATCGGCGCCAGCCCCATCGAGGGCTCGTCGAGCAGGAGCAGCTTCGGCCGGCTCATCAGCGCCCGGCCCACCGCCAGCATCTGCTGCTCGCCGCCGGACAGCGTGCCGCCGGGCTGCTTGCGCCGCTCGGCCAGCCGGGGGAACAGCTCCAGCACCCGGTTCAGGTCCTGCGCGATGCCCGCGCGGTCGCGCCGGGTGTAGGCGCCCATGTCCAGGTTCTCCAGCACCGTCATGCCGGGGAAGATGCCCCGGCCCTCCGGCGCCTGGCACAGCCCCCGCTGCACCCGCAGGTCCGCCCTGAGCTTGGAGATGTCCTCACCGTTGAACCGGATGCGGCCCGAGGCGATCGGCCGGATCCCGGAGATGGCCCGCATGGTGGTCGACTTGCCGGCGCCGTTGGCGCCGATCAGGGCCACGATCTCGCCCTCGTCCACCGTCAGGCTGATGCCGTGCAGCGCCTGGATCCGCCCGTACAGCAGGCTCACGTCGTCGATCTCAAGCAGCATCGTCCGGTACCCCCAGGTACGCCGCGATCACCTTCGGGTTGTCCCGCACCTCGGCGGGCAGCCCCTCGGCGATCTTCTTCCCGAACTCCAGCACCACGATCCGGTCGGTCACCCCCATCACCAGGCGCATGTCGTGCTCGATCAGCAGCACGGTCACACCGGTGTCGCGGATCTGCCGGATGAGCTGGAGCAGTTCCTCCTTCTCCGCCGGGTTGAAGCCGGCCGCCGGCTCGTCCAGGCACAGCAGCACCGGGTCGGTGGCCAGCGCCCGGGCGATCTCCAGCCGCCGCTGCTCGCCGTACGACAGGTTGCGGGCGAACTCGTGCATCCGGTTGCGGATGCCGACGAACTCCAGCAGGCGCTCGGCCTTCTCCCGGCCCTCGCGCTCCTCCCGACGGTGCCGCGGCAGCCGGAACAGCGCGGAGATGACGCTCGTCCTGTGGTGCGCGTCCGCGCCCACCTGGACGTTCTCCAGCGCCGTCATCTCCGGGAACAGGCGGATGTTCTGGAACGTCCGCGCCATGCCCATCCGGGTGATCTGGTGGCGCCGCTTGCCGCTGATCTTCTCGCCGCGGAACCGGATCTGCCCCTCGGTGGGCTGGTAGATGCCGGTCATCGCGTTGAAGCAGGTGGTCTTGCCGGCGCCGTTGGGGCCGATCAGCCCCAGGATCTCCCCCTTGTACAGGGTGAAGTCGACGTCGTTGAGCGCCACCACGCCGCCGAAGCGCAGCGTGACGTGGTCGACCTCCACCAGCGGCTCCCGCTGCGGCACCGTCTCGACGGCGGGCGCGCCCGCCTGGGCCGGAACGGCCCTGGTCTGCTCGGTGTCACTCACCGACGATCACCTCCTTGCGGCGGTCCTTGAACTCCGCCGCCCGTCGCCGGTTCGGAATCAGGCCCTGCGGCCGGACGATCATCATCAGCACGAGGACCAGGCCGAAGAACAGGAACCGCCACTCGTACAGCTCGATGCCGAGCAGCTCGATGCCGCGGAACCGCTCGATCATGTACGCCACCAGGCCGCCGCCGACGATCGCGCCGACGATGTTGCCCGAGCCGCCGAAGATCACCGCGGCCAGGATGATGATCGAGTTGAGCAGCTCGAAGTTCTGCGAGTTCACGAAGTTCTGCTTGCCCGCGAACAGCGCGCCCGCCAGGCCCGCGATCGCCGCGCCCGCCGCGAACGCCCACAGCTTGAACTTGAACGTCGGCACGCCCATCAGCTGCGCCGCGTCCTCGTCCTCCCGGATGGAGATCCACGCCCGGCCCACCCGGCTGTGGGTCAGGTTCCGCACCCCGATCACCACCAGGATGATCAGCGTCAGCACCAGCCAGTAGTACGGGCGGGCGTCCAGCACCCCGAAGAACGGCTTGCCGTCGGCGTACTTGCCCGGCGGGTGCGGGATCTGGCTGAAGCCCCGCTGCCCCTTCAGGAACGGCGAGCTGACCGCCGCGATCCGGATCATCTCGGCGAAGCCGAGGGTCACCAGCGCCAGGTAGTCGCCGCGCAGGCGCAGGGTCGGCGTGCCCAGCGCGACCCCGGAGATCATGGTCATGCCGATCGCGATGGGCACCACCACCAGCCACGGCCACAGCGTCTTGATGTCGCTGCTCGGCGAGGTCAGCACCGCCACCGTGTACGCGCCGACGGCGAAGAAGCCGAAGTAGCCCAGGTCGAGCAGGCCGGCGAAGCCGACCACGATGTTCAGCCCGACCGCCAGCAACACGTAGATCGAGACCGTGAACAGCACCTGCGTGAAGTTCGCGCCCGGGGTCGGGATCGGCCCCAGGTACTGGTAGAACTCCCTGTTCGGCAGCGCGTAGAAGAACGCGATCACCGCCGCCAGCAGCACCCAGCGCACCCAGCGCGGCGCGCCGTGCCAGCGCTGCCCGACGGCCTCGCGGCCCGAGCGC
The DNA here is from genome assembly GCF_043198215.1 of Micromonospora sp. NPDC048830. Taxonomy (NCBI): domain Bacteria; kingdom Bacillati; phylum Actinomycetota; class Actinomycetes; order Micromonosporales; family Micromonosporaceae; genus Micromonospora; species Micromonospora sp. NPDC048830. The sequence goes on from NZ_JBICUP010000005.1 coordinate 114,073, forward strand.
ACCTTCTCCAGGACCGTCGTCATGCCCGCGCCCTCCCCAGCGACTCGCCCAGCAGACCGGTCGGCCGGAACATCAGCAGCACCACCAACAACGCGAAGGCGGCCAAGTCCTTCCACTGGCTGCCGAACAGGCCGGAGGCGTAGTTCTCGATCACGCCCAGCAACAGGCCGCCCAGCAGCGCGCCGCGCAGGTTGCCGATGCCGCCGAGCACCGCCGCGGTGAACGCCTTGAGGCCCAGCAGGAAGCCCACGCTGTAGGTGAGGGTCTGGATCCGCACGTCGTAGAGCAGGCCGGCGACGCCCGCCATCGCGCCGCCGGCGATGAAGACCATCAGGATGATCCGGTCCTTGTTCACGCCCATCAGCGCCGCGGTGTTGGCGTCCTGGGCCACCGCCCGGATGCCCCGGCCGACCCGGCTGCGGTTGATGAACAGGTCCAGCGCGATCATCATCACCAGCGCCGCGCCGATCGTGAGCAACTGCACCGCGTCGATCGGCACACCGGCGACGTGGAACAGCGGCTCGGTGCTGACCAGGTTCGGCGCGCCCTCCGGCAGTCGGCGGGTCCAGATGCCGAACGCCTCGGAGATCGCGATCGAGGCGCCGATCGCGGTGATCAGGAACGCCAGCGGCGGCGCGTTGCGCTTACGCAGCGGCCGGTACGCCACCCGCTCGATGACCGTGGCGGTGCCCGCCGAGGCGATCGCCGCGACGATCATCGCCACCAGCAGGTAGAACAGGATCGAGCCGACCCCGCTCACCGTCGAGTCCTGGTCGAGGCCGAATCCGTTCCAGGTCCAGATCGCGGCGAACGCGCCGGCGATGAAGACCTCGGAGTGGGCGAAGTTGATGAGTCTGAGCACGCCGTAGACCAGCGTGTACCCGAGCGCGACCAGGGCGTAGATGGCGCCCTGCGTCAGGCCGGTCGTCGTGTATTCCCCGAAATTGGAGAACAGGTCGTCGAAGTTCAAGGGAGGGACGCTCCGTCAGCTCTGGAGAAAAAGAAGGTGCGGCCGGGAGCGAGCTCCCGGCCGCACCCGCGATCACGACTCAATCGCTTGTGGCAGCGACCGGCGTCAGGCCTTGGGGATCTCCTGGTCCGGGACGACCTTGCCGCCCGTGACCTTGAACGCCCAGACCTTGACCTGCGCCGGGTCCAGCTCGCCGCCCTCGACGAACTTGTAGCTGGCCGCGACGCCCTCGCCGCTGTAGCCCTTCACAAACTCCAGCAGGCCCGCGCGGTCGGTCTTGCCGGCCTTGATGCCCGCCAGCAGGATGTTCGCCGCGTCGTAGGCGGTGTCGCTGTAGGTGCCCGGGTCGACACCGTTGAGCGCCTTGTAGTCCGCGGTGAAGGTGCCCCGGGCCTCGGCCGCCGGCTGGCACGGGCAGGTGAGGATCGTGCCCTCGGCCGCCGCCTGGCCGGCGGAGGTGATGTACGCCCCGTCGTTGACGCCGTCGCCGGCGACCAGCGGCGCGGTGACCCCGGCAGCGGTGAGCTGCTTGCGGATCAGGCCGGCCTCCTGGTAGTAGCCGCCGTAGAAGACGGCCTTGACGTTGGCCGCCTTGACCTTGGTTACCACGGCGGAGAACTCGGTCTGCTTGCCCTCGCCCTGGACCTTGTCCGAGCCGACGACCGCCGCGCCGAGCACCTTCTTGACCTCGTCGGCCAGGCCCTGACCGTACGCCGACTGGTCGTCGATGACGTACACCCGGTCGGCCTTTATCACGTTCTTGATGTAGACACCGGCGGCCGGGCCCTGGCTCAGGTCGTTGCCCACGGCCCGGAAGAAGGTCTTCCAGCCCTTCGTGGCCAGGGTCGGGTTGGTCGCGGAGGGGGTGATGGTGACGAGGCCGGCCTCGTTGAACAGCGGGCCGGCAGCCTCGGACTCACCCGAGTAGGCCGGGCCCACGATGCCCAGGATCTTGGCGTCGTCGATGGCCTTCTGCGCCAGACCCGGCGCCTGGTCCGGGCTGCCCTGCGAGTCCAGCTCGACGAGCTCGACCTTGCAGTCCGCGTTCTCCTTGTTGTACTTGTCGATCGCGAGCTTGACGCCGTTCTTCTCGTTGATGCCCAGCGCGGCGGAGCTGCCGGTGAGCGCGCCGAAGAACCCGATCTTGCTGCCGCAGCCGTCGCCGCCAGACGCCTCGTCGCTGCTGCTGGAGCAAGCGGTGCCGCCGGCGACGAGCGCCAGCATGGCGACCCCGCCGATCACGCGTGCGAGCTTCTGCCTCAAGGCCCGAACCCTCCTCCATCCCATGGCCCGAACCACCCGCCGCTCATTGGCTCTTGCAGGGCGGACGAACCAGACCGTCGTCGCCGGTCTGGGGCGGGACGTTATCCCACCCGGAAGCCGTGACAAAAGCCCTGCGAAGAGGGGTTGACCGAACCGTTACACGCCGTGGCGGACTGGAAACGATCGCTGTAAGAACCTTCGGGTTCCGAGAGAGCTTCGCCTTTCATTCGTCGGTAACGGACGCCTTCCCTGTCCACCCCCTACCGATCGACGCCCGCCAACGCCGCCCACCAGGCACGGGCCCCCCGGCCGTCGTCCGCCACCAGCACCAGTCGATTCCCCTGCGCCGCCACCGCCACCGCCGTGTCGCCACCCCCCGGCACCACGACCGCGACGTCACCCTCCCCCGCCACGGCCACCGGCGCCGTCACCGGCCGCCACGACCCGCCACCGTCCACCGACCGCCACACCCGCCGACCGCCACCATCACCCGTCACCGCCACCAACCCCCGCCCGGCGGCCACCAGACCCGACACCGACAGCACCCCCGGCCCCACCGACCCGAACCCGCCGACCCGCCGCCAGCCCTCCACCGTCCCGCCCGACGCCGCCCCCGCTCCCGGCGTCGTACCGTTCACGGCCCGCTCCCCCGGGCCCGCCGCGGCCCGCTCCCCCGGGCCCGCCGAGGTCGACTCCACCGACCCCGCCCGCCACACCGCGAAGCCCTCCCGCACCGGCCCCACCGCCACCGGCGTGCCGTCGAACAGCACCACCCGCTCCGCCCGCCCGCCGCCGTCCGGCGCCGGCAACACCGCCCGCCGCCACGACCGCCCGTCCGCCGAACGCCACGCCAGCGGGGCCAGCGCCGCGCCGCCGGCCGGCAGCACCGATCCCACCACCAGCCACCCCGACCCCACCGCCACCACGCCGTACGCCGTCGTGCGCCCCCGCGCGTCGCCCGCCAACTCCGGGACCCCCGCGCGCAGCGTGAACCCCGACGCGTCCGGCGACGCCCACACCGCCGCCCCGTCGACCCGCGCCCCCGCGATCAACCAGCCGCCCGGCCCCGCCGCCAACCGCGACGCACTCACCGCCCGCGGCCCCCCGAACAACTCGAACGCCGCCGGCACCTCCCGCAGCGCCCCGTCCGGCCCCTGCGACCACGTGCCCGTACGCGGATTGCCGTGCACCCCGCCGACCTGCGCGCCCAGCGCCGCCACCCGGCCGTCCCGGCACGCCGCGACGTACAGCACGTGCTGCCGGCCGTAGAACGTCTCCCCCCGCACCGGCAGCGCCGACCAGGACACCCCGTCCCCGCTCGACCACGCCGCCGGCCGCGTCCCGCCCGCCGGGTCGGCCACCGCGCCCACCGCGAACCAGCGACCCCCGCACGCCACCGCGTCGCGCAGCACCAGCCGCCCCGACCCGCCCGGCGGCACCGGCAGGTTCACCGCCCGCCAGTCCGGCCGCACCGGCTCAGCCGAGGGCGCCGGACGCTCCGCCGACCGGCAGCCGGCCAGCAGCACGGCGCACCCGGCCAGCACGCCGAGCGCCGCCCGCGGCCACCGAGGAAGCACGCATCCGATCGTATCGATCGGATGCGCCTCCGGAGGGCCCGCGCGGCTCCGCCGTCAGGACGCCGGCTGGGCCACCTCGCCGCCGGCGGTCTCGGCGAGGATCCGCTCGGCGACCTCCTTCATGGTCATCCGGTGGTCCATCGCCGTGCGCTGGATCCACTTGAACGCCTGCGGCTCGCTCATCCCGTACGTCGTCATCAGCGCGCCCTTCGCGCGCTCGACCGTCTTGCGGATCTCCAGCCGGTCGGTCAGGCCCGCGACCTCCGCCTCCAGCGCGGAGATCTCCGCGTACCGGGACAGCGCGATCTCCACCGCCGGCACCAGGTCGCTCTTCTGGAACGGCTTCACCAGGTACGCCATCGCGCCGGCCGCCCGCGCCCGCTCCACCAGGTCCCGCTGGCTGAACGCCGTCAGGATGATCACCGGGGCGATCCGGGCGCCGGCGATCCGCTCGGCGGCGGCCAGCCCGTCCATGATCGGCATCTTGATGTCGAGAATCACCAGGTCAGGCTTCAGCTCCTCAGCGAGCCGGACGGCCGTCTCGCCGTCGCCGGCCTCGCCGACGACCTCGTAGCCCTCCTCGACGAGCATCTCGGCGAGGTCCAGCCGGATGAGCGCCTCGTCCTCGGCGATCAACACCCGCCTACGCTCGGCATCCGTCTGCATCTCGGCCACGAGCCTCTCCTACCAGTTCAAACTGACACCGCCGTACCGGGTGTCGCGGCCCCTAGCCTAGTGGGTACTCTGTCAGTGCCGAATCACGGAAGCCCCTGTACTCCAACCGGGAGAGAGACGGAGCTCAAACCTCCGACAGTGTGGGTTCGAATCCCACCGGGGGCACAAACTGTCATACGTGCGTTCGAAACTGGGCACGTGCACCCACCTGAGATTCGCGCCCGAGCAAGACGCCTCTACCTAGCCGGCGCCACCGTCGCGGAGGCCGCCCGCGCCGTCGGAGTCTCCTACCCCACTGTCCGGCACTGGTGCAAAATCCGACCGGAGCCGAAGCCACAGGGCACAGCACTGCGCTGCTTCCGCTGCCGCACCGACGTTGGCAATCCGACAGACCTCGGGCAGTACGCCTACCTGCTCGGCCTCTACCTCGGTGACGGCTACCTGGTTACCACCGCCCGGGTTCCGGTGCTGCGCATCTCCTGCGCCGATACGTGGCCCGACCTGATCGACGCCTGTGCGGACGCTATGAAGAGGGTTCTCGGAATGGAGGTGCAGCGCGTCCAGCAACAGGGCTGCATCAGTGTGCAGAGCTACGGCACGCACTGGCCGTGTCTGCTGCCGCAGCACGGGCCCGGCAGGAAGCACGAGCGCCCCATCATCCTCGCCGACTGGCAGCGGGAGATCGTCACCGCCCATCCCGGGGACTTCGTGCGCGGCCTGTTCCACTCCGACGGCTGCCGGGTCAGCAACCGGGTCACGGTTCGCGGCAAGGCATACGTCTATCCGCGCTACCTGTTCACCAACGAGTCCGCCGACATCCTGGGGCTGTGCCAGTGGGCGCTGAGCCTGCTCGGCGTCGCCTGGAAGATGAACCGGCGCAACTCGCTGTCGGTGGCGCGCCGGGACGCGGTGGCCGCCCTGGACCGGCACGTCGGCCCGAAGTCCTGACCCGACGCGTCACGCGCTGCGGCACGGCCAGGTTTGATTTTCGAGCAGGCACGTGGAATGGGGTGAGCCACCCGTGCCCGGCCGGGAACATTTCGGGCGCGCTGCGGGTTGGGGTGTCGCATGATCGACGTACCGTTGTCTGTTCTTGATCTTGCACCGGTCGCCGCCGGCGCGGGCGCCGGCGAGGCCCTGCGGCACACGACCGAGCTGGCCCGGCGCACCGAGGAGCTGGGCTACCACCGGTTCTGGGTGGCGGAGCACCACAACATGCCGGCCATCGCCAGTTCGGCGCCGGCGGTGTTGATCGCGCACCTGGCGGCGGCGACCTCGACGATCCGGCTGGGTTCGGGCGGGGTGATGCTGCCGAACCACGCCCCGCTGGTGGTGGCCGAGCAGTTCGGCACCCTCGAGGCGCTGCACCCGGGCCGGATCGACCTGGGCATCGGCCGGGCGCCGGGGACGGACCAGATGACCGCGCTGGCGCTGCGCCGGACGATGGAGGGGCTGTCGGCGGAGGGCTTCCCCCGGGAGCTGGCGGACCTGATGAACTACTTCACGGGCGAGCGGCCGGGGCCGATCATGGCCACGCCGGGGCGGGGCGAGCAGCCGGCGATCTGGCTGCTGGGATCGAGCGGGTTCAGCGCGCAGCTGGCCGGGCTGCTCGGGTTGCCGTTCTCGTTCGCGCACCACTTCAGCCCGGCGAACACGCTGCCCGCGTTGACGCTGTACCGGCAGCACTTCCGGCCGTCGCGGTTCCTGGCGGAGCCGTACGCGATGGTGGCGGTCCACGCGGTCTGCGCGGAGACGGACGAGCGGGCGCGGTGGCTGGTGGGGCCGGCGGAGCTGTCGTTCCTGCGGCTGCGCATGGGGCGGCCGGAGGCGCTGGCCACGCCGGACGAGGCGGCGGCGTACCCGTACACGGAGTTGGAGCGGGAGTTCGTGGCGCAGTGGCGCGAGGGGCAGGCGCTGGGGTCGCCGGAGACGGTGCGCCGGGAGCTGGCGGGGCTGTTGGCGCGGACCGGGGCGGACGAGTTGATGCTGACCGCTCCGGTGTACGACGTGGCCGACCGGGTGCGCTCGTACGAGCTGATCGCGGAGAAGGTGGCGGGCGGCCTGCGCCGCTGAGCTGTGCAGGCGCCGGGCGGCCCGCGTCCGGACGACGGGTCGGACACCGGCTCGAAACGCCCGAAACACGATCTTCATACCGGCGTCACCCCCGCTTCGCGGAGGCCGCCTAACGTTGGTGCCGGTGGTGGTACGGCATTTCCCGGTCGGGACGGGTCGGGGGGTGCTGCGGTGTGGTGCACCGGGCCGGAGCTGTGCGGATTCCGCGGCTGCGGCCCGGTGCCTGCCACCCGGTCCCGCCGGCCCGACCCTTGCCTCCGACGGCCCGGTTTGGTCGACTCGGCGAATGGCTGAGCACATGAGCCCCGAGGAGTTCCGCCGGGCCGGGCACGCGGTCGTCGACTGGATCGCGGACTACTGGGCGACGCTGGGACAGCGCCCGGTCACCTCGCAGGACCCGCCGGGGGCGGTGGCCGCCGCCCTGCCGGCCGGGCCCAGCGTCGACGGCGAGCCGGTGGAGGCCGTGCTGGCCGACCTGGACGCCCTGGTCGCGCCCCGGCTGACGCACTGGCAGCATCCCGGGTTCTTCGGGTACTTCCCCGCCAACACCTCCGGGCCGAGCGTGCTGGGCGACCTGGTCAGCGCGGGGATCGGCGTGCAAGGCATGCTGTGGGCGACCGGTCCGGCCTGCACCGAGCTGGAGACGGTGATGCTGGACTGGCTGGCCGGCCTGCTCGACCTGCCGGAGCGGTTCCGCTCGACGGGCCGGGGCGGCGGGGTGATCCAGGACTCGGCGTCCTCGGCGACCCTGGTGGCCACCCTCGGCGCGCTGCACCGGGCCGGCGGGGGCCGGTGGCGCGAGGCGGGGATCGACCGCCGGTACCGCGTCTACACCTCCACCCAGGGGCACTCGTCGATCGAGAAGGCGGCCCGGATCGCCGGTCTCGGCGGCGACGCCGTACGGGTGGTCGAGGTGGACCCGGAGACGCTGGCGATGCGCCCGGAGGCGCTGCGGGAGGCGATCCGGGCGGACCTGGCGGCCGGGGACGTCCCGGCGATCGTGGTGGCCACGATCGGCACCACGTCCACCACCGCCGTGGACCCGGTGCCGGAGATCGGCGCGATCTGCGCGGAGTACGGGGTCTGGCTGCACGTCGACGCCGCGTACGCGGGGGCGGCGGCGGTCTGCCCGGAGCTGCGCTGGTCGCACGCCGGGCTGGAGTACGCCGACTCGTACTGCTTCGACCCGCACAAGTGGCTGCTCACCGGGTTCGACTGCGACGCGTTCTGGGTGGCGGACCGGGGCGAGCTGATCGAGGCGCTGACGGTGCTGCCGGAGTACCTGCGCAACGCGGCCACGGAGTCCGGTGCGGTGATCGACTACCGGGACTGGCAGGTGCCGCTGGGCCGCCGGTTCCGCGCCCTGAAGCTGTGGTTCGTGCTGCGCTGGTACGGGGTGGAGGGGCTGCGGGCGCACATCCGCTCCGGGGTGGCCCTCGCCGCCCGCTTCGCCGACCGGGTGCGGGCCGACGGGCGGTTCGCCCTCGCCGCGCCGCACCCGTTCTCGCTGGTCTGCTTCCGGCTGGCCGCCGGGGACGAGGCCAGCGCGGAGCTGCTGTCCCGGGTCAACGCCACCGGCCGGGTGTTCCTGACCCACACGCGGGTCAACGGCCGGTACACGCTGCGCCTCACGGTCGGCTCGCCGCTGACCACGCAGGCGCACGTGGACGAGGCGTGGGCGCTGATCAGCGAGGCGGCCGACAAGGTGTTGCCCGACGCGCGCTGACGCCGGGGCCGACACGCGCTGACACCCGGACCGACACGCGCTGACACCCGGACCGACACGCGCTGGCGCCCGGGTTGCAGGCCGACGCACGGGCCGGCGCGGGCCGGCCCCGGTCCCGGCGCGGCGCGGTTTCACCGCCCGCCCCGTCTGCCCGAGGCTCGGGAGGCGCGGCGGCCCGCCGTTCAGTTCTCGACGGCGGCGAGCGGAAGGGTCTGCGCCCGGGTCGTGTCCCCGGCGCGGGTCGCCGCGACGGTGGCCCGGGCGCGGCGGGTGCGCAGCAGGGCGCGGAGGGCCAGGGCGAACGCGGCGACCCAGCCCGCGGCGAGCAGCCCGTAGACGAGCCACTGGACGCCGCCGGGCAGTTCGCCGGCGCGGACGAGGGTGCGGGCGTTGGTCAGCACGATCACGCCGCCGACGACGGCACCGAGCAGTTGGGCGGGGACGATCCGGACCAGCCAGGCGGCGATCGGGGCGGCGATCAGCCCGCCGATCAACAGGGCGGCGACGGTCGGCAGCAGGAAGCCCTCGCTGCCGAGGCCGATCAGGAAGCCGGCGCTGGCCGCGCCCGCCACCACGAACTCGGCGGTGTCGACCGAGCCGATCACCTTGCGCGGCTCCATCCGGCCGGAGACCAGCAGCGCCGGGGTGGCGACCGGGCCCCATCCGCCGCCACCGGTGGCGTCGACGAAGCCGGCGACCAGGCCGAGCGGGCTGAGGAACCGGCCGCGCAGCCGCCCGGCGCCGGGGTTGGCGCGCAGGGGCCGACTGAAGCGCACCAGCAGGTACGCGCCGAGCGTGAACAGGATGGCGGCCATCCACGGGGCGGCGGCCTTGGTGGAGATCGCGCTGAGGAACGTGGCTCCGGCGAACGCGCCGAACGCCCCTGGGACGGCGATGCGGGTCACCACGCGCCAGTCGACGTTGCCGAACCGCCAGTGGGCCACCCCGGCGGCGAGGGTGGTGCCGATCTCGGCCAGGTGGACGGAGGCGGACGCGGCGGCGGGGGCGACCCCGGCGACCAGCAGCAGGGTGGACGAGGTCAGGCCGTAGGCCATGCCGAGCGCGCCGTCGACCAACTGCGCGAGGAGCCCGACCAGAGCGAGAACCAGCAGCTTGCGCACGGGCGCCCCCTGACTTTTCGGCATGTCCTATCGACTTGGTCGACAATGCGGCACGAGTGCGCTCCAGGTCAAGCCCCTATCGATTGCTGGGACGCGCCGAGGTGCACGCCGTCGCCGGGACGGGGAGATCCGGCGCAGGCCGCCGGAGGCTCGTCAGTTCCAGGCGCGCGGGTCGGCGGCCAACTCGTTGACCCGGCCGGGAAGGCTGCCCCTGGCCACGTCCGCGACGGTGACCAGTTCGAGGATCTCCCGCTCGCTGGCCCGCAGCGCGATCCACACGTCCTGCAGGGCGCGGGCCGCGCCGTGGTACCCGAGCTGTTCCGGGCGCTGCCCCCGCACGTGCGCCAGCGGCCCGTCGATCACCCGGATCACCTCCGCGAGGGAGATCTCCGCGGCCGGCCGGGCCAGCCAGTAGCCGCCCTCGGGGCCGCGCTGGGCGTGCACGATGCCGCCCCGGCGCAGTTGCAGCAGGATGCTCTCCAGGAACTTCGGCGGAATCTCCTGTGCCCTGGCGATCTGCTCGGCGGTCACCGGGCGAGAGCGCCCGGCGCTCCCACGCTCGGCGACCGCCGCGAGTTCGGCGGCTGCACGCAGGGCGTAGTCGACCCGGGCGGAGAGACGCATGCCGGCCAGACTAGTCGCCTGGTCAGCCAGCAGGTCCGCCGCCCCTCGGCCGAACGGTCGAGCGACCGGCACGGGCGCCGCCGGGACCGCGGATCGCAGCCGCCAGCCGGCGCCACCCCGGCCGCCGTTGGCGGGCTGTCAGCCGCCGACGCGGCGGAGCAGGCCCTCCTGTACGGCGGTGGCGATGTGCCGGCCGTCGGTGGTGAACATCCGGCCGGTGGCCAGGCCCCGGCCCCCGGAGGCCGACGGGCTCCAGCAGTCGTAGAGGAACCACTCGTCGGCCCGGAAGGGCCGGTGGAACCACAGCGCGTGGTCGAGGCTCGCGCCGATCACGCCGCCGGGCCCCCACACCTCGCCGTGCACCGACAGCACCGAGTCGAGCAGGGTCAGGTCGGAGGCGTACGTGAGGGCGCAGGCGTGCAGCAGCGGGTCGTCCGGCAGCTTGCCGTCGATGCGCATCCAGACCCGCTGGTGCGGGTCGGCGGGACGGTCGCCGGGGCGTACCCAGCCGGGTTCGCCGACGTAGCGCACGTCGATGGGGCGCGGGATCTGCGCCCAGCTGCCGAGCCGCTCCGGGTAGCGGGAGAGGCGGTCGGTCATGGTGGGGACCTCGTCCGGGGCGGGCACGTCCGGCGGGGTCGGGGCGTGGTGGTCCAACCCCTCCTCCCGGCGGTGGAACGACGCCGACATGAAGAAGATCGGCCGGTCGTGCTGCAGCGCCACGGAGCGGCGCACCGAGAACGAGTGGCCGTCCCGGACGTTCTCCACCTGGTACTCGATCGGCTCGGACGGGTCGCCGGGCCGGACGAAGTAGCCGTGCAGGGAGTGCACGAAGCGGTCCGGGTCGACGGTGCGCCCGGCTGCGACGAGGGCCTGGCCGGCGACCTGGCCGCCGTACACCCGCTGCGGGCCGACCGGGGGGCTCACCCCCCGGAAGACCATCTCACCGGTGTGCTCGAGGTCGAGGACCTCCAGCAACTGGTCGACGGCGGCCTGGCCGGCTGTGGGGCCGTCGGTCACTGCAGCGCCCGGGCGGACGCCGCGTCGACCAGCGAGCCGAGCTGGTGCACCCGCAGGGTGTTGGTGGAACCGGGGGTGCCGGGCGGGCTGCCGGCGACGATCACCACGTAGTCGCCGGGGTTGGCCCGGTTGAGGCCGAGCAGCGCCTGGTCGACCTGGCGGAACATGTCGTCGGTGTGCTCGACGAACGGCATCAGGAACGTCTCCACGCCCCAGCAGAGGGCGAGCTGGTTGCGCACCTCGGGCACCGGGGTGAACGCCAGCAGCGGCAGGTCGCAGTGCAGGCGGCTGAGCCGCCGGACGGTGTCGCCGGTCTGCGAGAACGCCACCATGGCCTTGGCGCCGATGGCCCGGGCGATCGACGAGGCGGCGACGGTGAGCGCGCCGCCGTGCGTACGCGGGTCGTGCTGGAGCCGGGGCACGGCGAACGAGCCGGACTCGGTGGTGTGGACGATCTTGGCCATGGTGCTGACGGTGAGCACCGGGTACTTGCCGACGCTGGTCTCGCCGGAGAGCATCACCGCGTCCGCGCCGTCGAGCACCGCGTTGGCCACGTCGGAGGTCTCGGCGCGGGTGGGCCGCGAGTTCTCGATCATCGAGTCGAGCATCTGGGTGGCGACGATGACCGGCTTGGCGTTCTCCCGGCACAGCTGCACGGCGCGCTTCTGCACCAGGGGAACCTGGTCCAGCGGGAGCTCGACGCCGAGGTCGCCGCGGGCGACCATGACGCCGTCGAACGCCAGGACGATCGCCTCCAGGTGGTCGACCGCCTCCGGCTTCTCCACCTTCGCCAGGACCGGCCGGTGCACCCCGACCTCCGACATGATCGCGTGCACCAGCTTGATGTCCTCCGCCGAGCGGACGAACGACAGCGCGATCAGGTCGACGCCGAGGCCGAGGGCGAAGCGCAGGTCCTCGGCGTCCTTGTCGGACAGGGCCGGGACGCTGACCGCCACGTTGGGCAGCGAGACGCCCTTGTTGTTGGAGACCGGGCCACCCTCGGTGACCAGGCAGCGGATGTCGTTGCCGACCACCTCGCTGACCTCGACGGCCACCCGGCCGTCGTCGATCAGCAGCCGGTCGCCGGCCTTGACCTCGCGCGGCAGCTTCCTGTAGGTGCAGGAGACCCGGTCCCGGGTGCCGATGACGTCGTCGCTGGTGATCACCACCGAGTCGCCGGTGCGCCACTCGTGCGGGCCGTCGGCGAACCGGCCGAGCCGGATCTTCGGGCCCTGCAGGTCGGCGAGGACGGCCACCGGACGGCCGGTCGCGTCGGCGGCCTCCCGGACGAGGCGGTAGACGGCCTCGTGGTCGGCGTGGCTGCCGTGGCTGAAGTTGAGCCTCGCCACGTTCATGCCCGCCTCGACGAGGCCCCGGATCCGCTCCGGGGACGAGGTGGCGGGGCCCATAGTGCAGACGATCTTCGCGCGGCGTGTCACGCCCATCAGGCTAGTCTCTCCTTCGGGTCGGACTGCGGGCCGACCCCTTTGCGGACTGCGGAACAATTGTCCAACGACGCGCCACGCCCCCGCAGGCGGCGGGCGGAACCGCACGGGAATCGCCGTCCGGGATCGTCGTGTCGGCGGGCATCGGCGACCGCGCGCCCGGAATCGTACCGCTCGTCGTCATGCACCGCGGGTGCCGCTCCCCCACGTCCGGCGCCCCACTTCGGGAGGATCCCGGACGACCGGGACATCGCCGCTGTCGGCTTCCGGTCATCGCCCGGTCCCGGCGGGAGGCCCGGCGAGCGGTCGGGGGCGACGCCCGGCCGGAGCGAGGGGTAGAACGGGTGCTGCGCCCCGATGCGGGGCCGACGCCGACGGGAGGGGACGGAATGGCCGTGCCGGAGCACGACGAGAAGATCGAAGAGAGCCCGGTCGACTGGGTCGCCAGCCACGTCCGCCGGTACGTGGAGACCGACGGCGCCGAGGGGAGCTTCCACGGCTACGACGCTTTGTTGATCACTACACGGGGCCGCCGGTCGGGCAAGCTGCGACGCACGGCGCTGATCTACGGCCGCGACGACGACCGGATCGTGCTGGTGGCGTCCAACGGCGGTGCGGCCAGGCACCCGAACTGGTACCTCAACCTCAGCGCCGAACCGGAGGTGGAGATCCAGATCGGCGCGGAGCGCTTCCGGGGCCGGGCCCGGACGGCCTCCACGCGGGAGCGGCCCCGGCTGTGGGAGTTCATGACGAGGGTCTTTCCCCGGTACGCCCGCTACCAGCGCAACACCGACCGGGAGATCCCGGTGGTCGTGGTGGAACGCGCCTGACGCTTCCCCGGGGTCCGGCGCCGCGCCCGGCATGAGCCGGCGCCGGGCGGACGGGACCTCCCGTCCGCCCGGCCAGGCCTCACAGCGCGAAGCAGTCGGGCCGCACCGGCGAGTCGGTGAGCGCGCCCCGGATCACCGTGTACGTGGTGCCGTCGAGGACGAGGCCGACGTGCCCGACGACCCGCAGCAGGCACCAGTCCTGGATCAGCACGTTGGTCGCCCCGTCGGCGAGGCTGGCGTTACCGACCGGCTGGACCAGCTCGTCCTGGAGGGTGCGCACGGCCGTCCAGCGCACGTCGCCCGGGGTGTCGTCGCCGGAGTTGAGCGTGGCGAGGAAGCTCGACCCGATGGTCATCTGCTGGCAGGCGACGATGCCGAGGCAGTTGCCGACACCGAGAAACGCGGCGATGTTGGCGACGTACGTGCCGTACTGCGGGGAGCCGAGGCTGATGTAGCGGCCGATTTTGGTCGCGCCGCCGAGGTACTTGATGTAGTAGCGGGAGACCAGCCCACCCTCGGAGTGGCCGACCACGTCGACCCGGGCCGCGCCGGTGGCGGCGCGCACCTGGTCGACGTACCCGGCGAACGCGCGGGCCGAGGCGGTGATGTCGCCGAAGCCGAGGCCGGGCAGCTCGTAGATGGACACCCGGTAGCCGTCGGCCCGTAGCCGGGCAGCCAGGGGCTCGTACGCGAGGGCGACGCCGCTGAGCCCGCCGACGACGACGACCGGGTGCGCGGCGGCGGTCGTGGTGAGCGGCGCGGGCGCCGCGGCGGCGGCCGGGGACGGAACGGCCAGCGCGGCGGCGGCCGACACCGTGAGGGCGGCGAGGATCTTTCGGAGCAGCATGGGCTGCACCTCCTGGTGGGGTGTCCCGGGGTGGCCGGGAGGAGGCGAGTGGGCGGTCCGATCGATCGTGCAGAGAGAATGACCTTCGCGATCCAGAAACGTCAATAACAAGTTACGGACGAGTAACACGTTGTCGCGCAGGACGCACATTCCGGCGCATCGGGCCACCGCCTCACGCCCCGGCCGGCGCCCTCTCCCTGGGACCGAGCCCCCGGACACCGCATGTCGGCGACATGGCGGTGTCCGGCGGCCGGGATTGCCGCCACATCGCCGACATGGCGGTGTCCGGCGGCCGGGATTGCCGCCACGTCGCCGACATGGCGGCCTCGCCGGGCTTGGCTCAGGCGGGCTGGACCGCCGCCGCCACCGCGCGCAGCTCCGCCTCGGGCACCTGCTCCGGGTCGGCCAGCACGTCGATCGCGACGCCGGGCTCGACCAACCAGAACGCCTCGCCCTCGCCGATCAGGCCCCGCGCGCCGCCGACGTCGAGGTCGGCCGGCGCCCAGGTCTCGGCGTCCCGCTCGTGGTATCCGGCGAGGAAGTCGCGCAGCTCGTCGAGCGTGGTCAACCGCGCGGCGCGCAGGACGTGCACCCGCAGGTCGACCCGGTAGCCCTCCTCGACCTGCCGTTCCCACACCCGGGTGTGGAACCGCACGTCGTCCCACTCGCTGGCGAAGTCCGACACCTCGGTGCCGATTCCCGCCGGCACGTACCCGACCACGAACCCGTCCAACTCGTCGCTCACCGACACCCTCCCGTCGCTCGCCCCAGTCCGACCACCATCGTCCACATCAGACGAGCCGTCCAGGACGCTCGGCGGCGTGGCGGTATCCGCGCGCCCCCGACACCGCCATGTCGCCGACATCGCGGCCCGGCCTCGGCCCGACGTCCCAGCCCGGCCTCGGCCCGACGTCCCAGCCCGGCCTCGGCCCGACGTCCCAGCCCGGCCTCAATCGAGGTCGAGCAGCGCGAGGAGCCTGCGCAGGGCCGGATTCGTGCTGTCCCGCGGCCAGGCGAGGCCGATGTCGACGGTGGGGGTGGGGGCGGTGAACCGGCGCAGCCGTACCCCGGGGAGCCGCAGCGCGCGGGCCCGGCCGGCCGGGACGGCCGCCACCACGTCGCCCTGGGCCACCGCCCGCAGCAGCTGCTCGTCGTCCGGTTCCTGCCGGACGAGGCGGAAGCCGCCGCCCGGCCAGACCTGGGCGATCGTCCGGTCGAACATGCCGGGCCCGTTCTCGCGCGGCCACATCACCGCCGGCAGGTCGACCACCTCGGCCCGGCTGATCCGGCGGCGGCCGGTGGCCAGGGGGTGACCCGCCGGCAGCGCCAGCAGCAGCTCCTCGGTGTCGACGGTCCGGCAGACCAGCGCCGCCTCGTCGACCGGCGGGCGGACGAAGGCGGCGTCGAGCCGGCCGGCGAGCAGGCCGGCGACGTTCGGCGCCGTCCAGGCGGTCTCCGAGACCACCTCGACGTCCGGGTGGGCGGCCCGGAACCGGGCGACCAGCGCATCGACCCGCCCGCCGCGCGCCGAGCGGGTGTACGCCAGCCGCAGCCGGCCGCCCCGACCACGCACCAGGTCGCGGATGCGGGCCGTCCCCGCGTCCACCTCGGCGAGCAGCCGGCCGGCCTCGTCGGCCACCCGCGCGCCCACCTCGGTCAGCGTGCAGCCGCGGCTGGTCCGGTGCACCAGCGGCACCCCGAGCTGGCGTTCCAGCGCCCGGATCTGTTGGCTGAGCGCGGGCTGGGCGATGCGCAGCCGGGCGGCGGCACGGGTGAAGTGCAGCTCCTCGGCGAGCACCGCGAAGTAGCGCAGCCGCCGCAGGTCCCACCAGGCGTCCCGGGTCGGCGAGTCGGGCATGGGACCGATCATAAGCGGCACTTATCGCCGGCTGCCCGATCCGTCTTGGACGGCGCCCCGCGCCGGGGGCGACGATCCGAGGCCAACGGCACAACCGAGCCGGCGGCCACACGGCGGGCTGACGGCGGACGGAACCGGCGGCCACATGGCGGGCCGACGAGACGAGGAAGCCGCCGACCGCATGCCAGGCGGCGACGGCACGAGGAGGCCGCCGGCCCCATGCCGGGCCGACGGCGCGAGCGACGGGAGGGGACGATGGCGCGGACGAGGGACGTGACGGTGGTCGGCGGGGGGATCGTCGGGATGACGGCGGCGGTCGCCCTTCAGGAGCGCGGCGCGCGGGTGACCGTGCTGGCCGCCGACGACCCGGCGGACACGGTGTCCACGGTGGCCGCCGCGGTCTGGTACCCGAGCCACACCGACCAGGACCCGCGGGTGCTGCGCTGGGCGCGTTGGACGCACGCGGAGCTGAGCCGCCAGGCGGTCGACGGCGTGCCGGGGGTGGTCGCCCGGCCGACCCGGATGCTGCTGCGCCACCGCTACGCGGGCCCGCCGTGGTGGGCCGAGGCGTGCGGCGACCTGGTGGCCGAGCCGGCGCCGCCGCCGTACACGACGGTGCTGCGGTTCACCGCGCCGACAGTGGAGATGACGCCGTACCTGGCCTGGCTGCGGCAGCGGCTGGAGGACGGCGGCGGGCGGGTGCTGCGCCGCCGGGTGGAGCGCCTCGCCGACGCGCTCGACACCGCGCCGACGGTGGTCAACGCGACCGGGCTGGCCGCCGGGCGGCTCGCCGCCGACCCGGCCGTGCATCCCGTACGGGGACACCTGGTGCTGGTGGCGAACCCGGGCCTGACCACCTCGGTGCGCGACGAGGACGACCCGGCGGGGATCACGTACGTGCATCCGCGCCGGCACGACGTGGTGCTCGGCGGCACCTTCCAGCCGGGGGTGGCGCACACCGGGCCCGACCCGGCGACGGCGGCGGCGATCCGGCGCCGGTGCGTGGCGCTGGTGCCGGAGTTGGCCGACGCCCCCGTGCTCGGCGAGCGGATCGGGCTGCGGCCGGCACGGCACGGCGGCCCCCGGGTCGAGGTGGACCCGGACCCGGCGGGCCCGCCCGGAAGCCGGCTGGTGCACGCGTACGGCCACGGCGGCGCGGGGGTCACCCTCTCCTGGGGCTGCGCGGCCGAGGTGGCCGACCTCGCCCTGGGCGGCTGAGCCGGGCCGCGCGGGCACCGCCCACCCACGGGCGTGCAGAATCCCCAAATTGGTGGCCATTCGCGCGGGAATGGCCACTACTTCGGAGAAACAGGGCACGGGCGGATTCCGGGGAGACAGGGCCTCGGCGGGTTGGGGCGGCGGTGTCAGGGCAGCAGGCGGAACGCCAGCAGGTACGCGCAGTAGGCGAGGGGAACCAGCAGCGCGCAGACCACGAAACCGAGCGGGGCGAACCGGGGCGGCGCCTCGCTGCCCAGCGCCGGGCGCCCCCACCGGCCGAGCACCAGGTACCCGGCGAGGAAGGACAGCACGGGCAACCCGGCGCACGTCGCGGCGTACAGGGCGCCGAGGCCGACGACCGCCAAATCGGAGGCGACCACCATGGCCAGCATCAGGACGACCCCGGCCAGCGCGCAGCCGACGTACACGACCAGTGCCCGCGCCGGCGGGGACCAGGTCGGCAGCAGCGGCGGCCGGTGCGCGACGGCCTCGGTGTGCGCCAGGAACCGGTCGGCCTCCTCGGCGAGCCGCTGCGTCTCGGCCAGCGCCACGGCCGGGTCGCCGCCGGACGCCGGCCCACCGGTCGGGCCCGGGCCGGAAGGACCGGCCGGCGGGCCGGGCACGGCCGCGCCGACGGCGGCCACCGAGCCGGACACGCCGGCAGCGGGCGGACCCGATGCGGTGCCAGCGGACGGACCGCCGGCAGCGGGCAGACCGGATACGGTGGCAGCGGAGGGGCCGGGCGCGGCCGCAGCCGGCGAGCCGGATACGCCGGCAGCCGGTGAGCCGGGCGCGGTCGCAGCGGACGACGCGGCGGGCGGGGGGACGCCGATGGCGCGGCCGAGCTGGTCGAGCCGGTGCCCCTGCGCGGCGAGCCGGTGGCCCAGTTGGTCGAGCGTGGCGTGCAGGGTGCGGCGGCGGGCGGCCTCGCTCGCGGTGTCCCGGTCGTTCTCGCGGCGGTGGGCGGCGAGCCGGCGGGCCAGCGCGGCGTACTCGTCGAAGGTGGACACGCCTCAGCCCTCCTCGTCCCCGGCGAACGGGACGATCAGCCGGGTCCGCTGGTCGTGCCGGTCGACGAGCAGCGCGCGGTCGGCGCGCGGCTGGTACGCCAGGTCGTGCGCGCCCAGGTGCAGCCCGAGCTCCGCTCCGGGAACGTTCAACGCGACGAGGCAGGCGACGTCGTCGCGGTGGTGCGCCCCGCCGAGGTCCTCGGCGAGCCGGGGCAGTCCCCGCCACCAGCCGAGCAGGTGCACGCCCCGACCGGGGCCGTCACGGAGCAGGGCACGCAGGTCGTCGTGGCCGGAGCGGAACGTGGCCGGGTCGGGGCGGGCGAGGACCGCGGAGGCGGCGTCGGCCCCGAAGAGCAGCAGGTACGCGCGCTTGCCGGGCGGCCCGGCGGCGGCCAGGTCGGCGATGCGCTCCCGCAGGGCGGCGGCGTCGACCCGCTCGACGGGATGGCCGGCGGCGGCCAGGGCCGCGCCGGTGGACTCCGCCGCCCCGGCGCCCGCGTCGGCCAGCGGGGCGAGCAGGAACCGGGCGTCGCCGGGGACGTGCTGCCGGGCGAGGCTCAGCGCGGCGGCGCGCAACACGTCGGCGCCGGCCGGGGACGCGCCGACGACGGCCAGGTGCCGGCCCGGGGTGGCGTCCAGGGTGAACGACGCCGCGCTGCCCGCCACGTCGACCGTCCGGCCCACCAGGGCCACCGGGTGCCCGCCGCCGGGGCGCAGCGCGGCGAAGGCGGGGTCGTCCTCCAGGTGCGCGGCGGCGTACCCGCGGAACACGGCGGGCGGACGGTTGTCGGCCGGGCGGGCACGCCACAGCTCGTGGCGCAGCCCGGTCAGCTCGTCCCCGGCGGCGTACGCGTCGGGGAAGCGGACGACGGTGCCGGCGCCGAGCGCCCCGGCGGCGGTGTTGAGCACGGCCGCGCCGATCGGCAGGGCCGACGCCGTGTCGTCGCGCGGGTCGAGCACTCCCCCGCCGCCGGGCAGCGCCACCCGTAACGGGAACTGCCCGAAGATCGCCTCGGCCCGGCCGTACAGGGACTCGATGCCGGTGGTGGCCTGGCTGGCCAGCACGAGGTGCATGCCGTACGAGCGGCCCTTGCGGGCCAACTCCTCCAGCAGGTCGACCGCCTTCCGGGCGAGGGCGTCCGCGCCGGCGAGCAGCACCTGGAACTCGTCGACGACGGCCACGGTGCGGGGCATCCGGGCGTCGGCGGGCAGGTCGGCGAGCTTGGTGACGCCGTGCCGCTTGAGGACGCCCGCCCGCCGGTCCAGCTCGCCGCGCAGCTCCCGCAGCACGGCGAGGCCGTACTCCCGGTCGGACTCGATGCCGACGGCGCGGGCGTGCGGCAGCCACGACGGGTCCCGCTCGGTGGGGACGAACTCGGTGAAGCTGACCCCCTCCTTGAAGTCCAGCAGCCACAGCTCCAGCTCGGCCGGGGCGTAGCGGGCGGCGAGCCCGTAGAGGACGTCCAGCAGGAACACCGTCTTCCCGGCGCCGGTGCGCCCGGCGACGAGCCAGTGCGGGGTGGCGTCGTCGAAGGCGACGGTGACCGCCCTCCGGTCGGCCCGACCGACCACGGTGGACAGCCCGGCCGCGCTCGACTCCGTCCAGCGCGCGGCGGGCAGCAGGTCGGCGAAGGCCGGCGGCTCGTCGTGGCGGGTGGCCGACCCGAGCCGCGCGGCGAGCGCGGCGGCGGTGTCCGGCGGCAGGTCGCCGTCGAGGACGACGGGCGCGGCCAGCCCGGTGCCGTCCGCGCTGAACGGGTACCCGGGCGGGTCGCCGACGCGGGCGTAGCGCTGCAGCAGCCGTACGGCGGTGGCCGCGCCCAACGGCGGCGCGTCGCCCGGGCCGCTGGGCGGGTGGCCGGCGGGCGGGTGGCCGGCGGGCGGGTGGCCGGCGGGCGGGTGGCCGGCGGGCGGGTGGCCGGCGGGCGGGTGGCCGGCGAGCAGGACGCAGACGGCGGCGGACGCGCCGGCGTGGGTGAGCGCGGCCAGCCGGGCGGCCTCCCGGGGCGGGGGCGCGGAGGCGGCGACCAGCACGAGCAGTTCCCGGTCGGCGGGGGCGGCCTGCTGCGCGGCGCGGGCGTGGCGCTCGGCCTCGTCGAGCAGGGCGGAGACCTCGGCGGCGGTCGTGGCGGTCGGGCGCAGCACACGCGCGTCGAGCAGGGGGCGCAGCGGCAGGAACGTGGCCCCGAAGGCCACCGTGTCGATCCCGGCGACCCGGACCGTGCCGGCCGGGGCGGCGGCGAGCAGCCGCAGCACCACCGCGCGCAGCAGCTCGCCGACCCGCGGGTCGCGGGCGTCCGCGTCGACGGTGAGGTGGCAGCCGCCGCCCAGCGGGACGAGCACCGGGAAGCCACCGTCCAGGGTGGTCGCCTCGCCGATCCGGACGGCGACGGGCGCGTCGGTCGCCGGGGTCGTGCCGGGGGCGGGGGCGGCCAGCCGTCCGGCGAGCCGGGCCAGCCGGGCGACCAGGTCGGCGGCGCTCGGGGCGGTCGGCCCGAGGGCGGTGAGGAGCCGCCGGGCCAGGTCCAGCCGCTCGCGGGCGTGCCGGTGGGCCGTGACCGCCTGGCCGTACGCCGCCGCGAGCCTGCCCACGCTCTGCCCTCCCTACGCCGCGTGCGGTCCAGCGAACCCTAACGGAACCGGGCAGCGGCGGACACTCGCGCAGGTCAGCGCCAGCACGGCGCGCACGGTTGGCCCAGTGTTCGCCCGGCCGTCACCGGTGCCGGTGTCGCCGTTCGACCGGCCCGGCTTGCCTTCACCAGGTGACACCTGCGACAGGAAAGGCAACGACTTGACATCCTCCCCCGCCTAGAGGCGGGGGATTCCCACCCTCACGGGTTGGGGTTCCTGGTTCACCGCAGACCGCACGGAAGGAGATCCTTCGTGTCTGACGTCCGCTCCGCAGGCGTTTTGCGTCTCGACCAGCCCGGCCGCGACGGCGATGTTCTTGGCGGCGTTGACGTCCCGGTCATGCCGGGTGCCGCAACTCGGACACGTCCAGTGGCGTGTGCCGAGAGAAAGCGTGGCGAGCAGGTGCCCGCACGCGGAGCAGGTCTTCGACGACGGGTACCAGCGGTCCACCACGGCGAGGGTGCGGCCGTCGCGGTGCGCCTTGTAGGTGAGCAGGGTGCGGAACTCGCCCCAGCCGGTGCGGGAGATCGCCTTGGCCAGGGACCGGTTGCGGACCATGTTCGCCACCACCAGACCCTCCACCGCGATGGCGGCGAACCGGCGTACCAGGGTGGTGGACTGCTGGTGCAGGAAGTCCCGGCGCGCGTCGCGGACCCGCGAATGCGCCCGCGCCACTCTCCGCTTGGCCTTGGCGCGGTTGGCGGAGCCCTTCTGTCGGCGGGCCATCATCCGCTGATACCGCTTGAGTCGGCGCTCCCGGCGCTCCATGTGCCTGGGATGGGGGATGCGTTCGCCGGTGGACAGCACCGCGAAGTCGCTCAGGCCGAGGTCCACGCCCACCACCCCGCCCGCCGGTTCGGGTGCGGCGGGTGCGTCGATGTCGACGGCGAAGGTCACGAACCAGCGGCCGTCCGGGTCCCGCGACACCGTCACCATCGTCGGATCCAGTGCCGTCACGTCCACGGCTGGCCACGACCACACGAACCGCAACACACCCGGCGTCTTTCCCAACGACAGGTTTCCGCCGCGCATCCGGAACGCCGACCGGGTGTAGGAAGCGGACTGCCGGCCGTGCCGGGACTTGTAGCGCGGATACCGGGCCCGCTTGGCGAAGAACGCCGTCATGGCGGTGTGCTGGTGCCGCAGGGTCTGCTGCAACGGCACCGACGACACCTCACCCAGGAACGCCAGATCGGGCTGCTTCTTCATCTCCGTCAGCGCCCGATCCGACTCCGCGTAGGAGGTGGGCCTCCGTTCGGTGTGCCAGCGGGCGTGACGGGCGGCAAGAGTGCGGTTCCACACCACCCGGATGCAGCCGAAAGTGCGGTTCAACACCACCGCCTGCTCCGGCGTCGGATACGCCCGACACCTGTACGCCGTCCGCACAGGACACATCAAACCAGAAAGGACAATCATGACTGACAACGCCCCCGCCATTCCTCCCCGCTCTGAAGGACGGCATCCTGGCGGTGCTCCGGTGAACTCCTCCCCCCTCTCCCGCCGGGACGTGCTGCGCGCCGGTGCGGCCGGTGGCCTCGGCATCGCGCTCGCCGGCAGTATCGAGGCGATCGCCGGCCCCGCCGCCGCCCAGGCCGCCTTCCGTCCTGCGGTCGGCTACGGCGAGCTGGTGCCGGACCCCGCCGGCCTGCTGTCCCTGCCGCCCGGCTTCTCGTACACGATCGTGGCGCAGGCGGGCGTCAGCCTGCTGGAGTCGGGCCAGCCCACCCCGAGCGACACCGACGGCACCGGCTGCTTCCGGTCGACCACCGGCTCGGTGCTCGTCAACAACCACGAGATCGGCGGCAGCGAGCCGTACCCGGTGCCGGCGCTGCCCGGCCTCGTCTACGACCCGGGCGCCCGCGGCGGCACCACCACCATCGAGGTGGACGGCGAGGGCCGGCGCCTCGGCGAGTACGTCAGCCTCGCGGGCACGCACAACAACTGCGCCGGCGGTATCACCCCGTGGGGCACCTGGCTCACCTGCGAGGAGACCGAGCAGCGGGCCGGTGGGAAGTACCTGAAGGACCACGGGTACGTCTTCGAGGTGGACCCGCACGACCGGCAGCAGAACCTCGACCCGGTGCCGCTGAAGTTCCTGGGCCGGTACGCCCACGAGGCCGTCGCGGTCGACCCGTACACCCACGCGATCTACCTGACCGAGGACGCCGGCAACCCGAACGGGCTGTACTTCCGGTGGACCCCGCCGGAGGGCTTCCGGGGCGGCAAGGGCGCGCTGCGCGCGCTGGCGCAGCGGCCGGACGGCGACACGGCCGGCACGCTCCAGGCGATGCGCTGCCTGCTCGGCAGCCAGTACGTCGCCGACCTGGCCGAGGCCACCCTCCCGGGCACCCGGTACAAGGTGGAGTGGGTGGACGTGCCGGACCGGGACGCCCGGACCGTGTCGGTGCGCAAGCAGTTCGCCGCCGGCGAGGTGACCCGCAGCCGCAAGCTGGAGGGCGCCTGGTGGGCCGACGGCGGGGCGTACTTCGTGGCGAGCTTCGCCCGGCACGCCGACGGCAGCGTCAACGAGCACGACGGCCAGGTCTGGTTCTACGACCCGAAGACGGAGACGGTCACGCTGAAGACCATCTTCGGGGTCAACCCGGACGCGTCGGTCGAGGGCAACTTCGACGGGCCGGACACCATCACCGTCTCCCCGTACGGCGGGGTGATCCTGGCCGAGGACGGCGACGGGCTGTCGCACCTGTTCGGGGTGACCGAGCAGGGCAAGGCGTACCCGCTGGCCCGCAACGAGCTCAACGAGAGCGAGTTCGCCGGCCCGGCGTTCAGCCTGGACGGCAAGGTGCTGTTCGTCGGCATCCAGTCCCCGGGCTACGTCCTCGCGATCACGGGCCCCTGGGGGCGGCCGAGCAACGCCGACGTGGCCTGACGCCGGTCGGCCTCCGCCGCGGCGGTCGTCGTGGCGAAGATCGCGGTCGGGCGTGGAGTTGGTGGCCTCCCCGGGCACGGGAGGCCACCAACTCCCGGATCGAGCGCGATCCTGCGGCGCCGGCGTGCGCGGCCGGACGAGGTGCCGGCTGCCGCGCCGACCGGGCGTCGACGCCGGGCGGGTGACGCCGGCCGCGACGCGGGCCGGGTGGACGACGCGGGCAACGGCGGCGACCCGGCGTACCGGGCGGCGCACGGCGGGCGCGGCGAGCACCAGGGCCAGCCGGTGCCGCAGCCGCCGCTGCCGGAGCCGGTCGAGGGCCACGCCGGCCGCGAGGGTGGCGACGGTGGTGAGCGCGCCGGCCAGCACAACAGGGCCTGCCGGGGCCCGGTGTGCTCCGCGAGCCAGCCGAGCAGGGGCGCGCCGACGGCCGCGGAGAGCGAGCCGGTGACGCCCAGGGCGGCCAGCACCCGGCCCCGCATGGCGAAGTCGGTGTCGAGCTGGACACGGGCGCCGACCGAGGTGTCGATGACGACGGCCGCCGTCGCCACGGGCAGGATCACCGCGGCGAAGCTCAGCGTGCCGGGGGCCAGCCCGGCGACGATCGGCAGCGGCTTGGCGGGCAGCCGGTCGGCCAGCGCCCCACCCCAGACGCCGAGCAGCAGGGTCGCGCCCGCGTCTTGATCGACTCGATGTCGGCGACATGGCGGCATCCGAAGCGCTCGGACACCCCCATGTCGCCGACACTGGCCCGACCGGGACGGATCAGCGCGCCGCCAGCGGCTGCCGGGCCGGGTCCACCGGAGCCGGTAGCCCGCCCGCCCCACCGAGGTACGCGTGGATGGCCGCCGCGGCGGCCCGCCCCTCGGCGATCGCCCAGACGATCAGCGAGGCGCCGCGGTGCATGTCCCCGGCGACGAACACTCCGTCGGTGGCGGTCTGCCAGTTCGGACGGGCGTCGACGGCGCCCCGGGCGTTGCGGGCGAGCCCGAACTGCTCCAGCAGCGGCTGCCGCTCGGTGCCCTCGAAGCCGATCGCCAGCAGCACCAGGTCCGCCGGCAGTTCCCGCTCCGAGCCGGGCAGCGGGGTGACGATCCGTCGGCCGTCGCGCTTCTCGACGGTCACCTCGGCGATCCGGACAGCCCGGACCTGGCCGGTGCCGTCGTCGACGAACTCCTGCACGGCGACGGCGAAGACCCGCTCGCCGCCCTCCTCGTGCGCCGCGTAGTCGCGCAGGATCCACGGCCAGGTCGGCCACGGGTCGCGCGCGTCGTCGCGGGAGCGCGGCGGCTCGGGGTACAGGTCGAGCTGGTACACCCCGGCGGCGCCCTGGCGGTGCGCCACTCCGAGGCAGTCCGCGGCGGTGTCCCCGCCACCGATGATCACGACGTGCCGGCCGGCGGCGTCGATCGGGGTGCCGTCGGGCAGCACGGCCGGGGCCGGGCGGCCCAGCCCCTCCGCCGCGCCGTCGGGCTGGCCGGCGACCGCGCGGTTGGCCGCGACCAGGTGCGTCATCGCCTGGTGCACGCCGCGCAGCCCGCGCCCCGGCGTGTCCGGGGTGTCCCGGCCCTCCAGCGCGCCGCAGGCGAGCAGCACGGCGTCGTGCTCGGCGCGCAACTGCTCGGCGGTGACGTCGACGCCGACGTTCACCCCCGTGCGGAACCGCACGCCCTCGGCGGAGAGCTGGGCCAGCCGCCGGTCGATGTGCCGCTTCTCCAGCTTGAAGTCGGGGATGCCGTACCGGAGCAGGCCGCCGATCGCGTCGTCGCGCTCGTACACGGTCACGGCGTGCCCGGCGCGGGCGAGCTGCTGCGCGGCGGCCAGGCCGGCGGGCCCGGAGCCGACCACGGCGACGGACCGGCCGGTGGGCGCCGACGCGGGGCGGGGCGCCAGCCCGCCGCGCGCCACCGCCGCGTCGGCGATCTCCACCTCGACCTGCTTGATCGTCACCGGCTGCTGGCCGCCGAGGCCGAGGACGCAGGCCGCCTCGCACGGCGCCGGGCAGAGCCGGCCGGTGAACTCCGGGAAGTTGTTGGTGGCGTGCAGGGAATCCACCGCCGCGTCCCAGCCGCCGGTACGGACCAGGTCGTTCCAGTCGGGGATGCGGTTACCGAGCGGGCAGCCGTCGTGGCAGAACGGGATGCCGCAGTCCATGCACCGGGTGGCCTGCTCGCGGATCAGCTCCTCGCCGGCCGGCGGGTACACCTCCCGCCAGTCCATGATCCGCACGGGCACCGGGCGGCGCGCGGGCAGCCGCCGGTCGTAGCGCAGAAAACCGTTCGGGTCAGGCACGGGCCACCTCCTGGGCCATCGCCCGCGGGGCGGGCAGCACCGACATGGACGAGTCGGAAGGCGCCGGCTGCGGCGCTGAGGCGGTTGGTACCGCCAGGGCGCTCATCACCGCGTCGTCGACGTCGCGGCCGGCGGCTTCGGCGGCCCGCATGATCTCCAGCACCCGGCGGTAGTCCCGGGGCACCACGGCGGTGAACTCCCGCACCGCCTCCGGCCAACGCGCGAGCAACTGCTCGGCGACCGGCGAGCCGGTCTCGGCGGCGTGCCGCCGGACGAGGTCGTGCAGCCGGTCCCGCTCCTCCTCCCGCAGCGGGGACAGGTCGACCAGCTCGGGATTGACCCGCCGCCGGTCCAGCTTCCACACGAACGCCGTGCCGCCGGACATGCCGGCGGCGAAGTTGCGCCCGGTCTCGCCGAGCACCACCACGGTGCCGCCGGTCATGTACTCGCAGCCGTGGTCGCCCACGCCCTCGACCACGGCCACCGCGCCGGAGTTGCGGACGGCGAAGCGCTCGCCGACCCGGCCGCGCAGGAAGACCTCGCCGGCGGTGGCCCCGTACAGGATGGTGTTGCCGGCGATGATCTGGTCCTCGGCCCGCTGCCCCCCGGTGGCCCCGGCGGCGACGAACGGCGCGGCGGCGTCCGGACGCACGACGATCCGCCCCCCGGACAGCCCCTTGCCGACGTAGTCGTTGGCGTCGCCGTGCAGCCGCAGGGTGACCCCCGGCGGCAGGAACGCGCCGAAGGACTGGCCGGCGGTGCCGCGCAGCAGGATCTCGATCGTGTCGGCGGGCAGGCCGGCGCCGCCGAAGCGGCGGGTCACCTCGCCGCCGAGCATCGCGCCGACGCTGCGGTGCTCGTTGCGCACCGCCAGCTCGACCCGCACGGGCGCGCCGTCGGTGAGCGCCGGCCGGGCCAGGGCGATCAGCTCGTTGTCCAGGGCCAGCTCCAGGCCGTGGTCCTGGGCCCGTACGCCGCGCCGGGCGGCGTCGGCCGGCAGCTCCGGCAGGTGCAGCACGCGCCCCAGGTCGAGGCCGTTGGCCTTCCAGTGCTCGACCGCCGGTACGACGTCGAGCAGCTCGGTGTGCCCGATCGCCTCGTCGAGGCTGCGGAAGCCCAGCTCGGCCAGGTAGCCGCGGACCTCCTCGGCGAGGAACAGGAAGAAGTTCTCCACGAACTCCGGCCTGCCGGTGAAGCGTTCCCGCAGCACCGGGTTCTGGGTGGCGATGCCGACCGGGCAGGTGTCCAGGTGGCAGACCCGCATCATCACGCAACCCGAGACGATCAGCGGGGCGGTGGCGAAGCCGAACTCCTCCCCGCCGAGCAGCGCCGCGATCAGCACGTCCCGGCCGGTCTTGAGCTGGCCGTCGACCTGCACCGTGACCCGGTCGCGCAGCTTGTTGAGCAGCAGCGTCTGCTGGGCCTCGGCCAGGCCGAGCTCCCACGGGGTGCCGGCGTGCTTGAGCGAGTTCAGCGGGGACGCCCCGGTGCCGCCGTCGTGGCCGGAGATCAGGATGACGTCGGCCTTGAGCTTCGCCACGCCGGCCGCCACGGTGCCGACGCCGACCTCGCTGACGAGCTTGACGTGCACCCGCGCGGACGGGTTGACGCACTTCAGGTCGTGCACGAGCTGGGCGAGGTCCTCGATCGAGTAGATGTCGTGGTGCGGCGGCGGCGAGATCAGGCCGACGCCCGGGGTGGCGTGCCGGGTACGGGCGATCCACGGCCACACCTTGTTGCCGGGCAGCTGGCCGCCCTCGCCGGGCTTGGCGCCCTGGGCCATCTTGATCTGCAGGTCGTCGGCGTTGACCAGGTACTCGCTGGTGACGCCGAACCGGCCGCTGGCGATCTGCTTCACCGCGGAACGGCGCTCGGGGTCGTGCAGCCGCTCGACGTCCTCGCCGCCCTCGCCGGTGTTCGACTTGCCGCCGAGGCGGTTCATCGCCACGGCGAGGGTCTCGTGCGCCTCGGCGGAGATCGACCCGTACGACATGGCGCCGGTGGCGAACCGCTTGACGATCTCGGCGGCCGGCTCGACCTCGTCCAGCGGGACGGGCGGGCGGACCCCGGTGCGCAGGGTGAACAGCCCGCGCAGCGAGCCCGCCTGCGCGGCCAGCTCGTCCACCTTCGCGGTGTACTGCCGGAACACCTCGTACTGCCGGCTGCGGGTGGCGTGCTGGAGCAGGAAGACCGTCTCCGGGTTGAACAGGTGCAGCTCGCCCTCGCGGCGCCACTGGTACTCGCCGCCGACCTCCAGCCGGTCGGACGCCTGCGCGCCCGGCGCCGGCCAGGCCAGGGCGTGGCGGGCGGCCACCTCGGCGTGGACGCCGTCGAGCCCGATGCCGCCGATGGTGCTGGGGGTGCCCCGGAAGTACCGCTCGACGAGGCGGGCGTCCAGGCCGACGGCCTCGAACACCTGCGCCCCGCAGTACGACGACACGGTGGAGATGCCCATCTTGGACATGATCTTCAGGACGCCCTTGCCGAGGCCCTTGACGTAGTTGCGCACCGCCTTGTCCCGCTCCACCCCGACCAGCGCGCCCGTGGCGATCATGTCCTCGACCGACTCGAACGCGAGGTAGGGGTTGACGGCCGCGGCGCCGTACCCGATGAGCACCGCCGCGTGGTGCACCTCACGGCAGTCCCCCGACTCCACGACCAGCGCCACCTGGGTGCGGGTCTGCTCCCGCACGAGGTGCTGGTGCACGGCGGCGGTGAGCAGCAGCGACGGGATCGGGGCGAGGTCGGCGTTGGAGTCCCGGTCGGACAGCACCAGGATGCGCACGCCGTCCTCGATCGCCTCGGAGACGTGCCGGCAGATCTCGGTGAGCCGGGCCTTGATGCCGGCGGCGCCCTCGCGGATGCGGTAGAGCCCGGACACCCGCACGGCCTTGAAGTCGGGCAGGTCGCCGTCCTCGTCGATGGAGAGGATCTTGGCCAGCTCGTCGTTGTCGATCACCGGGTACGGCAGCACGATCTGCCGGCAGCTCGCCGGGCCCGGGTCCAGCAGGTTGCCCTCCGGGCCGATCGTGGACGCCAGGCTGGTCACCAGCTCCTCGCGGATGGCGTCCAGCGGCGGGTTGGTGACCTGGGCGAACAGCTGGTGGAAGTAGTCGTAGAGCAGCCGCGGCCGGGTGGACAGCGGGGAGATCGGGGTGTCGGTGCCCATCGAGCCGATCGGCTCGGCGCCGGTGCGGGCCATGGGGGCGAGGAGGATCTTCAGCTCCTCCTCCGTGTAGCCGAAGGTCTGCTGCCGGCGGCGTACCGAGTCGTGGGTGTAGACGATGTGCTCGCGGGCCGGCAGGTCGGTCAGCTCGATCAGCCCGGCGTGCAGCCACTCCTCGTACGGCTCGGCGGCGGCCAGCTCGGTCTTGATCTCGTCGTCGGAGACGATCCGGCCGGCGACGGTGTCGACGAGGAACATCCGGCCCGGCTGGAGCCGGCCCTTGGCGACCACGGTCGCCGGGTCGAGGTCGAGCACGCCCGCCTCGCTGCCGAGCACCACGAGCCCGTCGGCGGTGCGCCACCAGCGGCCCGGGCGCAGCCCGTTGCGGTCGAGCACCGCGCCGACGACCTCGCCGTCGGTGAAGGCCACGGACGCCGGCCCGTCCCACGGCTCCATCAGGCTGGCGTGGAACCGGTAGAAGGCGCGCTTGTCGGCGCGCATGTCCGGGTCGTTCTCCCACGCCTCGGGGATCATCATCAGCACCGCGTGCGGCAGGCTCCGGCCGGCCAGGTGCAGCAGCTCCAGGACCTCGTCGAAGTTCGCCGAGTCGGAGGCGGCCGGGGTGCAGACCGGGAAGACCCGGCGGATGTTGCCGGGTAGCTCCGGGGAGCGCAGCAGCGCCTCGCGGGCCTGCATCCAGTTCCGGTTGCCGCGGATCGTGTTGATCTCGCCGTTGTGGGCGATGAACCGGTACGGGTGGGCCAGCGGCCAGGACGGGAACGTGTTCGTGGAGAACCGCGAGTGCACCAGCGCGATCGCGCTGACCACCCGCTCGTCGGTGAGGTCCGGGAAGAACGCCGGCAGCTGGTCGGGGGTGAGCATCCCCTTGTAGACCATGGTCCGGCTCGACAGCGACGGGAAGTACGCCGGCACGCCCCGCTCGGCGCTCTCCCGCTCGGCCTGCTTGCGCACGCAGAACGCCACCCGGTCCAGGTCGATCCCGGTCAGCGGCGAGCCGGCCGGGCCGGCCGGGGAGTCGGTGAGCCGGTGCGCGGCGAGGAAGAGCTGCCGGATGCGGGGCAGCGCGGCGAGCGCGGTCTCGCCGAGGTCGCTCGGGTCGGTGGGCACGTCCCGCCAACCGAGGATGTCGGCGCCCTCGACCAGGGCGTACTTCTCCAGCACCCGCCGGGCCCGCGCCTCGTCCGCGTCGTCGTCGGGCAGGAAGACCAGGCCGGTGGCGTACGCGCCGGCGGGCGGCAGCGGGAAGTCGACCACCGCGCGCAGGTACGCGTCCGGCACCTGGATCATGATCCCCGCGCCGTCGCCGGTGTTGTGCTCCGCGCCCCGGGCACCCCGATGGTCCAGCCGGAGCAGGGCGCCGAGCCCGTTGGCGACCACGGCGTGGGAGCGCCGGCCGTACAGGTCCGCCACGAACGCCACCCCGCACGCGTCGTGCTCGTTCGCCGGGTCGTAGAGGCCGGTCGCGGGCGGGGCCGACTGCTGGGTGTGAGGGTACGGAAAGGCCACCGGGCCTCCTGTCGTCACTCAGGTTGGATCATGGTCGGGACGACGTCGGCCCTTGGGGGTTTGATTGAGTCTACGTTAGGGGTTGCTCCGCAAGGCCAGTTCAGATTGATCACACTTCCAGATCCTGGGAACGATAGTCTCGCGCCGTGGATCACGTACGCGTTGAGACGAGTGAGACGTTCGACCGGTTGGAGCGTTTCTACGACGGGTTGCCCCGGGACTGTGCCCGCGCGGAGGAACACGGCCCCCTGGTCCTGTTCGTCCGGGAGGGAGCCGGCTGGCCGTTCTACGCACGGCCCCGGCCGGGCGACGGCCGGACGGCGTCCGTCGCGGACGTGGCCGCCGTCCGGGCCCGGCAGCGGGAGCTGGGCCTGCCGGAGGCGTTCGAGTGGGTGCACGAGCGCAACCCGGAACTGCTCACGGTGGCCCGCGCGGCGGGGCTGGCCGTGCTGGAGGCGCCGCTGATGGTGCTCGACCCGGACGCGCTGGCCGATCCGGCGGACTTCACCGACGTGCCGGTGCGGCTGCTGGACGCGGCCGCGCCCGGCTTCGCCACGGACGTGGCCGTCCGGCGGGCCGTCGCCGCGGTCGGCTTCTCCGCCGCCGGGACCGCGCGGGGCGAGGCCGGCCCGGCGCAGCGGGACGCGGCGATCACCGGACTGGACGTGGCGGCGCTGGCCGAGGAGCGCGACCGGATCGCCGACGGCCGGCGGCTGTCGGTGCTGGCCGAGACAGCCGCCGAGGGGGCGCTGGCCAGCGGGATGGCGATGCGGGTCGGGGACGTCGCGGAGATCGCCGGGGTGGCCACCCTGCCGTCCGCCCGCCGCCGCGGCCTGGGCGCGGCCGTCACCGCCACACTGGCGCACGAGCTGCGGGCCGCCGGCACCGACCTGGTCTTCCTCTCCGCCGGCAGCGAGGAGATCGCCCGCGTCTACCTGCGGGTCGGCTTCCGCCGCGTCGGCACGGCCTGCATCGCCGAGCCGGCCGCCCTCGTCAACTGACCGCCGCCGAGGACGGACGGCTACAGGACACCGCCACCCAATCGGACACCGCCACCCGATCGGACACCACCACGCGATCGGGCCGCGCCACCCGATCGGGCGCGCTCACGGCCACGATCCTTGACGGCTGGCGGGCACATCTTCCGGCGTGTCGAGTACCTGAACTGCCAACGCTCGCGCGGAAGAGCCGGCCAGTCCGGAGGGGCTGGCTGGGCCGGGCAGCACCGGGCGCCGGGGCCGGGCAGCACCGGGCGCCGGGGCCGGGCAGCACCGGGCGCCGAGGCCGGGCAGCACCGGGCGCCGAGGCCGGGCAGCACCGGGCGCCGAGGCCGGGCAGCACCGGGCGCCGAGGCCGGGCAGCACCGGGCGCCGAGGCCGGTCAGGACGGGGGGCGCCAGGCCGCGGCGGAGGCGGCGGCGGTGGACAGCAGGCGGGGGCTGATCGTGCCGAGGGCCGCGTCGCGGGCCCGCAGGGCGAGCCGGCCACGGGCCTGGAGCACCGCCGACATCCGGCGGGTCTGCCGGACCACGGTGGCCGCCCGGGGCCGGCGCAGGCGGTCGTACGCGACGACGGCGTCCGGGAGCCGGGACTCGCGCAGCAGCGAGGCCAGCGTGGCCGCGTCCTCGAAGGCGAGGCAGGTGCCCTGGCCGAGGTGCGGCGGCATGGCGTGGGCGGCGTCGCCGAGCAGCACCACCCCGCCCGGCCCGGCCGGGAAGCCGTACGACCGGGGCAGCGGGCGCAGCTCGCGGATCTCCTGCTGGACCAGGTCGCCCGGGTCGGTGGCGTCGAGCAGATCGCCGATCGGCGCGGGCCAGTCGGCGTACCAGCGGCGCAGCAGGGCGAGCTGGGTCTCCGGCGGCTCCGGCCGGGGCGCCCCGGCGGCGGTGGCCACCCAGTAGATGCCGCCCCGGCTCGACCCGCCGGACGAGCCCCGCTCGCCCAGCGAGGCGGCCACGAACCGGTACCCGGCGCCCAGGACCTCCCCACCGACGGACCGGTCGGCCGGGAGTCGGGGCGCCCGGTACCAGGGGATCACGGCCCGCCAGGCGGCGCAGCCGGAGCTGACCACCCGGGACTCGGGGGCCAACCGCCGCCGGATCTCGCTGTCGGTGCCGTCGGCGGCGACCACCAGGTCGGCCGCGAAGCGCTGCCGGCCGTCGGAGACCGAGGGCCGCTCCCCCGGCTCGGCGCTCGCCGTGCGCACCGTCACGCCCGTGCGCAACTCCACCCGGTCGCCGAGGCCGGCGATCAGCGCGTCGTGCAGATCCTCCCGGTGCACCACCACGGGCATCCGGTCGGCGGGGGTCGGGCGGGGCTGGACCAGCCAGTGCCCGTCGGGGCGGCGCACCCCGCCGTCAGGCAGCGGGGTGGCGATCGCGGCGAGCCCGGCGCCGAGGCCGAGGGCGTGCAGCGCGCGTACCCCGTTGGGCCAGAGCACGACCGCCGTCGGGTCCGGCCGGACCCGGTCGGCGCGCTCCAGGAGGGTCACCTGCCAGCCGGACCGGGCCAGCGCACCGGCGACCGCGAGGCCGCCGACCCCGGCGCCGACCACCACCGCCGTACGCATGCCGAAGGCTCCCCGCTCAGCTCTCGCGGTCGCCGGCGCGGGTGCCGGCGGCGCCGGCCTGCTCGTCGGCCGGCGGCTCGGCGCCGGCCGGCGCGTCGTCGGCACCGGGCTCGCCGTCGTCGGCCGCCGACTCCTCCGGCAGGGCGCCGGTCTCCTGGTACGCGCGGAACCGCTCCTCGTCGACCACCCGGTAGCCCTCGGGCGCGGCCTGCTTCGCCCCCGACTCGCGCTGCGAGAGGTCGAGCTGGGAGACGTCGCCGCCGCCGGTGGTGGCCGGGGCGGCGGTGGCCCCGCCGATCGGAACCAGGTACTCCCGGGGGCCGCGGACCCGCAGGAAGTAGACCAGCGCGGCGGCGAAGACCAGGGCGGCGGTCCAGACGTTCAGCCGCAGGCCGAGAATGTGGTTGGCCTCGTCGACGCGCATCAGCTCGATCCAGAACCGGCCGGCGGTGTAGCCCATCACGTAGAGGGCGAACGCCCGGCCCCGGCCGAGGCGCACCCGCCGGTCGAGGAGGAGAACGAGGACGGCGACGCCGACGTTCCACAGCGCCTCGTACAGGAACGTCGGGTGGTAGAGCCCGGTCAGCAGCACCGGCTCCCCGTCGACGACCTTGGCGTGGCCGGGGTTGCGCGGGTCCATGTCGTGGACCTCCAGCCCCCACGGCAGGCTCGTCCGGCCGCCGTACAGCTCGTTGTTGAACCAGTTGCCGAGCCGGCCGACGGCCTGCGCCAGCGGCAGCCCGGGGGCGGCCGCGTCGGCCAGCACGGCGAACGGGATGCCGAGCTGCCGGGCGGCGAACCACGCGCCGAGCGCGCCCCCGGCCACCGCGCCCCAGATGCCGAGACCGCCCTCCCAGACGGCGAACGCCTTGAGCGGCTCGCCACCAGCGCCGAAGTATTTCTCCGGGGAGGTGATCACGTGGTAGAGCCGGGCGCCGACGATGCCGGCCGGCACGGCCCAGACCGCGATGTCGAGCACCGCGCCGGGGGCGACCCCACGCCGGCGCAGCCGGCGTTCGGTGACCACGCAGGCCACCACGATGCCGACGATGATGCAGAGCGCGTACGCCCGGACCGGCAGCGGTCCGAGCTGCCAGACGGCGGTGGTGGGGCTGGGCAGGGCCGCCTGGGGGATCGACGAGGCGAGGGTCACGGGTGAACACGCTACCGCTGCCGCCCCCCGCCGCGGCAACCCCGGGGGAGGAAGCGCGCCTTCTTGACGTTTTCGGAAGAGAAGGATTCCCCTCTCACCCGCCCCGCTGGCCGCACCCGTGACAGGCCGCGCCGGGCGCGCGGCACCGCCGGGCGCGCGGCACCGCCGGGCGCGCGGCACCGCCGGGCGCGCGGCACC